>NZ_JBJDOQ010000007.1:31980-175859 GCF_044901215.1 Stenotrophomonas sp. NPDC078853 | reverse complement strand
AACCACCCGATCCCATCCCGAACTCGGAAGTGAAACGCAGCTGCGCCGATGGTAGTGTGGCTCAAGCCATGCGAGAGTAGGTCATCGCCAGGGTTCAAACCAGAAACCCCGCTGCTAACGCAGCGGGGTTTTTTCTTGCGCGTACGCATGCCCGGTAGTGACGGCCGCTGGCCGTCAAACACGCGCAAAAAAAACGGCGCCCCGAAGGGCGCCGCAGATACACATCAGCCAACCCGGCGTTTACTTGCCTGCCGGAGCGGCCTTGCCCTTCATCATCTCATCGCGCGCCGCCTTGAACGGGTTGCCTTCGTACCAGTTCGGCCAGCGATCGCCTGCAGCCAGTTCCTTGCCCACACCGTGCAGCAACTGCAGGTCCTCGATGGTGCCGTCCAGCTTCCACGTCGCGGCGTCGAACTCATCCTTCGGGCCGTGGTAACGATTGCGCCCGTAGTCTTCACCGGCCTTGCGGCCCGCTTCCACGCCGCCGTCCAGCAGGTCCTCGCCGCCATCGGCATACAGCGCCGGCACGCCCGCCTTGGCGAAGTTGAAGTGATCCGAGCGGAAGTAGAACCCGCTCTGCACTGCCGACTCACCATGCAGCGTGCGGCCCTGCGCCGCGGCCAGCGGCTTGAGGATGTCTTCCAGCTCGGAACTGCCGAAACCGGTCACCGTCATGTCCTTGGCACGGCCAGCGACCGACATCGCATCGATGTTGATCACGCCGGCGATCTTGTCCAGCGGGAAGGTCGGATGGGCCACGTAGTACTTGGAGCCGAGCAGGCCCGATTCTTCCAGCGTTACCGCCAGGAACACCGCCGAACGGACCGGCTTCGGATCCTGGTGCATCATCGCGTCGGCCACTTCCAGGATGCCGGCCACGCCGGTGGCGTTGTCCACCGCACCGTTGTAGATGTTGTCGTCTGCTTCGCCTTCATGCTTGCCCAGGTGGTCCCAGTGCGCCATGTAGAGCACGGCTTCATCGGCCCGGCTGCTGCCCGGCAGCACGCCCACCACGTTGCGGGACGTCTTCTCGGCGGTGGTGCTCTTCAGGTCCACCGACAGCTTGGCGTTCAGCGGCACCGGCTTGAAACCACGCTTGTTGGCATCCTTGTAAGCCTGCGCAAGATCCAGGCCGGCACCGGCGAACAGTGCCTTGGCGGCCTCGGCACTCAGCCAGCCCTGCACCGGCAGGCGGGCTTCGGGATCATTCTTGGCCGGCAGGTCGTACTGCGGTCCGGCCCAGGAATTCTTGACCACGTCCCAGCCATACGACGCGCCGGCGGTGTCGTGCACGATCAGCGCGGCGGCCGCGCCCTTGCGCGCGGCTTCTTCGAACTTGTACGTCCAGCGGCCGTAGTAGGTCATGCGCTTGCCATCGAACAGCTTCGCATCGTCGACATGGAAGCCCGGATCGTTGACGAACATCACCACCGTCTTGCCCTTCCAGTCCTGGCCGGCGTAGTCGTTCCACTGCTGCTCCGGTGCGTCCACGCCGTAGCCCACGAACACGATGTCACTGCCGTCCACCTTCACTTCGGTCTGGCCGGTCCGGGTGCCTACCACCATGTCGGTGCCGAACTTCAGCTCGCTGGCCTTGCCGGCCTGGTCGATCTTCAGCGAGGTGGTTTCGTCGGCCGTGGTCTCGGTCATCGCCACGTCCTGGAACCAGCTGTCGCCGTTGCCGGGCTGCAGGCCGATCCGCTGCATCTGGTCGCGGATGTAGTTGACGGTCAATTCTTCGCCTTTGCTGCCGGGCGCGCGGCCCTCGAACTCGTCCGAAGCCAGCGTCTTGACCAGTTCGGCGAAGTCAGCGGCGTTGATCTCCGGAGAGAACGTGTGCGTGCTGGCCGGCGCGGTGGCGGCGCTGGCATCGGCGGCCGGGGCGGTCGCCGCCGGGGTGGCGTCTTCGCCCTTGCACGCGGTCAGTGCTGCGGTGAGGGCAAGGCAGAGCAGTAATTTACGGGGCATCATCAGGTCCTGCAGGGAGGGGAGCCGGCCTGCAGGCGCAGGCCTGGCATGGAATCAGTTTTCCGGGGCGGTGTCGGTGTCGAACGCCACCGGGGTGGCGCCGGTCACCGTGCCGGTCTTGGCACTGCGGTGCACGTACAGCACCACCTCGCGTTCGAACTGCAGCGCGCCGTTGACCACCGCATTGGGTCCGATGATCACCCGCGGCTTGCGGTTCGGCGTCAACGAAATGCTGAAGCTGGGCTTCTTGATGTGGATACCGCCGTTGACCACCGAACCGACGCCGACGGTGACGTCGCCGTTGACGGTCTCGATATCGCCGGCCAGGCGGGTTTCGACCAGGCCGATACCTCCGTTCACCGTCTCCACGCTGCCCTCGATCTGGCTGCGGCGGTCGGCGAAGATGCTGCCGTTGACCGTCTCCACGTTGCCGCGTGCGATCACCCCGCCCGCCAGCCGCACACCGCCGTTGACCGTGGAAATGCTGCCGGTGCGCGCGCCATCGCCGACCTTGATGCCGCCGTTGACGGTTTCGATGTCGCCGGTTTCCACGCCGTCGTCTACCCGGATGCTGCCGTTGACCGTATCCAGGTCACCGTAGCGCTGGCCCGGTTCGGCGCTGATGCTGCCGTTGACCTTGCTGATGTCTTCCTGCGCCGCCGCCGTGCTGGCGACCGCGGCAAGGCTGAGCGCGAGCGCCAGGGTCAGGGTTGGGGCTTTCATGAGAGGTTCCTTGTCAGTCACATGCGGCTGGCCGGCCGCCCGGCAAAGATGTCACCATGTTGCACTGGAAACCGCATCTGCCTGAAGTCACTGGAACGCCCTTGCGCGACAATGCTTTTCCCTCACGCATCGCTAACACCCGCTGGCCCGTGCTGGCTGGAGGCGTGCTGCTGGCCATCGCCGCTGCCCTGCTGCCGGCGCTGCCCGCCGGTGCCCAGTCCACCCGCGAAGCGGAGCGCAAGCTGCAGAAGCTGCGTACCGAACTGAAGGGCGTTGCACAGGAGCGCAGGCAGCTGGACAACCAGCGCGGCCAGGCCAGCCGGCAGCTGCGCGAAATGGATGAAAAGGTCGCGCGTACCGGCCGCACCCTGGCCGAAACCGAAGCGGCGCTGCAGGCGCAGAACAGCGCGCTGGCCGATCTGGAAAAACGCCGCGTTGCGCTGCAGGGCGGGCTGCAGAAGCAACGCACGGAACTGGCCGGGCTGCTCAATGGAGCCTACCGGCTGGGCAACCATGCGCCGTTGAAGCTGCTGCTGTCCCAGGACACCGTCGCCGATGGCAACCGCTCGCTGGCCTACCACCGTTACCTGCAGCGCGAGCGCAGCCAACGCATCCATGACATCACCGCTGACCTGAAGGAACTGGACACGCTGCAGGCGCAGATCGGGCAACGCCAGCAACAACTGCAGTCCACCCGCCAGCAGCAGAAGCAGCAGGCCACCGCACTGGCCAGCGATCGTCGCCAGCGCGAGCAGGCCGTCGCCGCGCTGGACGAACAGTTCAAGGACCGCAGCGAACGCGAAAAGGCCCTAGGCCAGGATGCGAAAGCGCTGGAAACCCTGCTGGCCAACCTGCGTGCCGCCGCCGCACGTGCTGAAGCCGAGCGGCGTGCAGCGGCCCGGCGCGCGGCCGCCGAACGTGCTGCGGAAAAGGCGGCAGAAAAAGAGGCCGCTGATCGCGCGGTGGCCGAAGGCCGTCCGCCGCCGCCGCCGCGCGCCACCAAAGTGCCGCCGGTGGCCGCCGCCGCACCGGCACCGCGGGTGGGGGGCCTGGGCTGGCCGTTGACCGGCAACCTGCTGGCCCGCTACGGCGGCAAGCTGCCTGACGGGCGCACCAGCAGCGGCGTGCTGATCGGCGCGGCGGCCGGCAGCACCGTCACCGCCGTGGCCGATGGCACCGTGGTGTTCTCCGACTGGATGACCGGCTACGGCATGATCCTGATCGTGGACCACGGCAACGGCTACATGAGCCTGTACGCGCACAACGACACCCTGCTCAAGGATGCCGGCGCTGCGGTGAAGCGGGGTGATCCGCTGGCCAAGGTCGGCAATTCCGGCGGGCAGGGCGTCACCGCGCTGTACTTCGAACTACGTCGTGGCGGCCAGCCGGTGAACCCGGACAGCTGGTTGCAGCGTCGCTGAACCGTCGCGCGCGAGGTCGTCGTACATTCAACGGGAATTTACCGATACCTGACGCATAATCGGGACCTGCATCGGTCGTGCGCGCACTTCACCGGAGCATTCGAATTCGACCCCAGGAGTGCTTCATGCGTGTAGCCCGAACCGCCACCCTGCTGCTGGCCATGATGCCTTCACTGGCGCTGGCCCAGCAGGCCGAACCTGCCGCGGCCGCCCCTGCCGACGCCCCCGCCGATGCCAGGCCGTCCACCGCGGCGAGCAGCGAAGAGGCGGCGACGTCGAAAGTGCCGCTGGAGGAAATCCGGCGCTTCGTGGCGGTGTACAACGCAGTGCGCGCGGCCTACGTGGACCCGGTGGACGACAAGAAGCTGATGCAGGACGCGGTGCGCGGCCTGCTGCTGGACCTGGATCCGCACAGCACCTACTTCGACAAGGAAGATGCCGAAGCCTTCGACGAGCAGGCCAACGGCGCTTACGAAGGCATCGGCGTGGAGCTGCAGCAGCAGCCGGACAATGCCAGCCTGAAGATCATCTCGCCGATCGACGGTACCCCGGCCGCACGCGCCGGCATCCTCGCCGGCGACCTGATCATCGCCATCGACGGCAAGCCGATCAGCGCCATCCAGGCCAGCGAACCGCTGCGTGGCCCGGCCGGCAGCAAGGTGGTGCTGACCATCGTGCGCGACGGCAAGCCGAAGCCTTTCGATGTCAGCCTGGCGCGCGAAACCATCCGCGTGACCAGCGTGCGCAGCCGCATGCTGGAACCCGGCTACGGCTACATCCGCCTGAGCACCTTCCAGGCCGATACCGCAGCTGATTTCCAGAAGCATGCGCGGCAGTTGTCCAAGCAGGCCGGTGGCCAGCTCAAGGGCCTGGTGCTCGACCTGCGCAGCAATCCCGGTGGCCTGCTGACCGCCGCGGTGCAGGTGGCCGACGACCTGATCGAGAAAGGCAACATCGTCAGCACGCGCGGCCGCATCAGCATCAGCGATGCACGCTTCGATGCCACGCCCGGCGACCTGTTGAAGGGCGCTCCGGTGGTGGTGCTGGTGGACGCCGGTTCGGCCAGCGCATCGGAAGTACTGGCCGGCGCCCTGCGCGACAACCAGCGTGCGCGGGTGATCGGCAGCCGGACCTTCGGCAAGGGCTCGGTGCAGACCGTGCTGCCGCTGGACAACGGCGATTCGGTCAAGCTGACCACCGCGCGTTACTTCACCCCCAGCGGCAAGTCGATCCAGGCGACCGGTATCGTGCCGGAAGTGGAGCTCAAGCCCGCACCGGTGGAAGGCGAAGACGCCCTGCCGGCCAGCCTGTCCGACTTCAGCGAAGCGACCCTGCCAGGCCACCTGCATGGGGATGGCGAAGGCGAGGAAGGCTACCAGGCCGGCGACGTACTGCCGGGCGACGGCCCGATCAACGACGCACTGGCCGAGCTGAAGGCACCGGGCTCGGTCGCCACACGAGTGAAGGCCGAAGCGGCCAACGCGGCAGCGGACAAGGCCGCAGCGAAGCCGGAAGCCAAGCCGGAAGCCAAGCCCGAAGCCAAGCCAGCGGACGCGCCGGCCAAGCCCTGACCGCGGCAAAGGCGTGACGACCAACGGTCGTCACCCACCGTCACCCACCGCATGACGGCCAGCAGCCGTCACTACCGATGGCCGCGGCCTGGTAGCGCCGAGCCATGCTCGGCGAGCGCAGCGGACGGAAGAGGCAGGACGGCCAGCGGCCGTCACTACCGGAAGCGCGTCAGAAACCTTGGCGCTTGCGCAGCCGGCGGGCGATCGCGGCGCGCACGTACACGCCGTACACCACCCCGAAGCCGAAGCCGGCGATATGGGCCCACCAGGCCACCATGCCGAAGCTCGGGCCGATATGCGCGAACACCACCTGCAGCACCGCCCAGAAGCCGATCAGCAGGTAGGCCGGTGCGCGGACGAATTCCAGGAACAGGCCCAACGGAATCACCACGCCCAGGCGTGCGCCCGGGAACAGCGCCAGGTAGGTCCCGATCAATGCCGATACCGCGCCGCTCGCCCCGATGATGATCTGGTCCGGCGTGCCCATGGTGTAGATCGCCACCAGGTTGGAGAAGGCCCCGCCGAACAGGAACAGCAGGATCAGCCGCCACGGCCCCAGCACGCGCTCGGCCGGTAGCCCGAAGATCAACAGGAACACCAGGTTGCCGAGCAGGTGCGACCAGTCGGCATGCAGGAACAGCGCGGTGAACAGCCGCAGCACGCTGCCGTCCTGCAGCGTGGCCCACCAGTCCAGCGGCCGCATGAGGCCAGCCGACAGGGCGCCCCAATCCATCCACAGGCTGTTGCGCGCTTCGTGGGGACGCGAGATCGACCACAGGAACGCCAGCCAGACTGTCGCAAACAGCACCGGGGTTGCCCAGCGGAAGGCGGCTTTGCGACGGGAGGGCAGCGACAGGAACATGGGGGCTAGGGTATCTCGACAGCCGATGGCGGAGGTCTGCGCATTCAGTTTTCAAGCTGAAAATGCACCCTATCTGTTATTGTTTCATTAACACGTCTGGGTAATACTCGCATACGGCGTCGTATGTCGGGAGGGGAATCCGGCGCGTCCTGCAGGGCCTTGGCCCCGGCGGGACGCAGGCGCATGCAGAGCAAACAACCGCTTTCCGGAGAGATAAAACGATGCAAACCGCTTCTACTTTTGCCCGCATTACGATGCTGGCTGTCGGCATTGCCGGCGTACTGGCCGCCACCGATGCGAACGCAGCCGCGTTCCAGCTGGCGGAAAAGAGTGCCAAGGGCCTCGGCCGCGCCTTCGCAGGTTCGGGCAGCGCCGAGGGTGATGCCTCGATCATCGCCGCCAACCCGGCTGGCATGCGCCAGCTCGATGGCCGCGTGATCCAGGGTGACCTGAGCGCGATCAGCTTCAAGGCCGAGTTCGAAGGTGCCGGCCGCAAGCCGACCGGCGCCCCGCAGACCGGTGGTGACGGCGGCGACGCCGGCATGATCGCGCCGGTCCCGGCCGGTTACTTCCACATGCCGATCGGCGAAAAGGCCCACTTCGGCGTGTCGCTGACCGCACCGTTCGGCTTCAAGACCGACTACGACGACGGCTGGGTGGGTCGCTACAGCGGCCTGAAGACCGACCTGAAGGCGATCGACCTCGGCTTTGCGATGTCTTATGACGTCAACCCGCACGTGTCCTTCGGCGCGTCGGTGTTCGTCGAACACCTGACCATCGAACTGAGCAACAACATCGACTTCGGCACCGCGCTGGCCCAGTCCCGCGTACCGGGCTTCGCCCCGGGCAGCGCCGATGGCAAGCTGACCGTGGAAGGCGACAACAACGCGGTCGGCTGGACCGTCGGCGGCCTGTTCAGCCCGGATGAGAACACCCACATCGGCATCAGCTACCGTTCCAAGGTCGAGCACAAGATCACCGGCGGCGACGCCACCTTCGACGTGCCGTCCAACGCCGCTGCCGTGCTGGCCGTTGCCCAGCCGGGCCGCTTCGTGACCACCAGCGGCAAGGCCACGGTGACCCTGCCGGCGTCGGCCACGCTGAGCGTGACCCACAACATCAACGACCGCTGGACCGTGATGGGTGATGTCACCCGTACCGCATGGTCGACCGCGTTCGACCAGGTGGTCATCGACTACGCTTCGGCCCAGCCCGATTCGGTGCTGGAATTCGGCTACCGCGATACCACCTTCGTGTCGCTGGGTACCGACTTCAAGCTGAGCGACACCGTCACCCTGCGTGGCGGCGTGGCACTGGACCAGACCCCGACCACCGACGCGCACCGCGACGTGCGCGTGCCGGACACCAGCCGCAAGTGGCTGTCGGTTGGCCTGGGCTGGGCCCCGTCGGACAACGTCGAATACAACTTCGGCTACACCCACCTGCTGACCAGCGACCCGAACCTGTTCGTGCAGCCGGGTACCAACAACCAGGGCAACTCGCTGACCGGCAAGTACAAGGTCCGCGGCGACGTGCTGGCTGCGTCGATGCAGTACAAGTTCTGATTCCACGCTTCAACGCGTGACAGCAGGACCGGAAAGCCCCGCGCAAGCGGGGCTTTTTCTTTGCGCACTACAATGGCCCATGGATTTTTCAGACCCCGCGTTCCAGCTTGAAATCGCCGCCAATGTCGCAGCGGCCGTCTCGATACTGCTGGCCGGGCGCAACAGCGTGCATGGCTGGTGGATGAGCATCATTGCCGGGCTGCTGTTCGCGGCGGTGTTCCTGCAGGCGCGGTTGTACGGGCAGGTGGCGCTGCAGGGGTTCTTCATCGTCGTGGGTGCACTGGGCTGGTGGCAGTGGCTGCGCGGCAACCAGGGTGCGCCGCTGCCGATCACCCGCCTGCGCGCCGCTGCGTGGCCGGCGCTGGTCGTGCTGGTAGTCGCGGGCACGTGGGGCTATGGCTGGATGCTGAGCCGCCATACGGACGGACAGGCGCCTTACGTGGACGCGGGGATCCTGCTGCTGAGCATGGTCGGTCAGTTGATGATGATGCGGCGCAAGCTGGAATGCTGGTGGGTGTGGTTGCTGGTGAACACCCTGGCGGTGCCGCTGTACTACTCAGGGGGCCTGCAGTTGACGGCGCTGCTGTACGTCGGCTACTGGATCAACGCAATCGTCGCGCTGCTGCACTGGCGGCGGTTGATGCTGGCTGCGCGCTGACGCGCGCACGGTCAGAAGCGCAGGCAACGTCAACGTCAACAGCTGCAGGGCTGTTTGTTGGCGGGGCGGGGTGGCTGTGCAGGACACGCCGTGAATCCGTCCATGGAGGCTCGCTTTTCGCATCCATGCGAAAAGACGGTCCGGCACAGCCACCCCGCCCCACCTTCGACAGGTCCATGAGGGCTATCGACAAACATGGTCCTTGGGGCCTTGGTAGCGCCGACCCATGGTCGGCGGATATCGGCAGAAAGGGGACCTGATGGTTTCCGCCGAGCATGGCTCGGCGCTACCGATGGTGAAAGGACCCTGACCCTGCTCTTCTCTTCCCCACCCGCTGGCGGCCGCGGGAAACCGTCAGCGGTGGGGCGGGGTGCGTTGGCGGGAACGCTCATCCGCATGGATGCGGATGGCGAGCCTCCAGGGATGGATTCACGGCGTTTCCCGCCAACCCACCCGGTCCCACCCAGGCAACGAATCCACCCGCGGCACAGCGGAAAAAATCAATCGCCCAATGTCAGCAGCGAGGCGTTGCCGCCGGCCGCGGTGGTGTTCACCGTGACGGTTTTCTCCGTGGCGAACCGCAGCAGGTAGTGCGGGCCGCCCGCCTTCGGGCCGGTGCCGGACAGGCCCTGGCCGCCGAACGGCTGCACGCCCACCACCGCACCGATCTGGTTGCGGTTGACGTACACGTTGCCCACCTGGATGCCGTGGGTGATGCGGTCCACGGTCTCGTCGATGCGCGAATGTACGCCCAGGGTCAGGCCGTAACCGGTCGCGTTGATCTGGTCGATCACCGCCTGCAGCTGGTCGCCCTTCCAGCGGATCACGTGCAGCACCGGTCCGAAGATCTCCCTGTGCAGCTGGCCCAGGTCCTTCAGTTCGTACGCACGCGGCGCGAAGAAGGTGCCGTGCGCCGTGCCATCGCCGAGCGTGGCAGCGGCGATCAGGCGGGCTTCGGCGTCCATGCGCACGGCATGGTCCTGCAGGATCCGCAGCGCGTCCGCGTCGATCACCGGACCCACGTCGGTGGACAGTTCGCCCGGGTCGCCGACCTTCAGTTCCTTCATCGCGCCGGCCAGCATGGTCATCACCTTGTCGGCGATGTCGTCCTGCACGAACAGCACGCGTGCGGCCGAACAGCGCTGGCCGGCCGAGGTGAACGCCGAACCGATCGCATCCTTGACCAGCTGTTCCGGCAGCGCCGACGAATCGGCGATGAAGGCGTTCTGGCCGCCGGTCTCGGCGATCAGCACACCGATCGCGGCATCACGTGCGGCCATCGCGCGGTTGATCGCACGGGCGGTATCAGTGGACCCGGTGAAGGCCACGCCGGCCACGCGCGGGTCGGCGGTCAACGCCGCACCGACAGTGGCGCCGTCGCCCGGCAGGAACTGCAGCACGCCTTCCGGCACGCCGGCATCCAGCAGCAGTTTCACCGCGTAGTAGCCGATCAGGTTGGTCTGTTCGGCCGGCTTGGCGATCACGCTGTTGCCCGCCGCCAGCGCCGCCGCGACCTGGCCCAGGAAGATCGCCAGCGGGAAGTTCCACGGGCTGATGCACACGAACACGCCGCGGCCATGCAGCTGCAGTTCGTTGGATTCACCGGTCGGGCTGGGCAGCTTTTCAGCATGCGCGAACTGCTCGCGTGCCTGCTTGGCGTAGTAGCGCAGGAAGTCGACCGCCTCGCGCACCTCGGCCACGCCGTCGGGCAGGCTCTTGCCGGCTTCCTTCACGCACAGCGCCATGAACTCGGCGATGCGTGCTTCCAGCTGGTCGGCGGCGTGTTCCAGGATCGCCGCGCGGCTGGCAGCGGGGGTGCGGTTCCAGGCTGGCTGCGCTGCAACCGCGTTGGTCAGGGCCTTCTGCACGGTCACATCGTCGGCCGCCTGCCACTGGCCCACCACCTGGCGGTTGTCGGCCGGATTGGTCACCGGCAGCGTCGGTCCGGTCAGGTTGGCACCGGGCACCAGCGGGGTGGCATGCCATGCTTTCACGGCACTGTTGAGCTGCCCGGCAAGGTCGCGCAGTGCGTTGTCGTTGGCGAGGTTGATGCCCATGGAATTGGTCCTGTGGTGGTTCTGGCTGCGCAGCAGGTCGACCGGCAGCGGGATCTTGGGGTGCGGGATGGAGGCGAAGGAACCCACCATTTCCACCGGATCACGGACCAGCTCGGCAATCGCCACGCGGTCGTCGGTGATGCGGTTGACGAAGCTGGAGTTGGCGCCGTTTTCCAGCAGGCGACGCACCAGGTAAGGCAGCAGGTCCTCGTGCGAACCGACCGGCGCGTAGACGCGGCACGGCAGGCCAAGGCGATCGGCCGGCACCACTTCGGCGTACAGGTCATCGCCCATGCCGTGCAGCTTCTGGTGCTCGTACACACCGCCCTTGGCGATGCTGCGGATCGCGGCGATGGTGTGCGCGTTGTGGGTGGCGAACATCGGATAGATCGCGTCGCCATGACCGAACAGGCGCTTGGCGCAGGCAAGGTAGGACACGTCGGTGTTCTGCTTGCGGGTGAACACCGGGTAGCCCGGATAGCCTTCGATCTGCGCGCGCTTGATCTCCGCGTCCCAGTACGCGCCCTTGACCAGCCGCACCTGCAGGCGACGGCCGTTGCGGCGGGCCATGTCGGCGAGGAAATCGATCGTGTACGGAGTGCGCTTCTGGTACGCCTGCACCACCACGCCGAAGCCATCCCAGCCGCTCAGCGAGGCATCTGAGAACACCGCATCGATGATGTCCAGCGACAGCTCCAGGCGGTCGGCTTCTTCGGCGTCCACCGTGCAGCCGATGCCGTAGCTTTTCGCCAGCTGTGCCAGCTCCAGCACGCCGGGCACCAGGTCGTGCAGCACGCGGGCACGCTTGGCGTGCTCGTAGCGCGGGTACAGCGCGGACAGCTTGATCGAGATGCCCGGGGCATTGTTGACGTCGCCATCCGGGCGGCCGCCGCGTGCCTTGTGGTCACCGCCGATGGCATGGATCGCGCGGCGGTAGTCCTCCAGGTAACGCAGGGCATCCTTCATGGTCAGCGCGCCTTCGCCGAGCATGTCGAACGAATAGCGGTAGCTGGCGTTGTCACCCTTGTGCGAACGCTCCAGCGCCTCGCCGATGGTGCGGCCCATGACGAACTGATGGCCCATGATCTTCATCGCCTGGCGCACGGCCAGGCGGATCACCGGCTCGCCCACGCGGCCCATCAGGCGCTTGAACGCGCCCGGCACGTCGGCACGGGTGAGGTCGTTGATCTGTACCAGCTTGCCGGTCAGCATCAGGCCCCAGGTGGAGGCATTGACCAGCACCGAGTCGCTGCCGCCCATGTGCTTCTTCCAGTCCGCATCGGCCAGCTTGTCGCGGATCAGCTTGTCGGCGGTGTCCTGGTCCGGGATGCGCAGCAGCGCTTCGGCCACGCACATCAGCAGCACGCCTTCCTCGCTGCCCAGGTCGTACTGGCGCATGAAGGCTTCGATCGCCCCCTGGTCCTTGGCGCGCACGCGCACGCGGGCGACCAGGTCGGCGGCCAGCGCCTGCACCTGCGCCTGTTCGTCGGCCGGCAGGCGCGCCTGTGCCAGCAGTTCGGTCACGTGGGCCGCCTCGTCCTTCAACCAGGCGTCGGTGATGGCCTGGCGGAAAGCGGAGGGAGATGCCGGCAGTTCCGGCGACAGCAGCACGTCGGCCGGCGGCGCGGAGCCGGGGGCAGCGGGCGAAAGAGTAGGTGCGTTCATGCCGGTCCGGCCAGTGGAAAACTTGGCGATTTTAATCATATTTTGGCCCGCGGAAAGCCCTTGCATGGCGCCTTTCAGTAATCCTCATAGCTCCGCCCCGTAAAGGATTCAGCTGAATCTGGTCGCGCGGTCGTTTTTGTGCCGAAATCGGCAAATCGGCCGACGACCAATTGCTGTGCTGCAGCATCGTATTTACCGTGAATGGACCTTGTAAGTGTCGAGAGGGCAGGGCTACCATCGAGACGTAACCCGCGGCAGGAACGCGGTTGCGACAGGATCAGGGCGGCGGATGCGCCGCAGGGGATCTGAATACGCAACGGCGAGGGCGTCCCCCCCACGGACGCTTGATGCCCGGAAACCAGCTTGAAAGCTTGCTCGCCGCCAGCGATGGCGGTCACCGATGACGTCAAGGGTCTAGGCAATGAAGCAAAGCAGCGCGTGGGGCGGCAGGTGCGTGTCCGGGATCGCCACGGTGGCGGCCGGAATGGCGTTTCCGGCACTGGGATGGGCGCAGTCCGCCGATCCCAAGCCATGGCAGTTGAACATGGGCCGGGGGGTTACCCAGACCTCGCGATTGGCCTGGGAATCGAACATGCTCTCGCTGATCGTGGTCACGGTCATCGGCGTGATCGTGTTCGGTGCGATGGCCTACGCCATCTTCAAGTTCCGCAAATCCAAGGGCGCGGTCGCCGCCACCTTCAGCCACAACACCAAGGCCGAAATCATCTGGACGGTGATCCCGGTGGTGATCCTGGTGGTGATGGCTTGGCCGGCCACCGCCAACCTGATCAAGATGTACGACACCCGCGATGCCGAGATGACCGTCAAGGTCACCGGCTACCAGTGGATGTGGCGCTATGAGTACCTGGGCGAGGGCGTGGACTTCACCAGCCGGCTGGACCGCGAGTCCGACCGCGTGCGCCAGAGCGGCAAGGTGCCCACCCGCCAAAGCAATCCGCATTACCTGCTCGACGTCGACAACCGGCTGGTGCTGCCGGTGGATACCAAGGTGCGCTTCGTCATCACCTCCGACGACGTGATCCACGCCTGGTGGGTACCGGCGCTGGGCTGGAAGCAGGATGCCATCCCGGGCTTCATCAACGAGGCCTGGACCAGCATCGACACCCCCGGCGTCTACCGCGGGCAGTGCGCCGAACTGTGCGGCAAGGACCACGGCTTCATGCCGATCGTGGTCGAAGCGGTGTCCAAGGAAGACTTCAAGCAGTGGCTGGCGCAGAAGAAGCCGGCGCCCGCCGCCGCGCCTGCTGCACCTGCCGCGCCTGCCACCCCGAACGCGCCGGAGACCACCACGCCGCCCGGCGACGGCACCGCGCCACGGCAACCGGTAACCCCGGCCGAGCCTGCTGCACCGGCGCCCACCACCGACGCCTGACCCAACCGCCCGTGGCTGCATCGCGGCCACTGTGACAAATCGATCTGAGAGGTGTTTTGCAATGGCGCACTCGGCAGTTGGGCACGACGAACACCACGGTCATGCGCAGGGCTTTTTCCAGCGCTGGCTGTTCAGCACCAACCACAAGGACATCGGCACGCTGTACCTGCTTTTCAGCTTCGTCATGTTCATCATCGGCGCGGCGATGAGCGTGGTGATCCGCACCGAACTGGCACAGCCCGGCCTGCAGTTCGTCAAGCCGGAATTCTTCAACCAGATGACCACCATGCATGCGCTGGTGATGATCTTCGGCGGGGTGATGCCGGCTTTCGTCGGCCTGGCCAACTGGATGATCCCGCTGCAGATCGGCGCGCCGGACATGGCGCTGCCGCGCATGAACAACTGGTCGTTCTGGCTGCTGCCGGTGGCCTTCGGCATGCTGCTGCTGACCCTGTTCCTGCCCGGCGGCGCACCGGCCGGGGGCTGGACCCTGTACCCGCCGCTGTCGCTGCAGGGCGGCTACAACGTGGCCTTCACCGTGTTCGCCATCCACGTGGCCGGCATCAGTTCCATCATGGGCGCGATCAACATCATCGCCACCGTGCTCAACATGCGCGCACCGGGCATCGACCTGCTGAAGATGCCGATCTTCTGCTGGGCCTGGCTGATCACCGCCTTCCTGCTGATCGCGGTGATGCCGGTGCTGGCCGGCGCGGTCACCATGCTGCTGACCGACAAGTTCTTCGGCACCAGTTTCTTCAACGCCGCCGGTGGCGGTGACCCGGTGATGTTCCAGCACATCTTCTGGTTCTTCGGGCACCCGGAGGTCTACATCATGATCCTGCCGGCGTTCGGCGTGGTCAGTGAAATCATCCCCACCTTCAGCCGCAAGCCGCTGTTCGGCTACCAGGCGATGGTCTACGCCACCGCGGCGATCGCCTTCCTGTCCTTCATCGTGTGGGCCCACCACATGTTCACCGTGGGCATGCCGCTGGGTGGCGAGATCTACTTCATGTTCGCCACCATGCTGATCTCCATCCCGACCGGGGTGAAGGTGTTCAACTGGGTCAGCACCATGTGGCGCGGTTCGCTCACCTTCGAAGCGCCGATGCTGTGGTCGGTCGCCTTCGTCATCCTGTTCACCATCGGCGGTTTTTCCGGCCTGATGCTGGCCATCGTCGCGGCTGATTTCCAGTACCACGACACTTACTTCGTGGTCGCGCATTTCCACTACGTGCTGGTCACCGGTGCGGTGTTCGCGCTGATCGCGGCGGTGTACTACTGGTGGCCGAAGTGGACCGGCCGCATGTACAGCGAGAAGTGGGCCAAGTTCCACTTCTGGTGGTCGATCGTGTTCGTCAACCTGCTGTTCTTCCCGCAGCATTTCCTCGGCCTGGCCGGCATGCCACGGCGCATCCCGGATTACAGCGTGGCCTTCGCCGACTGGAACCTGATCAGCTCGATCGGTGCGTTCGGCATGTTCGCCACGCCCTTCATGATGGCCGCGATCCTGCTGGCCTCGCTGCGCAACGGGGAAAAGGCCGAAGCGCGAAGCTGGGAAGGCGCGCGCGGGCTGGAATGGACGGTGCCGTCACCGGCGCCGGCGCATACCTTCACCACCCCGCCGGTGATCCGCCCGGGCGACCTGGCCCACGATGACATCAGTCACTGAGGTGCGACATGCATGATGCGAACCCATCATCCGATGACACCGCCCTGCGCCGCCAGCGTGCACGCCGCACCGCCCTGTGGGTGGGCGCGGTGGCGGTGGCGGTGTATGTCGGCTTCATCCTCAGCGGGGTGATCGGCCGATGAGCGCACCGCAGGCCGCCGCCCCGTCCCGGCATGCCGGCCTGCCGCGCCTGATCGGCGTGGCGGTGGCGGTGTTCCTGCTGACGTTCTCGCTGGTGCCGCTGTACCGCATCGCCTGTGAAAAAGTGTTCGGCGTGCGCCTGGAACGCGGGCCCGGGGCACAGGCCAGCGTCGGCGCCGCAGCCGGCAAGCGCACCGTGCGGGTGGAGTTCGATGGCGGGGTGAACTCGCAGTTGCCGTGGGCCTTCCATCCCGAACAGCTGACCATGGACGTGGTGCCCGGCGAGCTCAACGAAGCGCTGTATTTCGCGCGCAACGATGGCAAGGTCGCCATCGTCGGCAGCGCCGTACCGTCGGTGGCGCCGGCGCGTGCCTCGGGCTATTTCAGCAAGACCGAATGCTTCTGCTTCACCGCACAGACCCTGCAGGCCGGAGAGAAGCGCGACATGCCGGTGCGCTTCATCGTGGATCCCTCGCTGCCGCCGGAGATCCGCACCATCACCCTGTCCTACACCTTCTACAAGAACGACGCGCTCTCCGCGCGCCTTGCACCGGCCAGCGTGCCGGCCGATGCGCACGCCGCGCCCTGAGCGCGCCACCGAACCGGACAACGACCATGGCCCAGCTTCCTTCCGATGCCAACGCGTACTACGTGCCGACCCACAGCCGATGGCCGTTCATCGGCTCCATCGCGATGATGGTGACCATGGTCGGCGTGGCCAGTTGGCTCAACGACGCGACGTGGGGCAAGTGGAGCTTCTTCACCGGGTTGGCGATGCTGGTGCTGACCCTGTTCTGGTGGTTCAGCGACGTGGTGCGTGAATCGCAGGCCGGCCACTACAACCGGCAGGTGGATGGTTCGTTCCGGATGGGGATGGTGTGGTTCATTTTCTCCGAAGTGATGTTCTTCGGCGCCTTCTTCGGTGCGCTGTTCTACACCCGTGCGCTGGGGCTGCCGTGGCTGGGCGGCGAGGGCGACGGGGTGATGACCAACGAACTGCTGTGGCAAGGCTATTCGTCCGGCTGGCCGACCAACGGCCCGGCGGCCATCGGTGGCCAGTTCCAGACCATCCCGGCGTGGGGCCTGCCGCTGATCAATACGCTGATCCTGCTGACCTCCGGCGTCACCCTGACCATCGCCCACCACGCACTGAAGGCCGGCCATCGCCGCCAGCTGCTGACCTGGCTGGGCATCACCGTGGTGCTGGGACTGGTGTTCCTGACCCTGCAGGCGGAGGAGTACATCCACGCCTACACCGAGCTCAACCTCACTCTCGGCTCGGGCATCTACGGCTCCACGTTCTTCATGCTGACCGGCTTCCACGGCGCGCACGTGCTGCTGGGCACGATCATGCTGGCCGTGATGTGGCTGCGCGCGGCCAAAGGCCACTTCACCCGCGACAACCATTTCGGCTTCGAAGCGGCGGCGTGGTACTGGCATTTCGTCGACGTGGTGTGGCTGATGCTGTTCCTGTTCGTCTACGTGCTTTGATCTACGTAACGATTGCTTCAGCGGGCGATGCCGTGCGGCTGGATCCAGCCGCCCCAGATGCCGATGACCACCAGCAGGATGAGCGCCACCGACACCGCGATGCGCCGGGTCAGCGCATTGACGGTGCGCTTGGTCTGTCCCCGATCCACCAGCAGGTAGTACAGGCCGGCGCCCAGGTTCCAGACGATGACGATGAGGAACGCGATCACCAGCAGGGTCTTCAGCGAATCGTTCATGCGCGGCTCGATGGCGGGGCGGATGCTCCTATCTGACCGCGTTTGCAGCCGTTTGTCATGATGCGACGGCACACGCGGACGCTGGGCTGGCTGTTGGCCCTGGTGGCGATGACGGTGTTCTGCCTGCTCGGCTGCTGGCAGCTGCAGCGCATGCAGCACAAGCAGGCGCTGTTGCAGGCGCAGGCCGTGGCGGCCGCGCAACCGCCCACTACCCTGTCGCGCGCGCTGGCCGCTGCCGGCCCGGTGCACGGCATCCTCGACCACGGCCGCTTCCTGTCGGGGCTGGTGCTGCTGGATAACCAGATGCGCCACGGCCGTGCCGGAGTGAAGCTCTATCGACCGTTCCGCAGCGATGATGGCGCGGTGCTGCTGGTGGACCTGGGCTGGCGTCCGCTGCCTGCCGATCGCGCGCTGCCCGACGTGGCGCCACCGCCCTCGCCGGTGGCCGTACGCGGGCTGCTGGCGCCCGCGCCGGCACCGGGGCTGGCAATGGGGCCGGTGACGACCCCGGCGGGCCCGCAGCGCTGGCTGGCCAGCCGCTTGCAGGCCGACGCGCTGGCCCCGCTGTTGGGCCTGCCTGGCCTGCCTGCGCGCGTGCTGCGGCTGGATCCGGCGCTGCCGTTCGGCGACGAGCGCGACCTCGACCTGCTGCCCAACACGCTGCCGCCGCAGCGTCACCTGGGTTACGCCGTGCAATGGTTCGGCCTGGCCCTGACCGTGCTGGTGGTGGCGCTGGTGCTGGAATGGCGCCGCCGTCGGCGGTTCCCTGGTAGGTGACGACCGTTGGTCGTCACGCTCTTGCCCGGAGCAGAAGCGCGACGACCAACGCTCGTCACCCACCGGACCCGCACCCAATCCACCGGCACACCCCTTCCCAACATGAGAAAATGCTGCCCATGAATGCTGCTACGTCACCGCAGGACACCGGGCGCGGCAAGGGTCGCCGGACTCTGGTGCTGCTGTTCGTCCTGTTCTTCGGCGCGATGGCACTGGCCGGGGTGCTGCGCTTCTCCGGCTGGCAGCCGGCGGCGCACAAGAACGTCGGCCAGCTGCTGCAGCCGCCGGTGGACCTGCGCCTGCAGCCGCCCCTGTTGGCCAGCGGCGTGCCCTATGCCTGGAAAGGCGAAGAAAAGATCTGGCGCATCCTGGTCGCGCCGCCCGTCGCGTGCGCCGAACCATGCGTCACTTTGTCGCAGGGACTGGCCAAGGTGTGGCAGCTGTTCGGCCATAACGCCGATAATGTGGAGATACTTTGGCTGGGAACGCCGCCGGCGCCCCTGGCTGGAACCCCTGCACTGCGCGCGCTGGCCCCTTCGCCGGCACTGCGCGCTGCATTGCCCGGTGTCGACGACCCGGCCGGCGTGCCGGTCTACATCGTCGATCCGAACGGCTTCGTGATCATGCGCCATGCGCCCGGCACCGACCTCGGTGGCCTGCGCAAGGACCTGTCCACGTTGCTGAAACTGAAGTGAGCCTTGTTTGATGAGCCTTTCCGCGCGTCCGGCGCTGCAGCGTAATTTCCACCGCCTGGCGTGGTTCGCGATGATCATGACCGCGAGCACCATCCTGTTCGGTGCCTTCGTGCGCCTGTCCGATGCCGGCCTGAGCTGCCCGGACTGGCCGACCTGCTATGGCCAGGCCACCTGGCCGCAGCATGTGGAGGAAACCATCGGCCATCCGGCCGCGGACATCCGCCCGCTGGAAACGCACAAGGCGTGGCGCGAGCAGGTGCACCGCTTCCTGGCCGGCGCGCTGGGCATCGAGATCCTCACCCTAGCCCTGCTGGCCACGCGTCGACGTCGTTTCGGCAGCACCGCGGTGGTCACCGCCTGCGTGCTGGTGGCCGCAGGCATCCCGCTGTACATGCTGGGCTGGCATGCCACCGCCAGCGTGCTGGCACTGCTCGGCGAGGTGATCCTGCTGGTAGCCGCGTTCCGCTGGAGCAACAGCGACCTCGCACGCGCCGCCGTGCTGACCTTGGCCGTGGTGATCTTCCAGGCGCTGCTGGGCATGTGGACCGTCACCTGGCTGCTCAAGCCAATCGTGGTGATGGGCCACCTGCTGGGCGGCATGCTGATGTTCGCGATGCTGGCCTGGATGGCCTGGCGCGCGACCCACCTGCCGATCACCCTGGCCGAAGCACCGAAGCTGAAGTGGCTGCTGCGCATCGGCGTCGCCGTGCTGACCGTGCAGATCGCACTCGGCGGCTGGGTCAGCGCCAACTACGCCGCGCTGGCCTGTGGTGGCGGCAGCCTGTCGCTGGACAACTTCCCGCGCTGTGCCAACCAGTGGTGGCCGCAGCAGAACTTCGCCGAGGGCTTCACCCTGTGGCGCGGCATCGGCGTGGATTACGAAGGCGGCATCCTCGATGGCGCTTCGCGCATCGCCATCCAGATGGGCCACCGCATGTTCGCCATCGTGGTGGCGGCGTACCTGCTGTGGCTGGGCGTGCGTCTGTTCCGGACCCCGAGCATGCGCGGCTGGGCCGTGGCGTTGATCGTCGGCCTCATCGCACAGATCAGCCTGGGCATCGCCAACGTCAAGATGGCACTGCCGCTGCCGGTGGCGGTGCTGCACAACGGCGGGGCGGTGCTGCTGCTGTTCGTGATGGTCAGCCTGCTGGCCCGCCTGCGGGCACCGGACTGACGCCATGGCCACCTATCGTCAGTACTGGGACCTGACCAAGCCCAAGGTCGTCGCTCTCATCATATTCACCGCGCTGGTCGGCATGGTCCTCGCCATTCCCGGCGTACCCAGCTGGGAGCAGGTGCGCCTGGGCGCGCTCGGCTTCCTCGGCATCTGGCTGTCGGCCTCTGCCGCGGCGGCGATCAACCAGCTGCTGGATGCGAAGATCGATGCGCAGATGGCGCGCACCTCGTGGCGCCCGCTGGTGGTCGGCAAGGTCAAGCCGTGGCAGGTGCTGGCCTTCGCCGGCGTGCTGATCGTGTTGTCGATGACGATCCTGGTGGTGTGGGTCAACGTCATCACCGCCATCCTCACCTTCGCCTCGCTGATCGGCTATGCGGTGATCTACACCGTGTACCTCAAGCGTGCCACCTCGCAGAACATCGTCATCGGCGGACTGGCCGGCGCGATGCCGCCGATGCTCGGCTGGGCCGCGGTCACCGGCATGCAGACCTCGGCCGACTGGTGGTATTCGGCACTGTTGGTGCTGATCATCTTCATCTGGACGCCGCCGCATTTCTGGGCGCTGGCGATCTTCCGCCGCGAAGACTACGCCAAGGCGAAGATTCCGATGCTGCCGGTCACCCACGGCGTGGTGCACACCCGCAAGCAGATCCTGGCCTACTCGATCGTGCTGGCGATCATCTGCGTGCTGCCGTACGTGGTCGGCATGAGCGGACCGTTCTACCTGGGCGGGGCGATCATATTGAACGCCGTGTTCCTCTGGTACGCCTGGCGCATGCAGGACCCGCCGGATGAACTGTTCTCGATGAAGATGTTCAACTGGTCGGTGGTATACCTGATGGCGCTGTTCGCCTTCCTGCTGGTGGACCACTGGATCCTGCCCTGGCTGTAACGCCTGGTTGGGATTGACGGCCAGCGGCCGTCACTACCCGCGCGTGGAGCCAGCCGCCTTGGTAGCGCCGAGCCATGCTCGGCGGGGTGGTTCAGGCGCCGCTGCAGAAAGCCGCCGAGCATGGCTCGGCGCTACCGGGTTACCGGGCTACCGCGTTTCCTTCGCGTAGCGCTGGGCGATGACCCCGCAGACGATCAGCTGGATCTGGTGGTAGATCATCACCGGCAGCACGATCGCGCCGAGGCTGCCGCCGGCGAACAACACCTTGGCGATCGGGATGCCGGTGGCGAGGCTCTTCTTGGAGCCGCAGAACACGATCGCGATCTCGTCTTCGCGGCTGAAATGCAGCTTGCGTGCGGCCAGCGTGATCAGCGGCATCGCGATGCCCAGCAGTACCGCCGCCACCACCGCCACCGCGGCCAGTGAGATCAGCGGGGTCTTCGACCACAGCCCTTCGGTCACCGCCGCGCCGAAGGCCGAATACACCACCAGCAGGATGGTGGCCTGGTCGGTGTAGCGCAGCAGCGCGCGCTGGCGTTCCACCCAGCCGGCGATCCACGGCCGCAGCAGGTGGCCGGCCACGAACGGCACCAGCAGCTGCAGCATGATGCCGCCGATGGCCTGCAGCGGATTGTGGATGCCACCCTGGGTGCCGGCCAGCGCGGTCAGCAGCAGCGGCGTCAGGAACACCCCCAGGATGGACGACAGCGACGCGCTGCACACCGCTGCGGGCACATTGCCGCGCGCCATCGAAGTGAACGCGATGGACGACTGGACCGTGGAGGGCAGGGTGCACAGGAACAGCACGCCCAGGTACAGCTCCGGCGTGAGCAGCCAGCCGGACAGCGGATGGAACAGCAGGCCCAGCAGCGGGAACAGCACGAAGGTGCAGGCCAGGATCAGCAGGTGCAGGCGCCAGTGCAGCAGGCCGCCGATCACGGCCTCACGCGGCAGGCGCGCGCCGTGCAGGAAGAACAGCAATCCGATCGCCACGTTGGTGACATCGTCCAGTACCAGCGCGGCGGGGCCGGTCATCGGCAGCAACGAGGCCAGCAGCACGGTGCCCAGCAGGGCCAGGGTGAAGTTGTCCGGTCGCAGTCGCGACCACCAGCGTGTCATGTCAGGCAGGCTCCTTGGCAGGCGCCCACGCGATCAGATGCGCAGGCTGGCGCGGGCCTTCAGCAGCTCGCGCATTTCGAATTTGTCAGTATCGTCCAAGCCGTGTTGTCGCTGCTTGGCGTTAAGGTCTTCGATGCGCTGGAACAGCAGCTGCTTTTCCAGTTGGCCCACTGCATCGTGCAGCTCTTCGGTCCATTTTGCTTCGTCGCCGGCCAGCGTCTGCGCCGCCAATGTATGCAGCGACGCCTGCTCTTCGCGGCCATCGAAGTGTTCCAGCAGCGCGCCTGTGCTGATGTCCGGGCGTTGTTCGACCAGCGCCAGCAGCTCCAGCAGCAGCTCGACGCCGGGCAGGCGCAGGCCGTGGAAATGGTGCTGTCCACCCAGCGACATCGCCAGCGAAGGCTGCTGCAGCAGGATCGCGATCGCCGCGCGGACCAGGCTGCGTTTCGCCACCGGCGTGACCGGGCGGCCCGACGTCGCGCGCGGGCCCTGCTGCGGACGCTGCGCGGGTTGGCCGCCCAGCCCGGTCAACACGCCCAGCTGCTGCTTCATCAGGTCACCGAAGGCCCCGTCGGGAATCTGCGCCAGCATCGGCTTGGCACGCTCGGCCAGCCGGGCCTTGCCATCCAGGGTGCCGAGGTTGATCTCGCGGGTCAGCTCGTCGAAGAAGAACTGCGACAGCGGCGTGGCCTGCTTCAGGCGCTCGTCGAAGGCTTCGGCGCCTTCCTTGCGCACGATGGTGTCCGGATCTTCGCCATCGGGCAGGAACAGGAAGAAGGCCTGGCGGCCATCCTTCATGCGCGGCAGCACCGATTCCAGCGCCTTCCAGCCGGCACGCCGGCCGGCCGCATCGCCATCGAAGCAGAAGAACACATCCGGGGCGTTGCGGAACAGCAGCTCGGCATGGTCCGGCGTGGTCGCCGTGCCCAGCGTGGCCACCGCCTGGGTGACCCCGAACTGGAACAGCGACACCACGTCCATGTAGCCTTCGACCACGATCAACCGCTCGATCTTCTGGTTGGCCTGGCGCACCTGCCACAGGCCATACAGTTCGCGTCCCTTGTGGAACAGCGCGGTTTCCGGTGAGTTGAGGTACTTCGGGCCGTCGTCCTTCTCGAACACGCGGCCGCCGAAGGCGATCACCCGGCCGCGGCGGTCGAAGATCGGGAACATCACCCGGTCGCGGAACTTGTCGTAGACATGGCCGCGGTCGTTCTTGGAGAACAGGCCGGCACGGTCGAGCAGCTTCATCCGACGCTCGTCCTTGCCCAGCGCGTCGCGCAGCCCGCTGTACCCATCCGGCGCATAGCCGATCTGGAAACGCGTACGGTTGGCTTCGTCCACGCCGCGGCCGTCCAGGTAGGTGCGGGCCTTCTCGCTGTCTTCCAGGTTCTTCTGGAAGAAGCGCGCGGCCGCATCCAGCGCCGAATACAGTTCGCGGCCTTCGTCCTGCTGCTGCGCACTGCGCGGGTTCTCGCTGCGCGGCACTTCCATGCCGACCCGCTTGGCCAGTTCGTCCACCGCATCGAGGAATTCGAGGCGGTCGTAGTTCATCAGGAAGCTGATCGCGGTGCCGTGCGCGCCGCAGCCGAAGCAGTGATAGAACTGCTTGGTGGGCGATACGGTGAACGAGGCCGAGCGTTCGTCATGGAACGGGCAACGCGCCGCGTATTCCTTGCCCTGTCGCTTCAGCGGCACGCGGCTGCCCACCACCTCGACGATGTCGGAGCGGGCCAGCAGGTCGTCGATGAAAGCGTCTGGAATGCGGGCCATGGCAACCGGCAGGGCACCGCCGGAAGGCAGTGCGGGCGAACGGGAAGTCCGCCTAGTTTACCCGTTGCCGGCGGCCGCGCCCGGCTTGGGCGGCACGATGCCGGCTGCAGCCAGGTGGTTCTGCGCGCGCAGGCGTTCGTCGATCACCGAGGTCATCAGCGCGCCGACGAAGAACACCACCATGGCGTAGTAGATCCAGACCAGCGAGATCACCAGTGCGCCCATCGAACCGTACGCGCTGCCCGGTGCGACCTGTGCGATGTACACGCCGATCCCATAGCGGCCAAGGGCGAACAGCGCCGAGGTGATGGCGCCGCCGATGAAGGCCTGGCGCCACGCCACGCGCCGGTCCGGCAGGTAGTGGTACATGAAGGCGAAGGCCACCGTGTACAGCAGCAGCGTGCTGAGGTAACCCAGCGCCGGCAGCAACGAAGGCAGCTGCGCGAACGCGACCTGCAGCATGGTGGTGGCGGTCATCGACACCACCAGCAGCAGGCCCAGCGCCAGTACCACGCCGAAGGAAAACACGCGCTTGCGCAGCCAGGCGGCCAGCCCTTCCAGGCGCTCGCCGCTGGTGCGGAAGATCAGGTTGAGCGCGCCCTGCAACTGGGCGAACACCGCCGTGGCACCGATGAACAGCAGCAGCGTGCTCCAGATACCGGCAAGCGAGCCGATGCTGGGTTGCTGATCGGCGTTCTTCAACACGGTTTCGGCCACCACCGCCACGCTGTTGCCGGCGGCCGTGCCGATCTGCTCGACCAGCGCCTGCTGCGCCGGCGGGTACAGCGATGCGGTCAGCCACAACAGCAGGACCAGCAGCGGTGCCATCGACAGCAGGGCGTAGAAGGACACGGCAGCGGCCTGGCTCAGCACGTCCACTTCGATGAAGCGGTTGAGCACGGCCATCGGGAAGCTGCGGTTGAGCCGGTCCACGTACTTGCGCATGGAATGCGGGACGCCGCGGTGCGGATCGGTGGCGGCGGGGGCGGTGTTCGGATCTGGCATGCGGGCTGTTTTACCAGCCGCAGGTCGAAGAAAGGGTGAAGCGTGGAACGGGTAAGCGCCCAGCCATGCCCGGCGGCTTTGCCTTGCAGCGTTCCGAGGCAGTACGCCGAGCGTGGCTCGGCGCTGCCGGGGCAGGTGTTCGCGTCAGCCTGCGAGCTGCTGCTTGACCAGCTTGGACACCAGGCCCATGTCCGCCTTGCCGGCGACCTTCGGCTTCAGCGCGCCCATCAGCTTGCCGATGTCGGCCGGGCTGGTCGCACCGGTTTCCGCCACGGCGGCCTGGATGGCGGCGATGATCTCGGCTTCGCCCATCTTGGCCGGCAGGTAACGCTCGATCACGACCATTTCCTCGCGCTCGATCTGCGCCAGGTCCTCACGGTTGGCTGCTTCGTACTGGCTGATCGAGTCCTTGCGCTGCTTGACCATCTTGTCCAGCACGGCGACCACGGCGGTGTCGTCCAGTTCGATGCGCTCGTCCACTTCCTTCTGCTGGACGGCGGCCTTGATCAGGCGGACCACGCCCAGGGTGTGCTTGTCGCCGCTCTTCATGGCGGCCTTCATGTCGTCGGTCAGCTTCAGCTTCATGCTCATGGGGCACCTCGTATGTCGTGGGTCAGGCTAATTGGTGGGCGCCTTGGCGGCAGCCCGGGAACGCAAAAAGCCGGCGACGCTTGCGCGTGCCGGCTTCTTCCCCACCGCGACAGGCAGAACCTGTCGCCATGAGTGCGTCCGATCAGTACAGGCGCTGACGCTTGGTGACGTCGCGCGACGAACGGCGCAGCTGACGCTTCACTGCAGCAGCAGCCTTGCGCTTACGTTCCTGGGTCGGCTTTTCGTAGAACTCGCGCTTACGGGTTTCGGCCAGCACACCGGCCTTTTCGCAAGTGCGCTTGAAGCGGCGAAGAGCAAACTCAAAAGGTTCGTTCTCGCGGACTTTGACGCTGGGCATGGAATCTCCGGACACTGTGTAGAACCGGGTCTATACCCGGCGAGCCGCACATTATAGCGGCGCTTCGACAAACTGCAAGCATCCCGGCCTGAATACGGGCCGGTTTTCTTGCATCTCAAGGGCCTGCATCGCCCCTGAGGAGCACGCAGGGGGCGCATAATACACCACATGCGAGTCCTTGGTATTGAATCATCGTGCGATGAGACCGGCGTGGCGGTGTATGACACCGACCTCACCGGCATCGAAGCCCTGCGCGCCCACGCGGTGTACAGCCAGATCGCGCTGCACGCCGAATACGGTGGCGTGGTGCCGGAACTGGCCAGCCGTGACCATGTGCGCAAGTTGTTGCCACTGATCCGGCAGACGCTGGACGAAGCCGGCATGACCGTCGGCGACATCGACGGGGTGGCTTACACCGCCGGTCCCGGCCTGGTCGGTGCGCTGCTGGTCGGTGCCGGGGTGGCGCGTTCGCTGGCCTGGGCGCTGGAGGTGCCGGCCGTGGGCGTGCACCACATGGAAGGCCACCTGCTGGCACCGCTGATGGAAGACGACCCGCCGCAGGCGCCGTTCGTGGCCCTGCTGGTGTCCGGTGGGCATACCCAGCTGGTGGCGGTGGAGGCCATCGGCCGGTACCGGCTGCTGGGCGAGACGCTGGACGATGCCGCCGGCGAAGCCTTCGACAAGACCGCCAAGATGATGGGCCTGCCGTATCCGGGGGGGCCGCAATTGGCCGCACTGGCCGAACAGGGCCGTCCGGGCGCCTACCGTTTCTCGCGCCCGATGACCGACCGCCCCGGGCTGGATTTCAGCTTCTCCGGGCTGAAGACCCAGGTGCTGCTGGCCTGGCGCGACAGCGACCAGAGCGAGCAGACCCGTGCCGACATCGCACGCGGCTTTGAAGATGCCGTGGTCGAGACGCTGGTTATCAAATGTGGACGCGCGCTGGAAGCGGCCGGCACCAATGTCATCGTGGTGGCCGGCGGTGTGGGCGCGAACAAGCGCCTGCGCGTGCGGCTGCAGGAAATGGCCGCCAGGCTGGGTGGCAGGGCCTGCTTCCCGCGCCCGGCACTGTGCACCGACAACGGGGCGATGATCGCGTTCGCCGGTGCACTGCGGCTGCAGGCCGGCCAGCACAATCCGCCGCGCGTGGACGTCACCCCGCGCTGGGACATGGCGACGCTGCCGGCGGTGTGATCGGTACCGGCAGGCTCAGCGTAGCAACGCGCGTGATGTGCTCAGCAAGGTGTCAACCGGGTACTTGCATTGCAGCCAGCACAGCGTGGAAGGGCATCGGGCCTGGATGATGCGCTCGATCGCGGCGAGATCCCGATGAAGGTCCCGTTCGAGCACAGGTTCATGGTGGGCGATCCGGTTCCGCAAGGTGCGGACATGCTCCAGATCCGTGTGCAATCTGGCGCGGAGGCCTGGGATCTCTCCCGCTCCGATATTGGGGAATACCCGAGTCAGGCACGGATGCCATAGTGAGTCATCGAACCTTCTGGTGAACATCTGTTGCCAGAACGCAAAGCGCAGGTGGGGGACCAACTGGTCAGCGCTGCGATGGCGTCTGCCCAGCAGCTGAAGCTCGCTGTGCGCACATGCAGCGCCTCGTGCTTCCGGAAGGCTTCGTAGCAATGCCGCGTGCCAAGGCCACCGTGGCCCATAGCGAAGGCACAACGCGTCTGCCACGGCGTTGCGCATTGCAACTTCACAGATGTGTAGATACGAAAGAAGCTCCGCGCAAACGGCCATGTTCCGTGCGTAGAGCGTTGCAGGGCCAACGTCATGCGCCATGGCGGCCCCCATTCGCTGGAACGTGCCCCACCGCGCAGCTGAAAGGACCCTGCTGAAGACGTCGCTGTTTTCCATCGAAAAGGCCGTTGCTACCCCACTCGTATCCCAATGTGCTTCGATTGGGCGTCCCGGTGAATAGGGGTAACGCTCGTCCACATACGGACAATTCCGGCAAAACGAATGTCGCGTATGGCAATTGACGAGGGGCGCGCCGCTATCTAGATTTCTGGCGTGGGCTTCGGGACATGCGGCCGCTGCAAGGCGACTTCCCCCGGGGACAATGGCAGTACCAGAGGGCCCGCTAGCAGGGCCCTCTGTTTTTCCCAGGCCCGCTGTTCATCCCACGTCCCTGCACCTCGTGGCCGGTCCCGTTACCATGACGGCCTCTTTCGTGCGGCAGGCATCATGGACAAGGTATTCATCGAAGGGCTGGAGATCGACGCCCTGATCGGTATCTACGACTGGGAACGACGGATCCGCCAGACGCTGGTATTCGACCTGGAAATGGGCTTTGACAACCGTCGTCCGGCCGCCACCGACAACATCGAGCACACGCTGAACTACAAGGCTGTCAGCAATCGGCTGCAGGAATACGTGCGGGCCTCGGACTTCGGTCTGGTGGAAACCCTGGCCGAGCGCTGCGCGGAGATCGTGCTGCAGGAATTCGACGTGCAATGGCTGCGGCTGAAGCTCAGCAAGCCCGGTGCCGTGCGCGGCGCGCGCGCCGTCGGCGTGATCATCGAACGCGAACGGACCCGGTAATCCGGTCGCGCCGGCCGCGGTCGGCAACCGGAACCCGATGAACGACCTACAAGAAGGAGGCAACCTGGTGGTGGATGCGGTAGTGGTGGTGAACTGGCTGGACAGCCTGCAGGAATCTCTGGCGCCGTATCCCGGTGCCTATCTCGCGCTGATGCTGTCGGCGCTGGTGATCGCCGCCGGGCTGGCCAACTGGGTCACCAAGCGCATCCTGCTGCGTGGCCTGCGCCGCCTGCTCGCCCGCCTGCCGGGGGCCGACTCCGGCCGTGGCAGCAATGTGATGCGGGTGATCTCCCGGTTGTCCAACGTGGTGCCCAGCCAGGTCATCGCCTCCGGCATCGCCTACGTTCCGGACCTGCCGGTCGGGCTGGTGGCGTTCGTCGTCGCGGCCTGCCAGGCCTGGGCCATCCTGACCGTCTCGATGGCGCTGTCGCACGCACTGGATGCCGCCAACGATCTGTACGAGCGTCGGCCGGACGCGCGCAACAAGCCGATCAAGGGCTACCTGCAGGTCGCCAAGATCGTCATTTTCGCGATTGCCGGGCTGGCGATCGTGGCGACACTCGCCGGCGTGGAACTGCGTTACCTGGTGACCGGGCTGGGCGCGGCCACGGCGGTGCTGATGTTGATTTTCCAGGACACCATCCTGTCGCTGGTGGCCAGCGTGCAGATCAGCGGGGATGGCCGGATCCGCCTGGGCGACTGGATCGAAATGCCCAGCCAGAACGCCGACGGCGATGTCATCGACATCGCCCTGCACACCGTCACCGTGCAGAACTTCGACAAGACCATCACCACCATCCCGACCAAGAAGCTGGTCACCGAATCGTTCAAGAACTGGCGCGGCATGCAGGAGTCCGGCGGCCGCCGGATCAAGCGCGCGCTGTTCCTGGACCAGCACAGCGTCGGTTTCATGGATGACCAGGCACGGGCACAGGTCGGCCAGTTCGCCCTGCTGGCTGATTACCTGCGCGACAAGGACACCGAACTGGGGCAGTGGAACGCCGAACTGCGCGCCCGCGGAGCGGGCGACATCAACAGCCGGCGCGTCACCAACCTGGGCACCTTCCGGGCGTACGTGGAGCGCTACCTGGGCAGCCACCCCGGCATCAACCCCGACATGACCCTGCTGGTACGCCAGCTGCAGCCCACCACCGAAGGCCTGCCGCTGGAGCTGTACTGCTTCACCCGCAGCACCGCCTGGGGCGAGTACGAAGGCGTGCAGTCGGACATCTTCGACCACCTGTTGGCGATCCTGCCGGCGTTCGGTCTGCGCGTGTTCCAGGCCTCCAGCGACGCCATGCTGATGGAGGCGCGGGCCGAACGTGCCCAGCAACCGCCTGCCACCCCCAGCCCCGGCATGCTTTAAGCTGACCCCGACCGCGCCGTCGCAATCCGCGCGGACGGAAAACATGAACGCAGAAGATGCGCACTTTTGTGCCCGGTACCTTTAGAATGCCGGCACTGAAAACGTTTACATCAAGGACACCCGGTGGCTTCCGAACGTATCGAATCCCTCATTGCGCAGATGACCGTGGAAGAAAAGGTCGGTCAGCTGGGCGTGTTCGCCGACATGGTTCGTCCCTTTGCCCCGGACGTGAACCCGGAAGCCAACGTCAGCAACGCCGACCAGGTGCTGCAGCAGGTGCGTGACGGCAAGGTCGGCTCGCTGTTCAACGGCGTCGGCGCAGAGCTCGGCCGTCGCATCCAGCAGGTGGCGATCGAAGAAAGCCGCCTCGGCATCCCGGTGATCCTGGCCGCCGATGTCATCCATGGCATGCGTACCGTGTTCCCGATCCCGCTGGGCGAAGCGGCCAGCTTCGAACCCGAACTGGCGCGCCGCACCGCACGTGCCACCGCCGTGGAAGCCACCGCGGCCGGCCTGCACTGGACCTACGCGCCGGCCGTGGATATCGCCCGCGACCAGCGCTGGGGCCGTGGCGCGGAAGGCGCCGGCGAAGACGTGGTGCTGGGCTGTGCGTTCGCGGCCGCCCGCGTGCGCGGCTTCCAGGGCGATGACCTGCGTGCGCACGACGCGCTGCTGGCCACGCCCAAGCATTTCGCCGCCTACGGCGCAGTGATGGCCGGCATGGAATACAACATGGTGGACATCTCCCCGCAGACCCTGCGCGATGTGCACCTGCCGCCGTTCAAGGCCGCCTTCGATGCCGGCGCGGTCACCGTGATGTCCTCCTTCAACGACATCAACGGCGTGCCGGCCAGTGCCAACGCCGAACTGCTGACCGACATCCTGCGCGGTGAGTGGAACTTCCCCGGCGTTGTCATTTCCGATTACACCGCGGACATGGAACTGGTCGCCCACGGCTATGCCGCCGATGACCGCGATGCCACCGCCAAGGCGTTCACCGCCGGCCTGGACCTGAGCATGCAGAGCGGCTTCTATGCCGAACACCTGCCGGGCCTGGTGGAAAGTGGCGAAGTGCCGATGGCGGTGCTGGACGAAGGCGTGCGCCGCATCCTGTGGCTGAAGGAAACCATCGGCCTGTTCGATGATCCGTACCGCTCGCTGGACCCGGCACGCGAAGCCGACGACTCGCATATCGCCGCGCATGACGAGCTGTCGCGCGACGCGGCACGGCGCTCCATCGTGCTGCTGAAGAACGAACAGTCGGCGCTGCCGCTGCGCCGTGACGGCCAGAAGATCGCGCTGATCGGTCCGTTCGTGCAGGACCGCGAGAACATCGAAGGCTGCTGGACGCTATTCGGCGACAAGAGCCGTTACGTGGACCTGGAAACCGGCGTGCGCGCGGCCATCAGCGATCAAGCGTTGCTGGAAGTGGTGCCGGGTTGCGATCTGGAAAGCGGCATCACCGGTGGCATCGAGGCGGCCGTGGCCGCCGCGCTGCGCGCCGATGTGGTGGTGCTGGCGCTGGGCGAACCGCAGCGTTACAGCGGCGAGGCCCAGTCGCGCGTGGAAATCACCTTGCCGCCGGCCCAGCAGGCGCTGGCCGAAGCGGTCGCGATGGCCGGCAAACCGATGGTGGTGCTGCTGCGCAATGGTCGCGCGCTGGCCCTGCAGGGCGCGGTGCGCAATGCGCAGGCCGTGGCGATCACCTGGTACCTGGGCACCCAGACCGGGCATGCCGTGGCCGATGTGCTGTTCGGCGATTACAACCCGTCCGCACGCCTGCCGGTGAGTTTCCCGCAGGTGTCCGGGCAGCAGCCGTACTTCTACAATCATCCGCGCACCGGGCGTCCGGAGCTGCCGACCATGTCCGAGTTCAAGGCGCGCTGGCGCGAGATTCCCAACGAGCCGCTGTACGCCTTCGGCCACGGCATCAGCTACACCAGCTTCGCCTACGGCGTGCCGCAGCTGAGCAGTGCCAAGCTGGGCTGGGATGACACCCTCACCATCACCACCACGCTGACCAACACCGGCAGCGTGGCCGGCGAAGAAGTGGTGCAGCTGTACATCCATGACCGCGTGGCCAGCCGCGTGCGGCCGGTGCGCGAGCTCAAGGACTTCCGCAAGGTGATGCTGCAGCCGGGTGAATCCACCGAAGTGAGCTTCACGCTGCACCGTTCGCAGCTGGCGTTCACCGGGCGCGATGGCGTGCTGCGCGCTGAAGCGGGCCTGTTCGACCTGTGGGTGTGTGCATCGGCGATCAGTGGTTCCCCGGTGCAGTTCGAGCTGCTGGCTGGCTGAGTGAGTGACGCGTCCGGCCTGTCCGGACGTGCGGGTCGTCGCCGCCACGGCTTGGCGCAGCGTCCCTGCACGCGTCATGCATGCCCGGCTCACGTTGGCCGGGCTAGGCTGGATGCCTTCGTTCCTGCCGGAGTCGTGCATGCGCCTGTCCCGTTCATTGAAGTTGCCGCTGTTGCTGGCGAGCCCGTTCTGGCTGGTTGCTTGTTCGCAGGCCGATGCGCCTGCCGCGCCTGCCGAGGCGGCACCTGCGCCGATGTCAGCCGCTGCGGGCCCGACCGACACGCCGGATGACCCGATCATGGCACCGTCGCCGAACGGGTCGAGCGCGCCGTCCGTGCCGGCCGATGCCGACCAGGCAGCGCCGGCCGAATCCGGTCCGAACGCACCGGCCGATACCGCCGCAGCGGCCGCTGGCGATGCGCGCGGGCGGATCGAGCGCGTGCTTGGCGATGCCGATCAGTACGAAACCGTGTTCAAGGCGTTGCAGCAGGGGATCGCTGGCGATGACCGCGCCGCCGTGGCCGCGCTGATGCGGTATCCACTGCGCGTGGATACCGGCGGCAGCAAGCGCGAGGTGCCCGACGCGGCGACCTTCCAGCGCGATTACGAGCGCATCGTCACCGCGCCGGTGGCGCGTGCGATCAGCGCGCAGTCCTTCGATACCGTGTTTGCCAACCAGCAGGGCGTGATGATCGGCAACGGCCAGGCCTGGTTGAATGGTTCGTGCCTGGACAAAGCCTGCAGCCGCACCGAGGTCAAGGTCGTCGCCCTGCAGGAATGACCCGTATGCCGGTAGCGCATAGCCATGCTCGGCGAGCGCAGCGGGAAGGGGATGAGCGTGACGACCAACGGTCGTCACCCACCAAGGGTAGCGCCGAGCCATGCTCGGCGAGCGCAGCGGGAAGGGGGTGAGCGTGACGACCAACGGTCGTCACCCACCAAGGGTAGCGCCGAGCCATGCTCGGCGAGCGCAGCGGGAAGCGGAGCAGCATGACGGCCAGCGGTCGTCACCCACCAAGGGTAGCGCCGAGCCATGCTCGGCGAGCGCAGCGGGAAGGGGATGAGCGTGACGACCAACGGTCGTCACCCACCGAGGGTAGCGCCGAGCCATGCTCGGCGAGCGCAGCGGGAGGCGGAGCAGCATGACGACCAACGGTCGTCACCCACCGAGGGTAGCGCCGAGCCATGCTCGGCGAGCGCAGCGGGAAGCGGAGCAGCATGACGGCCAGCGGCCGTCACTACCGGGGTCAACCCTTCGGGGTCAGCTTCAGCAGCTTGCCGTTCTTGCCGTCTTCCAGGACCCACACCGCGCCATCGGGGCCCTGTTCGACTTCGCGGATGCGTGCGCCCATGTCGAAGCGTTCGGCTTCGCGCGCGCTGTCGCCGTCGAAGCTCACCCGTACCAGCGCCTGCGATGACAGGCCGCCGATGAAGCCACTGCCCTTCCACTGCGGGAACAGCTCGCCGCTGTAGATGATGAAGCCGGCCGGCGAAATTACCGGGTTCCAGGTCACCTTGGGCGCGGCGAATTCGGGGCGGGTGGAATGGTCGGGTATCGACCGACCATCGTAATGATCGCCATTGGAGACGATCGGGTAGCCGTAGTTCCCGCCGCGGGTGATCAGGTTCAACTCATCGCCGCCAGCCGGGCCCATCTCGTGTACCCACAGCTTGTTGTTGGCATCGAAGGCGATGCCCAGCATGTTGCGGTGGCCCAGCGACCATACCTGCGCCGCCACGCCACCCTGCGAAGCGAACGGATTGTCGGCTGGCACCGAGCCATTGTCGTTCAGGCGGATCAGTTTGCCCAGGTTGCTGGCCATGTCCTGGGCCGGGTCGAACTTCTGCCGCTCGCTGGAGGTGATCCACAACTTGCCGTCGGGACCGAAGGCGATGCGGTGGCCGTAGTGGCCGTTGCCGCTGACTTTCGCGTCCTGCCGCCAGATCACTGAAAGATCCTGCAGCGCGCCGGCACCATCGGCATCGAGCACCAGCTTTGCGCGCGCCACGGCGGCGCCGCGGGTGTTGTTGCTGCCTTCTTCGGCGTAGCTCAGGTACACCAGCTGATTGCTGGCAAAGTCCGGGTGCAGCACCACGTCACCGAAACCACCCTGGCCGCCGTAGGCAACCTTCGGCCCGCCGGTGATTTCATGTTTGGCCCTGCTGGTGAGGTCCAGGTGCTGCAATCTGCCGGCCTTCTCGGTGACCAGCACGCTGCCGTCGGGCAGGAAGGTCATCGCCCAGGGCTCGTCGAACGTGGCGAACTCGGTGGCGTTGAACGCGCTGAAGGATTTCTGCGCCGGAGCGGCGGCGGCGGGCGCGGCAGCCTCTGGACTGGCGGCGCCGCAGGCAGTGGTGGCAAGCATCGGGGTCAGGCCGATGGCCAGGGTGAGAAGCAACTTACGGGTCATGGGTATCTCCAGGCGGGGATGCGGATGGCCAACCCCCTCTGTATACCATTGCGACCGTGCATGTCGCAGCGTCCCCCCTGGATGAGGGGACGCTGCAGCATGGGCAAGGATCAGATGCCGCGCGTCGGACCCTTGTCCAGCCGCGGATCGGCGAGCAGCGCATCTTCCCAGCCGCGCTTGACGGCATGCTGTGCCTGCAGCCATTCCAGGCGGCTCTCGCCGCGCTCGGCCGCCCAGCGCGTCTGCAGCTCGCGCTCCACTTCCTCGTAAGCGCGGATCACATCCTGCGCACGCGACTGGTGCCCCAGCCGGTACGCCGGTTCATAGTCCTCGAAGGACGAGCTGGCGTCGTAGTAGGGCTCGCTCGGGTAACGTTCGCGCCAATAATCGGCGAACGCATCGCGCTGTACACCATCTTCGGGCACGCGGCCGGGGATCTGGTAATCAGGGCTCATTCGTCGGCTCCGTGTCGTCGTTGTTCGAGGTTCCATCATGACGAGCTGCCGGTTAACGGCCCGGGCCCGGCGCGTGAGCGCAGCGTAGAGCCGACACTACGCCGGCGAGCGCTCCATCAACCGCCCTTGCGCGGGAACAGGTAGATCACCGCGCCCACCGCGAATGCGGCCAGCGCAGCCAGGATGTTGGCCCAGCTGGCGCTGGCAAACAGCGCCAGGCACAGCACCAGCGCCAGCACCGGGATCAGCGGGCCGCCGGGCAGCTTCAATGCGCCTGGGCGGTCGGCATAGCGCTTGGCCAACACCAGCACCGCCGCAGCCGTGCCGATGTAAGCGAACAGCCGCGTGGTCATCGACAGCAGCGCCAACTGCACGAACGAACCACTCAGCGCCAGCAGCAGCGAGATGATCCCCTGGCACAGGATCGCTGCGGCCGGGGTGCGGAAGCGGGGGTGCACGTGTGCCAGCACTTTCGGGCCGTAGCCATCGGCGGCCAGTGCGTACAGGAAGCGGGGTCCCATCATCATCGTGTTGCTGTTGGTGCCCAGGATGGAGATCGTCGCGCCCACGGTGAGGATCAGCGCCAGCGCCTCGCCGCCGAAGCCTGCGGCGGCATCGGCCAGTGGCGTGGCCGAGCCGGCCAGGCCGGGCAGGGTGCCCTGCGCCACGATCTGCACCGCAGCGTAGATCACGGTGACGGTGATGATCATGGTGATCAGCGCGAACGGGATGTCACGCCGTGGATTGCGGTACTCGCCCGCCGCGGCCGGGATGTTCTCGAAGCCGGCGTAGGCATAAAGCAGCAACAACGCCGCCTCGCCCATGCGCTGCAGGTCATGCGGATCCGGACGCTGCCCGGAGAAGGCCAGCTGCGGATCGATGTACAACGCGCCGATGGCCACGAACAGCAGCAGCGGCACCAGCTTGCCGATCACCAGCACCACGCCGGTACGCGCCGCCGAGCGCACGCCGATGATGTTCACACCGGTCAGGAAGGCGAGCGACAACACGATCACTGCGATCCGCCCGCCGCCGCTGCCGGCCAGCGGCCAGAAGCGCGCCACCGCATCGGCCAGCGCGTTGCTCAGTGCCGCTGCCGAACTGATGCGGGTCAGCCAGATCATCCAGCCGATCTCGAACCCGGCGAAGCGGCCGAATGCCTCGCGGGCATACAGGTAGCTGCCGCCGGGTTCGTCGAAGTAACTGGCGGCCTGGGCGTAGCACAGCACCAGCAGCGCGACCACGATGCCGGCAGCAAGCACGCCCCACAGGCTGAAGGGGCCAAGCAGCATCACCGTCGCGGCCGGCAGCAGGTAGATCCCGCTGCCGATCACATCGTTGATGGACAGGCCGACGATCTGCCAGCGGCTGACCGCACGCTGCAGGCTGGGCGTGGGTTGGGTGTCCGGCGCGCTCACGGCGAGGGGCCGTGGGCGGCGGCCAGGGCCGGCAGCTGCCATGCCTGCTGCAGGCGCGCGTACTCGGCGCGTGGCAGCAGCACGAACAACGGGCCTTGGCGCGGATCCAGCCAGGCCAGCAGCTGCTGCATGTGCGCGGCGGTCATCGCGGTGCAGCCGGCGGTGGCCTCACCTTCCCTGCGCCACAGGTGGGCGAAGATGCAGCTGCCCTGGCCCGGCACATTGCGCGGATTGTGGTTGATGACGAAGCCCTGCTGGTAGCGCACATCGCCCTTGTTGTGCAGGTCCAGCCGCATCGGTTCGGTGGAGCCCTCCACCGCCTCCGCACCGACCCGTTCGGCATCGACGATGCGGTTGTAGTACGGCGAATCCGGTACGTCCATGCAGTAGCTGCTTTCCTGCATCGGCTGCCACGGCAGGGCGGTGTCGGCCTCCGCGGCGTAGCCGAACGCGGTGCCCAGCGCGAACACCCCGGCCGGGCTGCGGCCATCGCCTTCGCGCTTGCGCGGGCCGCCGATGGCCTGGACCGGGGCGCGTGCCGCAGCTGCATCGGTGGGTGACTCGGCGGCGTCGGTGGGTGACGCGGTCGCATCGGTGGGTGACGACCGTTGGTCGTCACGGGTGCTGGCCGAAGAGCGTGACGACCAACGGTCGTCACCCACCGAAGCGGCATCACCCACCGAAGCGGCATCTGCGGCGACAGCCGGATGCAGGCCGATGCCCCAGGCGCTGCCGCTGCGGCCCAGGGCGACATCGAACGCGGCGCCTTCCGGCTTCCAGCCACGGTCGGTGCGGGTGAACGCCTGCAGGCGTCCGTGCGTGCTGTCCCAGCCTTCACTGGTGACCACCACCACCTGCCCGGCACCGTCCAGCGGGCTGGCCGCCCACACCGGACCGGCCAGCGACAGAGCTGAAACGGCAAGGCAACGCAACAGCGACTTCATGGGCGGCTCCGGTCAGGTATCCAGCAGGTGTTCGATGCGTTCCAGGTTCACCGCCAGTTGGCGGTTGCGATCCGGGTTGGCGTCGCACAACAGCACGAAAACAAAATCCAGCAGGGACTGCAAGGAAGCACGGTACAGCACCTGCGCCATGTGCGGCGCACGGTCCTCGGCGCATACCGCCAGCGCGGCATCGGCATGCGCGCGCAGCGGGTTGGCGGTGTGGCGGGTAATGGAGACCACCTTGCCGCCGAGGTCCTGGAACTGCCGCGACAGCATCGACAGCTGTGGCAGCTTGCCGAACTCGGAGAACACCAGCATCACGTCACCGGGGCGTGCGGCCGACAGGTTGGCCAGCATCAGGATCGGGTCTGCATGGTGCACCACCAGCATGCCCAGCAGGGACAGCCGCATCGCGAACTCGCGCGCGTACAGGCCATCGTCGCCCAGCCCGTACACGAACAGCTTCGGCGCAGCATCGACCAGAGCGACAATCCGCTCCACGTCGGCCTGCGGATTGGCCGCACGCGTTTCGTCCTCGGCAGCTGCCTTGCTGGCCTGCAGGGCCTGGGCAATGTGCAGGTAACCATCCCGCCCTTCGGCGACCGCGGGCGCTGAGGACGGTGCGGCGCCGCTGCGCGCCACGTCCTGGCCGATGGAGAACTTCAGGTCCGGATAGCCCTTGAAACCCAGCTTCTGCGCGAACTTGACCACGCTGGACTGGCTGATACCCAGCGCGCTGGCCAACTGCTGGGACGAGTAATCGCGCAGCAGGTGGGCGTTTTCAAGGATGAAATCGGCGATGCGGCGCTCGATCGCCGACATCTGCCCGCGCTCGGCGCGGATCTTCAGCAGCGGCGGCATGCAGCAGCATCCGGCATGCGTGGTAGCGCCGAAGGCAGCGGCAGGAGCCGCTGCCACCGTCGCTTGCGACGGCCCGCAGGGTGCCGGTCAGGACGACCGGCATAGCCATGCTCGGCGGACGCGCGGGTAGCACTCAAGCGAGCATCTCCAGCCCACGCACCTCGGTGATGCCCAGCCCCGGCGCGTCGCTGATGCTGATTTCCGATTCGTTGAACGTCACCCCCCCGCTGACCGGGTCGAACTGGCCCAGCGACGGCCCATCCAGGTCTACCTTGGTGATCACATCGCTCTTGGCAACGGCCAGATGTACGGCCGCGGCAACGCTGATGCTGGATTCGATCATGCAGCCGATCATGCACGGCACGCCATGGATGGCGGCGATGTCGGCGATGCGGATCGCATTGGACAGCCCGCCGGTCTTCATCAGTTTGATGTTGACGATGTCCGCGGCGCGCTGCTGGATCAGGTCGATCACCTGGCTGGGATTGAACACGCTTTCATCGGCCATCACCGGCGTGTTGACCCGGTCGGTGACGTACTTCAGGCCGGCGATGTCGGCGGCCTTGACCGGCTGCTCCAGCAGCTCCAGCACCACCCCGGCCTCCTCCAGCGCACGCATCGCATGCACCGCCTGCTTGGCGGTCCAGCCCTGGTTGGCGTCCAGCCGCAGCAGCGCGCGGCCTTCCACCGCCGCGTGGATGGCCTTGACCCGTTCGATGTCCAGGCCGATGTCCTTGCCGACCTTGATCTTCAGCGACTCGAATCCGCGGTCCAGCGCGGACAGCGAATCGGCCACCATCTTGTCGATGTAGTCCACGCTGATGGTGATGTCGGTGGTGATCACCGGATCGCCGCCGCCCAGCATCTGGTACAGGGGTGCGCCGTGCAGCTGCGCCCACAGGTCGTACAGGGCGATTTCCACCGCCGCCTTGGCGCTGCTGTTGCGCTCCATCGAGGACTGCACCAGCCCGCACAGTCGGTTGAGGTTGGCCACGTCCTGGCCGACCAGCCGCGGTTTGATGAAGTGGCGGATCGCTTCGATGATCGATCCGTGCGTATCGCCGGTGATCACCGCAGTCGCCGCCGCCTCGCCGTAGCCGGTGTGGCCGGTGTCGGTGCGGACCATCACCACCACGTCCTCGACGGTGTCGACGGTGCGCAGCGCGGTCTTGAACGGGGTCTTCAAGGGCACGCGCAGCATGCCCAGTTCGATATCGGTGATCTTCATCAAGGCGTCCGGGGCGTGCGCTGCGGGCGGACCCGCTGGATGTTGGTGATGCGGTCGATGTAGCGCAGGTCATCGCTGGCCATCATCGGCTCCAGCGGAGTGACCGACACGCCGTTGAGGTGCGCCTGGATGCGGGCGCCGTCCTCACCTTTCCAGCTGCCTCCGGCGGTGTCATGGATCACCCAGGTGCGGCCGTCTACATGGCCGATGGCCATCATCACGTGGCCCGGAATGTAGACCAGGTCGCCCACCTGCAACTCAGCCACGGCGCGGTCGCGACGGGCGGCGGTGTCCTTGTCGGTGAAGGCGATGCGGTCCAGCGCCGGGCTGATGCCCTGCGCGCTGGTATTGCGCGGCAGCAGCACCCCGGCACTGCGGTAGATCTCCGAAACGAAGCCGCTGCAGTCGCGGGTGTCGTAGTCATGGCCCCAACCGTAGCGCTCGCCAAGGAACTTGTAGGCCTGGGTCAGCAGGGTGCGCGGGGTCAGCGGCAGGTAATCGGCGCTGCTGTCCTGCGAACGCGGCAACAGCGCCGGCACCAGCTTCAGCGCACCATCGGCTTCGCGCACGGGCAGCTGCACCACCCAGCTGGCATGCGCCTGCTGGCCGTTGACCGCCTGTGCCGGCGACCACTGCGCCAGCACCGGCAGGCGCACGCCCATGTCCAGTTGCAGGCGCGAAACGCGGGGTTCTTCGGGCGTGAACGCGGTATGCGCCACCGCCCCGGTGATCACCCGGTACGGACCCGTTGCGCCGTAACCCAGCACCGTCTGCCTGGAACCGGTGGCCACGTACTGCGCTTCGATCCACGCGCTGTAGCGCTCGCTGTGCACGAACAGCCATGCCCCGTCGGCGCTGCGGTGGACCACCGCGACCTTGTCGCCGGGGAACAGCGCAGATTCCTGGAAACGGTCGATATCGGCGTTTTCGGGGCTGCTGAAAACACGCTGCCGGGTCGGGAAGGTGCGCAGCGCCGCGCGATGCACCACCAGCCCGTACTGCGGCGTGGTGGCGGCGGGCAGTGCGTCCAATGCCAGGTTGGCTTCGATATCGGCGCGCTGGCCGGCGGGGATCGCGGTGCCGTGGGCGTCGTACAGCGTCCGCGTCGGCCAGCGCGACAGCGCGGTGATCGATTCGCGCAGCGCAGCGGCGGGCAGCGATGCGGGCAATGCCGCGATGTCCTGGATGTGCGGGTCTTCGGCGCGCATGCGCGCGTTCTGTACGGCGATCTGCGCGCGGTCCAGGATCAGCGCATCGGCATCAGGCAGCCGCGCGACCCAGTACTGCGGCGTCAGGTAGGACTCGTGCAGGCCGACGACATAGGGCAGGGCGGGGCCGGGATCCGGCGTGGCTGCCGGCGCGCGCGTGAGCGCCGACGCCGCGCTGCTGCCGAAGGCCAGGCACACGGCCAGCATCAGGGCAGTGCGTGTGGGGCGGGAAGCCAGGATCATGCGGCGATTACCCTCATTGAAAGCTGTTGGAATAGTTATTCCTTTCGTCGCGAAACGCAAGAATAAATTATTGACCGGGTATCCCCCGCGTGTTACACAGCTGTTACCACCTGCGCTGGGGAAGTGTCGCTGTGGATACCGTCGTTCGCAAACTGTTGCTGCCTGCTGCTGCCTGCCTGTGCGCGGCGGTGGCGTGGGCGCAGCCGGCAGCGGATGCGAGCACGCCGATACCCGGTTCGGTGTCCGATGACGCGGTCATTGCAATGATCGACCAGGGGCGATTCGCCGAAGCGGGCACCCATCTGGATGCTTGGCTCGCAGGCGATCCGGGCGCGGCACGCCAAGCAGCATCCGCCTTCCAGAAGGAGCGCATGCGGCGCATCCGCCTGGACTTCAGCCTTGATGAAACCGCGGCCAAGGAAAAACTGCGCCACTGGATCCCCGACCTGCGCGATGACGAGTTCGCGCGCTGGGACGCGCAGGGACTGTTGGAACATCTGGATATCGATGGCGAGCGGCGGTACTTCAACCGTGCGCCGTCCAACCTGTTCCGGCTCAGCAGCGAAGCCCGCGCACGCCGCCGTGCCGATGCCCCGATGCCGGCCGATGGCCCGTACGAAACGCTGACGCCGTACCACGCGCAGGTAGTGGCCGCCGCCGGACACAGTGGCAAGGATTCGGTGCTGCCACAACGCGTGGAGGTCACCCAGTCACTTGTGGTGAAGGCTGATGCGGTGCCGGCCGGCGAAACCGTGCGTGCCTGGATTCCCTACCCGCGCGAGATTCCCGGCCAGCAGGAGCAGCTGCAGTGGATCGGCAGTTCACCGTCCGGCGCGCAGCTGGCCCCGGCCAGCACGCTGCAGCGCACGGCCTATCTGGAAGCGCCGGCCGTGGCCGGGCAGCCGACCCGTTTCCAGATCCGCTATGCCCTGACCATCAGCGCCCGCCATACCGCGATTGATCCCGCCGCAGTGCAGCCCACGCCCGACGAGTCGGCGCTGGCACCGTACCTGGCCGAGCAGCCACCGCATGTGCGCTTCAGCCCGGCACTGCGCGCGTTTTCCGAACGGGCGCTGCAGGGTGAGAGGCGGCCGTATGAAGTGGTGCGGCGGCTGTTCAATGCGGTCGACCAGATTCCTTGGGCCGGCGCGCGCGAATATTCCACGATCAGCAACATCAGCGAGTACGCGCTGCAGGCCGGCCACGCCGACTGCGGCCAGCAGACCCTGCTGCTGATCTCCCTGCTGCGCATGAACGGCATTCCCGCACGCTGGCAGTCCGGCCGCGTGTTCTCTGACAACGCGATCGGCTACAGCAACCTGCATGACTGGGGCGCGGTGTATCTGGCGCCCTACGGCTGGCTGCCGATGGACGTCACCACCGGCGCGCTGGACAGCGATCAGCCAGCACTGCGCGACTTCTATCTCGGTGGCATCGACGGCTACCGGATCGCCTTCAACGATGATTTCGGCCAGGCCCTCGTGCCGGCCAAACAGCACTTCCGCTCGGAAACGGTGGACTCGCAGCGCGGCGAGGCCGAGTGGGCAGGCGGCAACCTGTATTTCGACCAGTGGGACGACCGGTTCCAGTGGACGGTACGGCCTGCAGGCGGCAAACCCAGCGCGACACCCTAGTCAACCACACCGTTCAATTTCTGCAGGAGAGAGCAGGGGATGAAGGCAATCAGCATCAAGCGGGCGGCGTTGACCGTCGCCCTGGGCGCGTGCCTGGGCATGATCGTGCCCAGCGTCGCAACGGCACAGAACGTTTCCGGCGCGGTCGCCGGCCGGGCCACCGCCGGTGACCTGGTCACCGTGGTCAACCGCGGTACCGGGCTGACCCGCTCGGCCACTGCCGGCAGCGATGGCAGCTATCGGCTCGGCCAGCTGCCGGTCGGTGACTACACCCTGCAGCTGAGCCGCGACGGTGCCGCCCTGGGCGAGCCGGTCAGCGTCAGCGTGGCCGTCGGTGGCACCACCACGGTGAACCTGGCCAGCGGCGGCGGGGTGGTCAACCTGGATGCGCTGCAGGTGGTTGGTTCGCGGGTGATCAACCGGGTGGACGTCTATTCCACCGAGACCTCCTTCAACGTCAACCGCCAGGAAATCTCGCGGCTGCCGGTGGCGCAGGACCTGTCCGCGGTGGCCCTGCTGGCACCGGGCGTGGTGGGCGGCAATTCCTCGTTCGGCGGGCTGTCCTTCGCCGGCTCGTCGGTGGCCGAGAACGCGGTCTACATCAACGGCCTCAACGTCACCGACATGTACACCCGGCGTGGCTTCTCCAGCGCACCGTTCGGCTTCTTCCAGGAATTCCAGGTCAAGACCGGCGGTTATTCAGTGGAGTTCGGCCGCTCCACCGGCGGTGTGATCAACGCCGTCACCCGCTCGGGCAGCAACGAGTTCGAAGGCGGTGCGGAAGTCACCTTCGAACCGAATGCCTGGCGCTCGGCCGCCCGCGATCATTTCCACCGCGATGGCTCGCCGCACTCCTACGCCAGCACCGATGCCACCTCGTTCACCAAGACCAACGTCTGGGGTTCCGGTGCGCTGGTGAAGGACAAGCTGTTCCTTTTCGCGATGTATGAAAAGCGCGATACAGACGGCAACAACACCTCTTCAGATGGCCGCACCTGGTTCGACAACACCGGCGACGATGATTTCTGGGGGGCAAAGCTGGACTGGAACATCACCGACAACCACACCCTGGAACTGCTGGCATTCTCCGACGAAACCGAAACCACCCAGGCCTCGTCCGGTTACAACTGGGACACGCAGACCCTGGGCCAGTGGGGCGGTGACACGCTGACCGATGGCGGCGGCAAGAACTGGTCGGCGACCTATACCGGCCGCTTCGGCGAAAGCTTCACCGCCAAGGCGATGGTCGGCCAGAACAACCAGCGTGCATTCTCCAACTCCACGCTGGACCTGTACTGCGATGCGGTGTTCACCGATGCCACCTATGCGCCGTACCTGGGCCAGTTGAACGGCCTGCGCGCCGGCTGCCATCCCACCGGCACCGCCATCGCCGAACGCGACGACACCCGCGATGCCGCGCGCCTGGACTTCGAATGGGCGCTTGGAAGGCACCTGCTGCGCTTCGGCGTGGATCGCGAACTGATGACCACCGATCAGTCCACGCGCTATCCCGGGCCGAGCCAGATGACCTACACCGCGTACGCGGCACGGCCCGGCGATGAAGTCTGGGACGGCGCCAACGCCTACGTACCGGCGGGGGTCAACCAGATGCTGCGCGCGCGCAACCGCGTGTCGGGCGGCAACTTCGAAACCGAAGCAAACGCCTTCTACCTGGAAGACATCTGGAACATCACCTCTACCCTGATGTTGAACCTGGGCGTGCGCTGGGACCGCTTCGAAAACCGCACCGCCGATGGCGATGCCTTCATCAAGATGGACGACCTGATCGCCCCGCGCGTGGGCTTTGCCTGGGACATCAAGGGCGACGGCAGCACCAAGCTGTTCGGCAATGCGGGCCGCTACTACCTGCCGGTGACCAACAACATCAACGTCAACTTCGCCGGTGGGCTCACCGACGAATACAGCTACTACGTGCTCAACGGCTGGCAGCAGCAGAGCAATCCGGTCACCGGTGCGCCGTACATGGCGCCGGTCATCGGCCAGCAGGTCGGTCCCACCGATACCCGCATGAACACCGGCGCGGCCGATCTGCGGCAGAGCGTGGACAAGGACCTGAAGGCGGTCTACCAGGACGAGTACATCCTCGGCTTCCAGTCCATGATCAACCAGGCCTGGTCGTGGGGCGTCAACGGCACCTACCGCCGGATGACCCGCGCGCTGGATGACATGCGCCTGAACCATACGCCGTGCGGCCCGACCGGCAGCACGCTGTGGCCGATCGCCAATCCCGGCGAAAGCCTGACCATCTGGGGCGATTCCAGCATCGGCTGCGCCGAGGAAGGCTGGATCACCATCGACACCGCCAACAGCGGCTACCGCAAGGGCGGCAGCGGCGAAGTGGTGGGCTACTCCAAGCCCAAGCGCACCTACAAGGCGCTGGAGTTCCAGCTGGACCGCGCGTGGGACGAGAAGTGGATGTTCAACGCGTCCTACCTGTGGTCCAAGAGCGAGGGCAATTTCGAAGGCCCGGTGAACTCGGACACCAACTACGGCGATACCGGCATGGTCCAGCACTGGGACCACCCTTCCAACAACGAGCGCTACGGCGCGCTGTTCAACGACTTCCGCCACCAGTTCAAGTTCCGCGCGGCCTATGCGTTGAACGAGCAGTGGTCGTTCGGCAGCACGCTGCAGGTGCAGTCTGGTGGCCCGGTCACCGCCTTCGGCGTGATGTGGCCAGGCGACACCGTGGCCGGCGGCAGCACCTCCAGCGAGGGCAGCGGTGGCGGCACCGGCTGGCTGTGCGTGGCCAACTGCACCGGCACCTACGACCAGCGCGTGTTCGAGCCCACCGCCCGCGGTGCGTTCGGGAACCTGCCGTGGACGTGGACCATGGGCGCCAACGTCACCTGGCGCCTGCCGGTGGATGGCATCGACCTGAGCGCGCGGCTGTCGGTCTACAACCTGTTCAACAACCAGACCGTGATCAACGTGCACCAGCGCTACGAAAGCCAACCGGGTGTCTATCGCGAAGCCACGTTCAAAACCGGCACCCGCTGGCAGGCACCGCGCTACGCACAACTGGTGGTGGCCTGGAACTTCTGACCCGGTAGTGACGGCCGCTGGCCGTCACGCTGTTGCCGTGGTGGGTGACGACCGCTGGCCGTCACGCTGTTGCCCTGGTGGGTGACGACCGTTGGTCGTCACGCTGTTGCTGTTCCCGCTGCGCTCGCCGAGCATGGCTATGCCGGTCGTCCTGACCGGCACCTCCCCACGTTCAAAGGTTGATCGCCATGTACGCGCCCCTGCTGCTGTTCGCCCTGGCCGCGTCCCCGTTCGATGCCATGCTCGAACGCACGGTGCAGCGCGAGCAGTTGCCCGGCATCGCCATGGGCGTGGTGGAAGACGGCAAGGTGGTTTACCGCCGCGCCGAGGGCCGCCGCGGCGACACCCCGGACGCGCGCATCGACGACGAAACCCTGTTCAAGATCGCCTCCAACAGCAAGGCAATGACCGCCGCCCTGCTCGCCCGCCTGGTGGAACAGGGAAAGCTGCGCTGGGATGACCCGGTCCGCCGCCACCTGCCTTCGTTCACCATGTTCGACCCCTGGGTGGGCGAACAGATGCAGGTACGCGACCTGCTGATCCACAACAGCGGACTCGGCCTGGGTGCCGGCGACCTGATGCTGTGGCCTGAGCCAAACCACTTCACCCGCGCCGACATCATTGCCGGGCTGGCGCACCTCAAGCCGGTCACCAGCTTCCGCAGCGGCTATGCCTACGACAACCTGATGTACGTGGTGGCCGGCGAAGTGGCGGCGGCGGCAGGCGGAAAGCCGTACGACCAGCTGATGCGCGAACAGGTGTTCATCCCGCTCGGGTTGTCGCGCTGCCAGGTAGGCGAATGGTCCACCGTAGCGGTCGGCAACATCGCCCAGCCTCACGTGCGCCGGGAGGGGCGCAACGTGGTCGTCGCCGCGGACGGCGATACCAGCCCGGATTCACCGTCGATGGCAGCCGGCGGCATCCGCTGTTCATTGAACGACATGCTGCGCTGGATGCAGGTGCTGCTGGATCCGTCGCGTGCGCCGGGCTGGCTGGACACCGAGCAGCGCCGGCAACTGTGGACGCTGCAGATGCCGATGCCCCTGGGCGAGCGCCAACGGCGCTGGGACAACGCGCACTTCGCCGGCTACGGCTACGGCTGGCGCCTGTCCGACCTGGACGGGCAATGGAAGGTGGCCCATACCGGCACGCTGTCCGGCATGTACTCCTCGCTGGCGCTGCTGCCGGAGCGCAAGATCGGTGTGGTGCTGCTGATCAACGGGGAAGGCGAAGACGCACGCACCGCGCTGATGCAGGCTGCGTTGAAACACTACACCGCCCCCGGCGGCACGCAAGGTGTCGATGGCTGGCTGGACGAACTCGCGCAGGCACGCGCGCCATCACCGACAGAGGCCGGTCCGCTGCCGGATACCCGCACCACAGCGCCCGCGCCGGCAACCGCGCTGGTGGCCCTGCAGGGCCGCTACCGCGACCCGTGGCTGGGCGAGGCCTCGCTTTGCCCGGTGCAGGGCCGGCTGCGTTTCAGCGTGGACAAATCGCCGCGCCTGCAGGCCGACGTGCTGCAGGAAGGGGCGCGCTGGGTGTTGCGCTGGGATACGCTGGAACCAGCCGCCCAAGCGTGGCTGCAGCCCACTGCGGCACCCGTACCTACGCTGGACCTGCGCGCCATCGACCCGGATATCGACTTCAGCTATGACTACCAGGACCTGCACTTCACTCGTACTGGCGATTGCCCTGGCAACGAGCGCGCGCGCCGCTGAAGCGCCCAGCGTTTCGCCCGCGCGCAGCGCTGCCGAGGCCGGGCTGGTGGAGATCCGCACGCTGTCGCCCGGCATCGCGCTGGATGTCCGCTATGCCACTGCCAACAACTTCACCGGCCGCCCGGTGCCCGGCTACGCGGCACCTGCCTGCTATCTGCTGCCGCCGGCAGCCAGCGCGCTGGCCAGGGTGGAACGCACGCTGCGCAGCCAGGGCCATGCGTTGCAGGTGCATGACTGCTACCGCCCGGTGCGTTCGGTGCAGGCCTTCGTGGCATGGGCACGGGATCCACACGAAACCTCGCGCAAGGCCACCCAGTACCCGGACGTGGACAAGTCCCGCCTGTTCGCCGAAGGCTACATCGCCGAGCGCTCCGGCCATAGTCGCGCGGCCACCGTGGACGTGGGCCTGATGCAGTGCGGGGCCGGGCGCTGCACGCCGCTGGACATGGGCACCGACTTCGACTTCTTCGGCACGCGTGCGCATACCGCTGCCGATGGGCTCACCCCGTTGCAGCAGGCCAACCGGCAGCGCCTGTTGCAGGCGATGGCCGCCGCAGGCTTCGTCAACTATCCGCAGGAATGGTGGCATTACACCTTCCAGCCCGAGCCGGATCCGCACACCGCCTACGACGTCCCGGTGGACTGATTCGCGCGGGGTGCCCGGCCTTTACACTGTGGCCATGAACCTTCCTCTCCATTTCGGCCTGCTGGGCACCCTGGAAGCGGCTGGCATCGCCCTTCTGGTCGGCCTGCTGGTGTATTTCCTGTTCCATCATCTCGCCCGCGCGCTGCGCTGGGCGCACGGCCACGCACTGGGCTGGGCCAGTGGGATCGCGGTGGTCATCTCCGCCGGCATCGACATGTGGAAGCTGTTCTACATGGGCATCGTGCGGATGGAATCGCCGTTCTACGCGCGTCTCTATCTTTCCACCATCCACGATCCCAACGAACTGGGCAGCCGGGTGGTGCTGGAGATCATCGGCGCGTTGTCCGGTGTCGCGCTTGGATGGCTTTTGTTCAGTTCGCGGTCAGCGGCGGAGCAGGGCGGCGCGGACTGATTTTCGTTTGGGGAGGGTTAAAATCCAGCCCGCTGAATGGGCACCTTACGTTGCGCTCACCGGCTTCTAACCAAGCCGGTAGCCGATGGCCGCCGTGGAGTGGTTAATGCCGCGTGTGAGGGCCGCCCGCGCCCCAATTTGTGTTCATCGGCACGCTGCCAACGTAGGCCCCGTACGGAATACATGGCCGTGCAACATCACATCCAAGGAGACCACCCAATGACTCTTCGTAACCGCAAGCCGCTGATCGCCCTCCTCGTTGCCGCCGGCAGTGTGTTCACCCTTCCGGCCATGGCGCAGAGCGCCGCACAGGATCAGGCCGCTGCTGCACAGGCGCAGGCGGTGCAGGCACAGCAGGCTGCAGCTGCGGCCGGCAACCAGGCTGCTGAAGCTGGCAATGCGGCAGACCAGGCCACGCATGCTGCTGGCCAGGCTGCAGCGCAGGCCAACGGCGGCGGCGGCCAGACCTGGGCCAGCATCGATACCGATGGCAACGGCACCATCAGCAAGACCGAGGCACAGGTCAATGCCGGCCTGGCGCAGGTGTTCGACCAGGCCGATACCAACAAGGACGGCGAGCTGTCCGCCGATGAGTACAAGGCCTTCGTGCAGGCCCAGCAGGGCGCCGCCGGCGCACAGGGAAACTGAGTTCCGCGATGGTGGCGCGGTAGCGCCGAGCCGTGCTCGGCTAGCGCACCGCGCGGCACCATCAGAAGCCGCCGAGCATGGCTCGGCGCTACCGTAGGTGCAGCACCCAGGGCGGACCACGCAGGCCAGTGCGTGGGCCGCCCTGTTATTCTTCACGCATGAAAATATCCACGCCCGGGCGCGGCAGCGCCATCGGCCTGGTTGGTTTTGACGGTGACGATACGCTGTGGAAGAGCGAGGATTACTACCGCAAGGCCGAACAGGATTACCTCGACCTGCTCTCGCACTACATCGACGTGCACGACACCCGGACCGCCCGCCACCTGCTGGATGTGCAGCGGCGCAACCTTGCGGTGTTCGGCTACGGAGTCAAGGCGATGACCTTGTCGATGATCGAAGCGGCCATCGAGATCACCGACAGCCGTGTCAGTGCAGCGCACATCCAGCGCATGCTGGACATCGGCCATGACACCCTGCGCCATCCCGTGGAGCTGATCGACGGTGTGCGCGAATCGGTCGCCAGGATCGCCCAGGATCATCCGGTGGTGCTGATCACCAAGGGTGACCTGTTCCACCAGGAAGCCAAGATCAAGGTGGCGCAGCTGCACGATCTGTTCCCGCGCATCGAAATCGTGTCGGAGAAGGATCCGGAAACCTATGCCCGCGTGCTGGCCGAGTTCGATCTGCCGATCAACGAGTTCGTCATGGTGGGCAATTCGCTGCGCTCGGACATCGAGCCGGTGGTCACGCTGGGCGGCTGGGGCGTGCATACGCCGTATGCGGTCACCTGGGCCCACGAAACCGAACATGGCGTGGCCGACGATGAGCCGCGCATGGTCACCGCCGATACCGCGTGGGACTGGCCGGCCGCGCTGCAGGCCATCGAAGCCAAGGCGGCGGCCGCGCGCGGTGCGTGACCTGACACGACGGCCCCGCTGCGTCACAATCCCGGCATGAACCGCCTGCTGACAACGCTGCTGTTGCTGTCCCTGCTGCTGGTGCCTGCGATCGCGCCGGCCCAGCAGACGGCGGAGAAATCAGCCACCTACGCGGTGGATACCGGCGATGCGTGGATCGATACCTGGCTGGCGGACATCAACCACTACGCGGAGCGCTATCCGGACAGTTTCCTGGACGAGGTAGCGCGCTACAGCGGCGTGGATCGCGGCTATATCGCCGCGCTGGTCAATAACCACGGCTGGCATGCCGCCGATGTGTACTTCGCCTGTTTCTGGGCGAAGGCCATCAAGGTCAGCTGCCGCGAGGTGGTGAGGGCGTTCAGCGCGCACCGCGAAGGCGGCTGGCAAGCGGCCGTGGAGGCCTTGCCGGTGCCGCCGGACAACCTGCACAAGCGCGCGCTGCGCCACGCCATCGTGGCCAGTTACCGGCATTGGGATCGGCCGATCACGTTGGATGCCACGCTGCGCCGCCAGCTGGGCGCGGAGCAGTAGCGCCGAAGGCGCCGGCGGGAGTCGCTGCCTCAGCCGCTACCAAAGCGGGCAGGGCCCGGCGACAATGCCAGCCAACGCATGTTCCGTGTTCCTTGCTGGGTATCCCATGAGCGCTGCTGAATTCGTTTCGCCCGATGCCATCCGCCGCCTGTTCGCCCAGGCGATGTCCCGCATGTACCGCAGCGAAGTGCCGCTGTACGGCGATCTGGTCGACCTGGTCGCGCAGATCAACGCGCAGGTGCTGGCCGAAGACACCGCGCTTGCCGAGCAACTGCAGCGCAACGACGGCCGCGGCCGGCTGGATGAAGAGCGCCACGGCGCCATCCGTGTCGGCACCGCTGAAGAACTGTCGACCCTGCGCCGCCTGTTCGCGGTGATGGGCATGTATCCGGTCGCCTACTACGACCTCAGCGTGGCCGGTGTGCCGGTGCATTCCACCGCGTTCCGCCCGATCGACGCAGCGGCGCTGGCCGCCAATCCGTTCCGCGTGTTCACCTCGCTGCTGCGGCTGGAACTGATCGAAGATGAGGCACTGCGTGCCCAGGCGGCAGACATCCTGTCCAAGCGCCGCATTTTCACCGATGACGCGCTGGCGCTGATCGACCAGGCCGAGCGGGAAGGGGGGCTGCAGGCAACCGCTGCCGAGCACTTCGTCGCGCAGGCGCTGGAAACCTTCCGCTGGCACAGCGATGCCACGGTGGCGCTGGACACTTACCACGCGCTGGGCAATGCGCACCGGCTGATCGCCGACGTGGTCAGCTTCCGTGGTCCGCACATCAACCATCTCACCCCGCGCACGCTGGACATCGATGCGGCGCAGGCGGCGATGATCGAACGCGGCATGGCCGCCAAGGCGGTCATCGAAGGCCCGCCACGCCGCGCCTGCCCGATCCTGCTGCGGCAGACCAGCTTCAAGGCGCTGGAAGAGGCCGTGCATTTCCCCAAGGACGGTGGCGGCGATACCGGTACCCACACCGCGCGCTTCGGCGAGATCGAGCAGCGCGGCCTGGCGCTGACCCCGAAAGGCCGCGCGTTGTACGACCAGTTGCTGGCGCAGGCACGCGAAACCGAAGGGGCCGGCAGCACCGGCGGCGACTATGGCCAACGCTTGCAAGCGGCCTTCGCCGGCTTCCCGGACGACGATGCCACGCTGCGCAGCGAAGGGCTTGGCTACTACCGTTACCAGCTGACCGACGCCGGCCGTGCAGCGCAGCCGCGCGTGGCCGAACTGCCGGCCGAAGTGCTGATCGCCGAAGGCCTGGCCACCGCCGATCCGATCATCTACGAAGACTTCCTGCCGGTCAGCGCGGCGGGCATCTTCCAGTCCAACCTGGGCGGCGGCGAGCAGCGCGCGTATGCAGCGCATGCCAACCGCGAAGCATTTGAAGCCGCACTGGGGGCGCGGGTGCACGACGAGTTCGCGTTGTACGAACAGCTGCAGCAGGACTCACTGGTCGCGCTGCGGAGTTGAGCCTGGCGCTGGGTCGCCCGCTGCGGCGGGCGGGGCGGGTGCAGCAAGCAGCGCCAGCCGGACCTCGGTGCACAGCGCGCTGCCATCATCCAGTGCATAGGCCAGATGGGTCGGCCGCAGTGGAGTGTGGCCGACAAGTGCACGCAGGTTCGGGTCTGAGGTATAGGCAGCCAACGCGCCCCACTGCCAGTTCAGCCAACCGCTCATTGCCCGACGTACCTGGTCTGCATTCACGGCTGTGCGTAGCGCAGATTCGCAGGCGATGGACCGCTGCAGGAAGCCATAGGTTCCCGGCAGCACCACCTTGCAGGCGCGTACCGCTTCGTGCAGCCTGGTCAATGCGGTCTGATAGCCTGCATAGCTGGGCGGCTCCGGGAAAGCCGCCAGCCTGTAGGTGTCGCCGGCATCTGCGCGCGGATTGACCGGGCCCGCAGGCGAGTCGATGCGACGGTCATCGGCCAGCGCCAGCGTCAGTCGCTGCAGCAGCAGGGCGCGATGCGTGGCGCACGGCTGCTGCGATGTGATCTGCAGACATCTATCGATGGTGGCAGGCGCACCTCGCTGCATGCAGCGCAGGCGGAGTGAATCGAGGAGGCTGCTGCTCCCCGCCGGGCCGGTGCGCGCCGTGGAGGCGGGCGCATTGCGCGGCTCCACCTGGGCAAACGCAGAGCGTCGGGGGGCATCGGTTACCGTCGCCGGCGGGGCAATCGGCAGCGCGGGGAGCGGCGAAGTGGAGAGCGAGATAGGCATAGGGGCATTACGCCCCCGGACCGGCCTGGTTGCTTCCAGATTGCGCTCGCGCGGTTGACCATCCCGCCGCAGACTCAGGCCTTCATCGTGCCGGTATCCAGCCAGCGCTGGTGCCAGCTCAGCGCCTCCGGCAGCAGGTGCGGGGTGTGCTTGCCGTAGCTTTCGCGGCTGGCGCGATCAAAGTAATCCTGCAGCTGCGCGCGGAAATCCGGGTGCGCGCAGTTGTCGATCACCACCTGCGCGCGCTTGCGCGGAGTCAGCCCACGCAGGTCGGCCAGGCCCTGTTCGGTGACGATCACCGATACATCGTGCTCGGTGTGGTCGACATGGCTGACCATCGGCACGATGGCCGAAATGCTGCCGTTCTTCGCGGTGGACGGGCTGAGGAAGGCCGACAGGAAACCGTTGCGCGCGAAGTCACCAGAACCGCCGATGCCGTTCATGATCCGCGTGCCCATCACGTGGGTCGAATTGACGTTGCCGTACAGGTCCACCTCGATCATGCCGTTCATGCCGATGCAGCCGAGGCGTCGCACAAGTTCCGGATGGTTGGAGATTTCCTGCGTGCGCATGATGATGCGCTCGCGGTAGAAGTCGATGTTCTTCTTGAAGGTCTCGTTGGCCTGCGGGCTCAGCGCGAAACCGGTGCACGAGGCGTAGCTCAGCACGCCATCACGCAGCAGGTCGAGCATGCCATCCTGGATCACTTCGGTGAACGCGGCCAGGTCGCGGAAGCCGCTCTTGGCCAGCCCGGCCAGCACCGCGTTGGGGATGTTGCCCACGCCGCTCTGCAGCGGCAGCAGGTTCGCCGGCAGGCGCCCCTTGGCCACTTCGTGCTTGAGGAATTCGATCAGGTGCGCGGCGATCTGTTCGCTGGTGGCGTCGATCGGACTGAACGGACTGTTGCGGTCCGGCCCGTTGGTGCGCACCACCGCCACGATCTTGTCCGGGTCGCAGCGCAGCGTGGTCTCACCGATGCGGTCGTTGGCCTGCACCAGTGGGATCGGCTTGCGGTGTGGCGGCAGCGCGGTGCCGTAGTAGATGTCATGCATGCCGTCCACGCCGGCCGGCTGCCACTCGTTGACCTCGATGATCACCTTCTTGGCCAGGTCCAGCCAGGTCTTGTTGTTGCCGACCGAGGTGGACGGCACCAGCGAGCCGTCCTCGCGGATCGCCGACACTTCCACCACCGCCGTATCGATATCACCGTAAAAGCCGAACCACACATGCTGGGCGACGTGACTGAGGTGGATGTCGATGTAATCCAGCTTGCCTTCGTTGATGCGGTTGCGCGCATCCGGATCGCTCTGGAACGGCATGCGCATGGCGATGCCATCGGCCTTGGCCAGCGCCCCGTCCAGTTCCGGGGCGGTGGAGGCGCCGGTCATCAGGCTGATCTGGAACGGCAGCCCCTGCGCGTGCACCGCCTCGATGCGGCGGGCCAGTTCCACCGGCACCGCCTTGGGGTAACCGGAGCCGGTGAAGCCGCTCATGGCGACGGTTTCACCCGGCTGGATGAGCGCGGCTGCGGCCTCGGCGGAGACCACGCGGTCACGGAGACGCGCGTTGGCGATGCGATCTGCAGGCATGACGACGATGTTTCGTGGGGGAAACCCTGATTATCGGCCAAACCTACCCGTACGGGACCTGCGACCTTGGTGGGATGGCGCTTCCGGCGTGAAGGCTTCTGTACCCTCCGGTATTGTTTTGCAGTGCAGCGTGCAATGTGGTTTTGCAGTCGGCACGATGGACCTGCATCCCGACGTGGGGGAGGGAGCAGAGCCCGCTGGCAGTTCGCTGCAAGCGGGCTTTTTTACGTCTGCAGCGTACAGCTGAATACGCGCCGGTAGTGACGGCCGCTGGTGGGTGACGACCGTTGGTCGTCACGCTGTTGCTTGCCGCTGCGCTCGCCGAGCACGGCTCGGCGCTACCGCTCCCGCCTTCGGTAGTGACGACCGCTCGTGGGTGACGACGGTTGGTCGTCACGCTGTCGCCTTGGGTGGGTGACGACCGTTGGTCGTCACGCTGTTGCTTGCCGCTGCGCTCGCCGAGCACGGCTCGGCGCTACCGCTGCCGCCTTCGGTAGTGACGGCCGCTGGCCGTCAACAGGCCGCAGCGCCCTACAATCCTCCCATGACCCATCCCTTCGCGCCGCTCCCCGACGACCTTGTCCCATTGGCTGACCGTGCCCTTGCGCGCGTGGCCGTCGCACTGGGCACCGCGCCGGACCCCGGCCTGCAACCCTTCCTGTGCCAACTGGCCGTCGCCAGCGATTTCGCCATCGACACCCTGTGCCGGCAACCTGCCTTGCTGTCGCATCTGGCCCAAGACGGCTGCCCGCCGCTGGCTCCGCCGGTGCTGGAACCGCAGCAGCCGGCCGACTGGCCGGGCCTGCTGCGACGCTACCGCGCGGCGATGTCCACCCGTCTGGTGTGGCGTGACCTGGCCGGGATGGACAGCGTGCAGCAGACCCTGGCCGGGTCCACCGGACTGGCCGAACAGTGCCTGCAGCTGGCGCTGGGCGCGCTGGAAATCGAGTTCGCCAGCCGCCACGGCGTGGTCCGCGATGACGCCGGCAAAGCGCAACGGCTGGTGGTGTTCGGGCTGGGCAAACTAGGCGGCGGCGAACTGAATTTCAGTTCCGACGTGGACCTGGTGTACGCCTTCGCGCAGCGCGGTGAATCCGATGGCGCGCGCCCGCTGGATGCCGATGAATACTTCGCCCGGCTCGGCCAGCGGCTGGCCAAACTGCTCGATGACACCACCGCCGATGGCTTCAGCCATCGCGTGGACCTGCGCCTGCGCCCGTTCGGCCGGGCCGGCCGGGTGGCGATGTCGTTCGCAGCGATGGACCAGTATTTCCAGCGCGAAGGCCGCGACTGGGAACGCTATGCCTGGCTGAAGGCACGCACCGTGGCCGGTGACATCGACGCGGGCGAAGAGTGGCTGGCGTCGCTGCGTCCCTTCGTATACCGGCGCTACCTGGACTTCACCGCGCTGGATGGACTGCGCGACATGAAGGCGGCGATCACCGCCGAAGTGGCGCGGCGTGACATGCACGAAGACATAAAGCGCGGTGCCGGTGGCATCCGCGAAATAGAGTTCCTGTGCCAGTCGCTGCAGTTGATCCGTGCCGGCCGTGAACCCGTGCTGCGCGAGCGGCGGCTGCTGCATGCCCTGGCCGCGTTGGTGGACGCGGGGCAGATCGCCGCCGAAGACGGGGCGGCGCTGCACGAGGCTTACCTGTTCCTGCGCCGGCTGGAAAACCGGCTGCAGATGCTGCGCGACGCGCAGACCCACACCCTGCCGGCCGATCCGCTGGACCGGCTGCGGATTGCGATCGGGCTGGGTTACCCGGACTTCGACAGCCTGCGCGATGCGTTGGCCGTGCAGCAGCAGCGCGTCAGTACCGAATTCGGTGCGCTGCTGGCCCCGCGCAAGGGCAAGGCCGCGCCGGATGCGGTGGCCAGCTACTGGCGCGGCCTGCCCGAACACGGCGACGCGCAACTGCTGGTGGAAGCCGGCTTCGCCGATGCCCACGGCGCCGACCAGATGCTGCGTGATTTCGCGCAGTCATCCGGGGTGAAGTCGCTGTCCGATGGGGCGCGCACGCGACTGGACCGGGTGCTGCCGGCGCTGCTGCATGCCGCTACCCGGTCACCGCAGCCCGATGCCGCGCTCAAGCGCGTGCTGGGCCTGCTGCAGGCGATCCTGCGCCGCACCAGCTACCTGGCGCTGCTGGACGAACAACCCAGTTCGATGGCGCGGCTGGTGGACGTGCTGGCACGCAGCGCGCTGCTGGCCGAACGGCTGGAAGCCTACCCGCTGCTGCTGGACGAACTGCTGGACGTGCGCGTGTCCGGGCCGTTGCCCAGCCGCGAAGAAATGCAGGCCGAGTGCGCGCAGGTGCTGGCGGTGGAAGACCCCGAATCGGCGCTGCGCTGGCTCAACGAGATCCGCTTGGCACTGAGCTTCCGCATGGCGATGGCCAGCCTGGATGGCCGCCAGGGCGCGGTGGACAGCACCCGCCAGCTGGCCGAACTGGCGCAGGTGGTGGTGGATGTCGTGCTGCAGCTGGCACAGGCGGACATGCGCCGCGCGCACGGTGACATCCCCGGCGGGCGCTTTGCGATCATCGGTTACGGCAGCCTGGGCGGGCTGGAACTGGGGTTCGGGTCGGACCTGGATCTGGTGTTCCTGCACGACAATCCCGCCGACGTGGAGGCCAGCGATGGCGCCCGTCCGCTGGAGCCCGGGCGCTGGTATGCACGCCTTGCGCAGAAAGTAATGGCCCTGCTGGGCGCGGTGACCGCCGGCGGACGGCTGTATGACATCGACGTGCGGCTGCGCCCGGATGGTGGAAAGGGCGCGCTGGTGTCATCGCTGGCGAGCTATCGCGAATACCAGCGCGAACGCGCATGGACCTGGGAACACCAGGCGCTGGTGCGCGCGCGCGGCGTGGCCGGTGATGCCGGCCTGCTGGAAGCCTTTGAAGACGTACGCGCGCAGACGGTGGGCCGCGCGCGTGACCGCGAGGTGCTGTACGCAGACATCATCAAGATGCGCCAGCGCATGCGCGCCGAACTGGACCGCAGCGATGCCGCGCGGATGGACCTCAAGCAGGGCGCAGGCGGGGTGGTGGACCTGGAGTTCCTGCTGCAGGCCGGCGTGTTGGGGGCAGCGTCCGCGCATCCGGCGCTGCTTGCACCCCGTGATACGCGGGGGCTGATCGACGCACTGGCTGCCAGCGGCTGGCTGCCGTGCGAACGCGCCACTGCACTGCAGGCCGCGCACGCCACCCTGCTGGAGTTGGGACTGGCCTGCACGCTGGACCGCCGCCCGCGCATGGCCGCGCCGAGTGATGCGCTGGAACAGGCACGCGCGAGCATCAGCGCCGCGTGCGTGGAAGCAGGCCTCCCGTTCGACGCCTGATGCCGGGGTAATGACGGCCGTTGCCGTAGGGGGGGAGGCCAGGCTCTAGTGGGTGACGACCGTTGGTCGTCACGCTGTTGCGTTGCCGCTGCGCTCGCCGAGCACGGCTCGGCGCTACCGCTGTTGCTCCGGTAGTGACGACCGTTGGTCGTCACGCCGTTGCCCGGCTCTGGAGGGTGACGACCGTTGGTCGTCACGCTGTTGCGTTGCCGCTGCGCTCGCCGAGCACGGCTCGGCGCTACCGCTGTTGCTCCGGTAGTGACCACCGTTGGTCGTCACGCCGTTGCCCGGCTCTGGTGGGTGACGACCGTTGGTCGTCACGCTGTTGCGTTGCCGCTGCGCTCGCCGAGCACGGCTCGGCGCTACCGGGTTACCTCGCGCCGTGCACCGGCGCCATCTTCCACAACAACGCGCGGAACGGCGCCAGCAGGCACACGCCGATCGCCAGCTTCACCGCCAGGTCGCCCAGTGCCCAGCTCATCCACGGCAGCGTCGAACCGGCAAACGCGATGCTCCAGAAGATCGCGGTATCCACCGTGGCACTGCAGGTGGTGGCCACCATCGGCGCGCGCCACCAGCTGCCCCGACGCAGCCGATCGAACACAGTGATGTCCAGCAATTGCGCCACGATGAACGCCGAACAGGACGCCACCGCGATGCGCGGCGTGGCCACCCAGAACGACAGCACCACCGCCAGCGCGAAGCCGGCCCACGCCACCCGGCGGGCCGGGCCCGGGCCGAAGCGGCGGTTGATCAGGTTGCTCACCAAGAACGCGACCGGATAGCTGAAGGCACCCCAGGTCAGCCAGTCGTTGATCGGGTACTGCACCAGCACGTTCGAACCCAGCACCACCGCGCCCATCGCCAGCACCGCCAGCAGCAGCGCGCGCAGGGTCATCGGGGCAAACACAGGGGCAGGACGCACAGGCATGGCGAGCCACGGATTCAAAGGAAGACGCGCATTATCCGCCCCGGCAGGGCACGCGGCCAACCGGTAGCGTTCAGCCGGCAGCCATTACCAGGTGGTGCTGGCGCTGTCTGCCGCGGCGTAGGCAGTGGGTACGTAGGCCAGCTGGCGGCCGGCGGCATCGTGGACGTTCCAGCCGGCGCCGGCCGGGGTCGGAACGAAGGCCACCGTCTGCCCGACCACGAAGCCCGCACCGGGATCATCCGCGCGTGCCGGCCATTCCAGCGTGGCGGTCTGGTCGTCCTTGCCCGGCACCTGCAGCTGCACGGTACGGCCGCCTTCGGTGTTGGTGGTCACCGCTTTGACTTCCATTTCCGGCAGCGGCTTGGCCGGCACCCGCTTGGCGGCGTTGCGCTTCGCGCTGGCCTTGAACGGGGCGGCGGACAGTTCGGCCAGGCCCACCGAAGCGGCGAATGGCACCGATACGGTGAACACGATGGAGATCAGCATCGTGGTTTCGCTGCTGTTGAGGTCGCCGGCGCGTGCAGGCGGGGCCAGCAGCGATGAGGCGAGGATCAGGGCAAGGGCCGGCGTGGCAAAGGAACGGGACATGCGTGTCTCCTGCGGAAATGGGGTCAGGGCGTAGCGGCCGTGGCACCGGCCACGGGAACATGCGGAATGGAAAGTTCCTGCGGCAGCTGCTGGCGTGCGCGCAGGAAGTCGAACACCGATTCCACGGTCACCACCGAATAGTTGCCGGACACGCGCTCGGCCAGCGGATGGTCGGTGGTAGTGGCATTGGCCACCGCCACGCGCGCGCCTACGCGTTTGCCCAGACTGATATGCAGCACGCTGGGCAGGTAGCCGTTGGCGCGCAGCCACTCCTGTACCCCGGCGCGATCCTGCAGCGGCGCGGCGCCATCGGCGCTGGCCATCGCGGCGGCCAGCACTTCCAGCACCCAACCGTTGGAGTTCTGGAAATCGGTGCGGTACGGGTAGGCGATCACGTTGTAGCGTGGTTCGTGCAAGGCGTGCGCGGCGGTGGCCGGTGACTGCAGCATCGCCTTCAGGCGGGCCGCCAGGGCGGGCTCGAGCAGGCCGATGCGCAGGTCGGTATGACCGCCGGTTTCACCGATGAAGTTGGCCAGGCCTTCGTAATACAGAAGCGAGCGGTCGGTCTTGCAGCGGTTGAGCAGGTGCACGGCGCGCCAGCGTCCGTCGTCCTCGCGCAGCAGGAAGGCCAGGTGGCTGTGGCGCAGGCCGTAACGGCTCAGGTCCTGTCCGCCGCGCGCGGCGATCACCACCTCCACGTCGGGCAGGGTGTCCAGGCGCTCGGCGGTGGTCCAGGCCACGTCGAACATCGCCGCTTCGGCGGCGGGGGTGGGATAGCGTTCGCGGCAGGTGCCGCTGTCGGCCCGGGCGGTGGCCGGAGCGAGCAGCAGGAGCAGGGCGAGGGATAAGAAAGGACGGTCCATGTCGAGGGCATCATAGACTGAAGCCGGTAGCGCCGAGCCGTGCTCGGTGGGTGCAGCGCGAACAGCGTGACGACCAACGGTCGTCACCCACCGGGTCCCCGGCAGTGACGGCTGTGGTGGGTGACGACCAACGGTCGCCGCCCACCGGGTCCCCGGCAGTGACGGCTGTGGTGGGTGACGACCAACGGTCGCCGCCCACCGGGTCCCCGACAGTGGCGGCTGTGGTGGGTGACGACCGTTGGTCGTCACGCTGTTCGCGCTGCGCTGCGCTGCGCTGCGCTGCGCTCGCCGAGCGTGGCTCGGCGCTACCAACATCACAGGCCCAGGCGCTGCTTCACTTCGGCGGCTACGCGCGTGGTCTCACGCAGCGGTTCGATGGGCCCGTGGCCCCAGTCCAGCCAGCGCGGCTGCAGCCGGCCGCGTTCGTGCAGCGCCTGCTGGAAGTGACGCATGCGGCCCTGCGCGCTGGCCGCCAGCGCCACCATCACCGGCGCGCGCGTGGCGCTGGCTTCGGACAGCAGGTTCACCGAATCCGGTGATACCACCACCCGGTCGGCCCAGCCCAGCAGCCCGGCATACGGATTCACCCCGTCGCCGCCATCGCCCCAGATCACGTTGGGGATGTCGGCGAAGGTGTCACGCAGCGCATCGGCCAGTGCCGGCGGCGTGCGCCGCGAAGTGGTCGCCAGCAGGCTGCCACCCTCTGCGCGGATCTGCGCGGCGAGCTGCGCGAACACCCCGCGCATGTCCTGTTCGTCCCATGCCGCATGGGCGGTCGGCCCGCCCACCAGCAGCGCGGTGCGCGGGCCGGGCAGGCTGCGGAAATCGGCAAAGGCGGCCCGCCCCAGCGACAGCCAGTCATCATCCACCGGGTTCAGGCTGCCGAGCAGCGTCAGCACGTTACCGCCACGCAGGCGGTCGTGTTCGGGCACGATCACCAGATCCCAGTGGCGCGCGCTGATGCGCGGATCCAGGATCTGCACCACCCGGCTTCCCCGCGCACGCAGCACCCGTAATGCGCCGGCGGCCTGTCGGCCACAGCCTATCGCCAGTGTCGGGGGAGTCTCGGCCAGCGCCGCGAATGCCTCGCCGTACCCGTGCCGGATGTCACCGGGCAGGCGCCGGGGCGACAGCCAGCGCCAGGGCGCCTGCGGCACCAGCATCAGGGGTTGGTGGGTGCCCCGACGCAGCGCGCCGGCCAGCGCCACGGCCTGCCGGACGTTGCCGGCGCGGCCATCGGTAATCGTCGAGGGCGCACTCGATCGTTTCACGATTGGCATTAATTCGTTTCAGCCCTGCTGGGTGTTGCAACAGACGCGACACTCTACACTGCCCCGCATGGACCCGGCTGCAGGCCTGTTGGCAGGCAGCACCGGGCTGACGCTCTTTACCTGGAGGATGCATGTCGCACGAACTCGACGCTGCCGCGCTTGACCAGTTGTTCCGCACTGCCCGCACCGCGAATGACTTCCACGACAAGCCGGTGGACGAATCCACGCTGCGCGCGCTGTACGACCTGGTGAAGTTCGGCCCGACCTCGGCCAATTCCAGCCCGGCCCGCTTCGTGTTCGTCACCTCGAAGGAAGGCAAGGCCAAGCTGGCCCCGGCGCTGTCCGAAGGCAACCTGGCCAAGACGATGGCCGCCCCGGTCACGGTGATCATCGCCCACGACCTGGACTTCCACGAAAAGCTGCCCTACCTGTTCCCGCACACCGATGCCAAGGCGTGGTTCGACGGCCCGCAGGAAAACCGCCAGAAGCCGGCCTTCCTCAACGGCAGCCTGCAGGGCGCGTACCTGATCCTGGCCGCGCGCGCGCTGGGCCTGGACGCCGGCCCGATGACCGGTTTCGATCCGGCCAAGGTGGATGAGGCGTTCTTCGCCGGCACCTCGCTGCGCAGCAACTTCCTGGTCAACCTGGGCTACGGCGACACCGCCGGCCTGTTCCCGCGTTCGCCGCGCCTGTCCTTCGACGAAGCCGCTCGCATCGTCTGAACCGTGTTTATGTTTGAATCGGCCGGTCCCGTGGACGGGTCGATGTTTGCAGTCCATTCCCTTAGCGAAACAATCGAGAGAGAGTCCTGAACATGACCAAGACCACCAAGCTGCTGCTGCCGCTGGCCCTGACCCTGGCGATCGCCGCCTGCTCCAAGCCGGCCGACGAAGCCACCCCGGCCGCCGATGCCGCCGCGACCCCGGCCGCGACCGAACCGGCCGCCACCCCGGCTGCTGACGCCGCCGCTGCCGCTCCGGCTGCCGAGGCGATCCAGATCGCTTCGGGCACCTACAAGCTGGACCCGAGCCACACCGACGTGCTGGCGCAGTGGAGCCACTTCGGCTTCTCCAACCCGACCGCGCACTTCGGCAGCGCCGAAGGCACCCTGGTGTATGACGCGGCCGACGTGACCAAGTCCACCGTGGAAGTGAAGCTGCCGCTGACCGGCCTGAACAGCTTCACCGCCAAGTTCGACGAGCACCTGAAGAGCGCCGACTTCTTCGATGCCGCCAAGTTCCCGGCTGCTTCGTTCAAGAGCACCAAGGTGGAATCGGCCGGCACCAACAAGCTGACCGTGACTGGCGACCTGACCATCAAGGACCAGACCAAGCCGGTCACCCTGGACGTCACCATCAATGGCGGCGGCGAGCACCCGATGGCCAAGGTGCCGGCGGCGGGCTTCGATGCCACCACCACCATCAAGCGCAGCGATTTCGGCGTCGGCGCGTACGCCCCGAACGTCAGCGATGAAGTGAAGATCCGCATCACCACCGAAGCCACCGGCGAAAAGCCGGCTGCCTGATCCAAGGTGTGTTGAATGAAAAAACCCGCCGGCGACGGCGGGTTTTTTTTTGCGGCTTTGGTACCGGGGTAGCGCCGAGCCATGCTCGGCGAGCGCAGCGGCGGCGAATCACCCCAACTGCGTCTGCATCCAGCGGTCGGCCACGGCGATCGGGGTCAGCCGCGGGGTGATCTTCAACGACAGCGCCCGCACGAAATCCTGCGCGGCGCGGCCGTACGCCTGGCGCGCGATCAACGCCGCCTGTTTGGCACTGGCCTGCTGCTTGCGCAGCTGCACCAGGTGGATGGAAGGACGGCCCGGCGGGGCGAATTTCTGGTCGCGGCGCAGCATGTCGGCGACCAGGCCGACATCGGCATCGGCCTTCAGCGCCAGCTGGCGGGTTGCCAGCAGCTCGAGCAGCGTGGGGCGCAGTGCGCCGGCCTCGCCATGGGGGGCGAGCACGGTGTCAAAGGCGGAGGGGTCGGTCTGCAGGCGCGAAAGCGCCGCGGCGACGGTGGCAGCAAAGAGGTCGGTCATGCGGCCATTATCGCGTCAATTCGGTAGTGACGGCCGCTGGCCGTCATTACCGGACCGACTATTGCCGCTCCTGGCGTGCGACTAGTGCCGCCCCTGGTGGGCGACGATTGCTGCCCCTGGTGGGTGACGACCGTTGGTCGTCACGCCTTTGCTTTGCAGTTTCAGTCGCCGTCAGTCTCGTCCGCGTGCGCTTTCCAGTACCCGGTGGACCGGATCCAGTCGCGCGGCACCGCATGGTGACCTTCGAAGAACTTGCGCATCATCCGCGCTCGGCGTGATTCGGTGGCGATCCAATAAAACACATCGCCCTCCGGCGCCTCGAAGTCCACCAGCGCATCTTCCAGCAGCGAACTGCTTGCGGCCGGGAAGCCATTGCGTTCCAGCCACTGGATGCGCACGTTGTCACCCTGCGGCAGGTCCTGGCGCTCGGCCTCGTCGGCCACTTCGATCAGCACCTGCACTTCCGCCTCCTCCGGCAGGATCTCCAGCCAGCGGGCAATCGCCGGCAGCGCGGTTTCATCGCCGATCAGCACATAGCCATCGTAATCATCGGCCACCTGGAAGGAACCACGCGGACCGCCGACCGCCAGCGTGTCGCCCGGCTGCGCGCGTGCGGCCCACGGCCCGGCCACGCCGTGGTCGCCGTGCAGCACGAAGTCGATGGCCAGCTCGCCGGCCTCGTGGTCCCAGCCGCGCGGGGTGTAATCGCGGGCGGGCGAAGGTTCCTTGCCCTCCGGGTAGCGCGGGCCCTCGGGGGTCATGGTCGGCAGCACCATCTCGCCGCTGCGGTTGGGGAAGAACAGCTTGATGTGGTCATCCGGGCCGGGTGAATCGAAGCCAGCCAGGTCGGCGCTACCCAGCACCACGCGGCGCATGTTCGGGGTGACTTCTTCGGTGCGCAGCACGGTCAGTTCGCGGAAGCGGACATCCAGGCGCAGGCGCTTGTTTTCATGGGAAGACATAGGGGATTCCTGAAGAGGGAGGGGGCGCGACAGGCGCGGGGCGACCGGGCTGGCTCAGGCGGGCGGGGTCGCAGGTTCGGGGGATTCGGCCGGCGCAGGCGGCTGGCCGTTCAACAGCGCGGCCGCCTGCAGCAGCAGGGCGGATACCTGGGTGGTTTCGCCTTCCTGCCAGCGTCCGTGGTGGCGCACCAGCGCACTCTTGAACTGGCGCAGGGCATCGCGCAGGTCCGGCGGCATGTCGGCCTTGGCGATCTCGCGGGCACGGTGCCAGGCGCGGTGCTGGGCGGCTTTCACTTCATCGCGGCGGGCCAGCAGTTCGGCGCGGCCGCTTTCGGTGATTCGGAAGCGGCGGCGCCCGGCGTCGTCTTCGGCGAGCACCCAGCCGGCCTGTTCGAAGCTGGCCAACAAGGGATACATGGTGCCGGCGCTGGGCGTGTAGGCGCGCACGAACAGCTCACTGACGTGCTGGATGAGCTCGTAGCCGTGGCGCGGCTGGTCGCCTAGCAGCGCCAGCACCAGCAGGCGCAGGTCACCGCGGCTGAGCAGGCGGGTGGTGGCGGCGGTGGGGCGCGGCGGGGTCATTTCGATATATCGGTATCGGGTTGCGAAACGATATATCGATAGGGGGTTGGGTGCAAGGGGTGGGGCTGTGACGACCAACGGTCGTCACCCACCGGGGTGTGGGGTCGCCACCCACCGAAGTGTGGGGTCGTCACCCACCGGAGTGGGGGGTCGTCACCCACCGGAGTGGGGGGTCGTCACCCACCGGGGCAGCTGACGACATGCGGTCGTCACTATCGGGTGTGCTGGCTTAAAGTTCGCCGTTGGCTACTTTGTGCTGGATGACGGACAGGTAGTTGTCCAGTTCTTCCTGGGAGGCGAAGACTTCTTCCACCGGGACGGCTTTGACCAGCTCGAAGACCTTGCGCACGCCCGGGCGGGGCTGCATCACCAGTACGCGGCCGGCGTGCGGGTGCAGGGCCTTGCGGGCACGGAAGATGGATCGCAGCCCGGCGCTGGATATGTACTCCAGCCCGGCCAGGTTGAGTTCCAGGATGTGGGTGCCATCGTGCAGCAGCGGCGCCAGTGCAGCGTCCAGTTCGGCATGGGTGCTGCCATCGAGCCAGCCGGCCACGAACACGCGCTGGTACGGGCTGTCACCGGGATCGATTCGCAGGGTCAGGCGGGACATGGGCAACTACTCCGTACGCGCTGCCGGTGGCAGCAGCAGAAGATGGACGTGATTGCTGCCATCGCGACGGCAGTACTCGATGTGGTCGCTCAGCGAGCGCACCAGGTGCAGGCCCCAGCCCCCGATGGCGCGGCGTTCCATCGCCTCGTCCAGGTCTGGCACGGGCGCAACGGTGGGGTCGAATGCCTGCCCGTCATCGCGCACGTCCAGTGCGAGGCCATCCTCATCCAGGGTCGCGAGGACGTCGAGAGTCACATCCGACACAACGCGCTGATACGCCATGGCATTGGTGCCCAGCTCTTCCACGATCAGCCGCGCCACGCTGATGCGCGTGCTGTCCAGGTGCATCCCGTGCAATCCCGCCACCAGCCGCTGCAGCAGGTAGGCCAGCCCATCGGGGGTAGCCGCCGCGCGCAGCCGCAGCGGTGCCGCCAGCGCCTGCCGCCCCACGCTGACCAGCGCCAGGTCGTCCGGGTTGCCGGCGCCTTCGCAGAACGCGTGCAGGGCATCCACCACGCGGGCGCAGACGCGGCGGTCGTCGGGTTCGGCCGCCAGTACCTCGCGCAGTCGCTCCAGCCCGAACCAGCGCTCGCGCGGACACTGCGCCTCGCTGATGCCATCGGTGTAGGCCAGCAGGTAATCGCCCGGTGCCAGCAGGCCGCGCGCGCACGGGTAGGAGGCATCAGCGCTGATGCCCAGCGCCGGGCCGCTGTGCATCGCCTGCACCCGCACGCGGCCATCGGCCTGGCGCAGCAGCGGCGATTCATGCCCGGCACTGGCCAGTTCGAAGCGGCCACTGGCTACATCCACCACCCCGCACAACACCGTGGCGAACATGCAGGCCTGGTTGCGCTCAGCGATATGGCGGCCGGCTTCGGCCAGGATGGTCGGCGGATGGCGATGGCGCAGCATTGAAGCTTCCAGCACGGTCAGTACGCGGGTCATGAACAACGCCGCCGGCACGCCGTTGCCGGACACATCGCCGATGACGAAGCACAGCGTGGTGCGGTCCAGCTGGGCGATATGCTGGAAATCCCCGCCGACCTCACGCGCGGGCACCAGCAGCGCCGCACTGCGCAGCTGGAAGCCATCGGCCTGCAGGCGCGGCGGTGGCGCCAGCATGCCCTGCTGGATGCCATGGGCGATGCGCATTTCGCTTTCGGTGCGTTCGCGCGCGCTGGCCATCCGCGCGATGGTGTCCATCTGCTGCAGGATGGAACGGCGCGCGCTTTCGAATGAACGGGCCATCTCGCCAACCTCATCATCGTGGCGTGGTACCGGCAGCGGTTCGTGGAACTGGCCGGCACTGAAACGGCGCGCGGCGGCGGTGAGCGCTTCCATCGGCTGCAGCAGCCGCAGCGCATGGCGGCGCACCAGCAGCAGCCACACCACCACGCCCAGCAAGCCCAGCCCGATTGCCCAATGCGCCACGCGGCGCAGGTCGGCCAGCAACAGCGCACGGTCCGCCGACAGCACCACCTGCCAGCCGGGCTGCTGCAACGGGGCGACCCGGCTGAGGAAGCGCGTGCCGTCGCTGCCGCGGTGTTCCAGGCCGCGCTCCGGCTGGAGCAGGGGGCGGCGCAGGTCGAACAGCGGTGCCAGGTCCGGACGCAGCTGCAGGTACTGCTGCAAGGACATGCCCGGCTCGATTTCCGGCACCGAACTGAGCACCACGCGGTGGTCCGGGCCGAGCAGGGTGGCGCGCAGGCCGACGCTGCGCGGCAGTTCGCCCAGATCCTGCTGCAGCCGTGCCAGTGGCACGTCCACGCTGACCAGCCCGGCCGGCAGCAGCTCGCCAGCCAGCCGCAGCGGATTGCTGTAAGTGATGAACAGGCGCCCCTCGGCCTGCGGGTTGGTGTACGGCGCCGACCACCACGGGCCACTGGCGCGCAGCGCGTCGCGGTACCAACTGCGCTGGTGCGTATCAAAGCCCAGCTGGCCGCTGCAGGACTGGTGCACGCTGCCATCGTGCAGCATGTCATTGCACGCGTAGCCATCGGGCAGGCCGGCCACGCGGTCCGGTTCGATGATCACCGTGGCCCCGTCCACGTTGGGGTCGGCCACCACCGCCGCGCGCAGCAGGCCATCCAGCTGGATGGCATCGAAGGCCTGGCGGCCCAGCGGGGACAGCAGCATATCGCCGGTAATCTCCGCCGAACGCAGCGAATTGCCCAGGCTGCGGGCGGTCTGGTCGGCCAGCGAGCGCAGCTGTTCGGTGGCCTGCTGGTGCACGAGCGTTCGCGCACCCAGATAGAACAGTGTCACCAGCAGCAGCAACAATGCGGCCTGCACAAGGCTTGACCACAGCATCAGCCGCGTGCGCAGGCTGCGGCCAGCGGGTCGGGTGGGGGCAAGCGGCGTAGGGCGACCAACCACGGCGTGATCCTTGGTTTTCCGTCCCGGATCAATGGCATGGCCGGGGCCGGCCGGGCAAGGAACAGGTTCCGCCGCGCGCGTAACACCTTGGAAACATTGGCCGGGACAACTTCGGACAGTCCGCAGGGACACAGGCCATTTACGACCATACGCAGGCGTAGCCAAGTGATGGAAGCCACTGGTGCGCTACACTTTGCGGTCTAGAAATCAATAACAGTCGCGCGCGTGCGTGCGGTAATGGGAGCGCTAATGAACTGGTTGAACGAGCTGCTGAACAACGACCCGAACCCGGTGGAAAGCCAGGAGTGGATCGAGTCGTTGAAGGCCGTGATTGATGTCGAGGGCCCCGAGCGCGCGCATCAACTGTTGGAAGGCATGGTGGAGCTGACCCGTCGTTCGGGTGCGTACCTGCCGTTCTCTCCCACCACCGAATACGTGAACACCATCGCGCCGAACCTGGAGGCCAAGAGCCCGGGCGACGCCGACCTGGAATGGCGCATCCGTTCGATCATCCGCTGGAATGCGATGGCCACCGTGGTGCGCGCCAACCGCAAGCCGGGCGACCTGGGCGGCCACATCGCCAGCTTCGCATCGGGCGCCACGCTGTATGACGTCGGCTTCAATCACTTCTGGCGCGCGCCGAGTGACAACCACCCCGGCGACCTGCTGTTCATCCAGGGCCACAGCGCCCCGGGCATCTATGCGCGTTCCTACCTGGAAGGCCGCATCGACGAAGCGCAGCTGGACAAGTTCCGCATGGAAGTCGACGGCGGTGGCCTTTCCAGCTACCCGCACCCGTGGCTGATGCCGGATTACTGGCAGACCCCGACCGTTTCCATGGGCCTGGGCCCGCTCGCCGCGATCTACCAGGCGCAGTTCCTGCGTTACCTGGAAAACCGTGGCCTGATCGAAAAGTCCGACCGCAAGGTGTGGTGCTTCATCGGCGATGGCGAGAGCGACGAGCCGGAAACCCTGGGCGCCATCGCGCTGGCCGGCCGCGAAGGCCTGGACAACCTGATCTTCGTGGTGAACTGCAACCTGCAGCGCCTTGATGGCCCGGTGCGCGGCAACGGCAAGATCATCCAGGAACTGGAAGGCGTGTTCCGTGGCGGCGGCTGGAACGTGATCAAGCTGCTGTGGGGCGGTTACTGGGATGCCCTGCTGGCCAAGGACACCGATGGCGTCCTGAAGAAGCTGATGATGGAAACCGTCGACGGCGAATACCAGAACTGCAAGGCCTTCGGCGGCGCGTATACCCGCGAGCATTTCTTCGGCAAGTACCCGGAAACCGCAGCGATGGTTTCGGGCCTTTCCGACGACGACATCTGGCGCCTGAACCGTGGTGGCCACGACCCGCACAAGGTGTTCGCCGCCTACCACCAGGCCGTGAACACCAAGGGCATGCCGACGGTGATCCTGGCCAAGACGGTCAAGGGCTACGGCATGGGCAGCGCCGGCGAGGCACTGAACCCGACCCACCAGACCAAGAAGCTGGACGACGAAGCGGTGCGCCACTTCCGCGACCGTTTCAACATTCCGGTGACCGACGAGCAGCTGAAGGATGGCCAGGTGCCGTTCTACCACCCCGGCCCGGATTCGCCGGAAGTGAAGTACCTGCAGGAACGTCGTGCCGCGCTGGGCGGCTACCTGCCGCAGCGTCGCCGCAAGGCCAGCAAGAGCTTCAACGCACCGAAGCTGGAAACCTACGAGCGCCTGCTGAAGAGCAGCGGCGAACGTTCGTACTCCACCACGATGGCCTTCGTGCAGAGCCTGAACATCACCCTGCGTGACAAGGAACTGGGCCCGCACATCGTGCCGATCGTGGCCGACGAGGCGCGTACCTTCGGCATGGAAGGCCTGTTCCGGCAGATCGGCATCTACGCCCCGTTCGGCCAGAAGTACAAGCCGGTGGATGCGGACCAGCTGATGTTCTACCGCGAAGACCAGAGCGGCCAGGTGCTGCAGCAGGGCATCAGCGAGCCGGGTGCGATTGCATCGTGGATGGCCGCCGGTACCAGCTATTCGGTTTCCAACGTGCCGATGCTGCCGTTCTACATCTATTACTCGATGTTCGGCTTCCAGCGCGTGGGCGACATCGCCTGGCAGGCCGCCGACATGCGTACCCGCGGCTTCCTGCTGGGTGGCACCGCCGGCCGCACCACGCTGAACGGTGAAGGCCTGCAGCACGAAGATGGCCACAGCCACCTGGCTGCTGGTGGCATCCCGAACGTGCGCAGCTATGACCCGACCTTCGGCTTCGAAGTGACGGTGATCCTGCAGCACGGCACCAAGGCGATGATGGAAGACCAGGTGGATGAGTACTACTACATCACCCTGATGAACGAAAACTACACCCACCCGGAAATGCCGGAAGGTGCGGCCGAAGGCATCGTCAAGGGCATGTACCTGCTGACCGACGCCGGCAAGCCGAAGAAGAACGAGCTGCGCGTGCAGCTGCTGGGTTCGGGCACGATCCTGCGTGAAGCGATTGCCGCGGCCGAGCTGCTGGACAAGGACTTCGGCGTGACCGCCGACATCTGGAGCTGCCCGAGCTTCAACGAACTGCGTCGCGATGGTTTCGACGTGGAGCGTTACAACCGCATGCACCCGGAAGGCGAGCAGCGCAAGGCGTACGTGACCGAGCTGCTGGAAGGCCGTCAGGGCCCGGTGATTGCCGCGACCGACTATGTGCGGGCGTATGCGGACCAGATCCGTGCGTTCATCCCGGGGCACTACACCGTGCTGGGTACGGATGGCTTCGGCCGTTCGGACACGCGTGCGAACCTGCGCCGGTTCTTCGAGGTTGACCGGTACTACATCGCGCATGCTGCGATTGCGGCGCTGGCCAAGGAAGGGAAGATGACGGGCAAGGATGTGGCCCGGGCGATCAAGCAGTACAAGATTGATGTGGAGAAGTCGAACCCTGTTGGGGTTTGATTGATTGATCCGATGGAGGCGCGGAGTGAGCTCCGCGTCTCCGTTGGTGAGACCTGGGAAGGCTAGACTCGCCCTTATGACAGGAACACTCACCATGTCCGACCCGAACCATGACGCTGCGTTTTACGCCGTTCTGGAAGAGTTCGAGCAACTGGTTGCGCATGAGCTGCGGGGGCGACAGGCCACCCAGCGCCCGGATGGATCCCTGAAGGTTGACCCGACGAAGGTGTATATCGATGCGGGAGAGGCGACACGGTCTCTGGAAAACCTCCGCCGATTCTCTGCCGTAAGGAAGTAAGCCGCGATGGGACCCGGTGGCTCGGCGATCGTACTGATGTCGTTGCTCACCAGTGGCTATCTCTTCAACTTCATCTTCCACCCGTTCCGGTTCTTTACCCGGCGCGCTGAAGGGCAGCGATTGTTCTTCATGTCGGCCGGTTCCGGGATAGCGTTGGCAGCACTGGTATTTCCGGCCGCGGCAGTCCTGAAACATCTCCTGCCAGCCGACAGCTGGCCGATGCTGCTCGCACACGCCTTCGCTTCTGCAGTGCCAGTCCCGCATGCCAACAAGCTTTTCCTGACGCTTGCCGTAGCCGCGCTGCTGGCCTACGTGCTGAACCTTGCTTCGGTCCGCATGGTTCGCGGCAAGCATGCCAGCCACCTGCTCAGTTCAGGGGGCAAGGCAAAGTCATCCGCCCAGTGCGTGTACGACACGTTGACCGAGCGGCACGGAACGCCAATGGCGCAGCTGCTTCGCAGAGCGGCAGACCAGCAGAAGCTGGTCATGCTGACGCTGAAGTCGCGCAAGATCTACTGCGGCCGGATCTTTGAAGTGTCGCCGGATATCGACTCGGCTGAGGCGTGCCTGGAGATCCTGCCATCCTTCTCCGCCTATCGGGACAAAGACACCCTCAAGATGGGGGACGAGCGCACCGAGTACCCGATCATCGATCTTTGGGTGGCCACGCAGCGTGTGTACTCCTTGAAGGAAAAACTGGGGCTGTTTCGCGGAACGTTTGCGCAGTTCGCGTTACGCAAGGCAGGTCCGATGATTGAGGCGCATATGGCGGCTGTCCGCAAGTACGAGAGCGGCCTGAAGGACGAGATCAATGAGCTCGAAGCCCAGATCGGGGGCATGCTCAACGGACGCGACTTCGACGTCCAGGACTGGGTGAAGGTGATCCCGCTGAAAGAGGTTGAGTCGGCCTCGTTCCATGATGCTGGCGCTTACAGTGCTTGGTTTGCCGCGGCAGAGAACGGGGCGCTTCGGGTTCAGTGAGTGGCTTGGCTGTTACTTCTCCTTCTGTCTACGCCCCCCAGATTGAGTAGCGCACCTGCAGGCCGACGCCGGCAAGCCGGAGAAGAACGAGCCGCACGTGCAGCTGCTGGGTTCGGACGGGCTCTGCGCGAAGCGATTGCCGCGGCCGAGGTGCTGGACAAGGACTTCGGCGTGACCGGCGATATCTGGAGCTGCCCAAGCTTCACGAACTGCGTCGCGATGGTTTCGATGCGGAGCGTTACAACTGCAAGCCCCGTAAGGCCAACAGCGCAAGGCTTACGTGACCGCGCTGCTGAAAGGACGCCAGTACCCCTTGTTTGCGGCGACAGACTATGTGCGTGCGTATGCGGACCAGATCCGTGCGTTCATCTCGGCGCACTACACGGTGCTGCGTACGGATGGCTTCGGTCGTTCGGATACGCGTGAGAACCTGCGTCGGTTCTTCGTAGCTGACCAGCGCTACATCGCGCATGTCGATGCAGGTGATTTGGCTCTGGAGCGTCTCTTAGACCCGTACGTTAGGCTTTATGCCTCGGGCCAGTCTGACGTTAGGCGCTCAGACTCAACCCCGCGCCGAAAGAAGAGGCGTTAGTAGCTGCTTAAGTTTTAATCGACGACGCTAAAGTCGAGTGTTTCGGAGCTCTTGTGATAGTGCCTGTCTTTGCCTTTTGCTACCCCGTAACGTTGTAGCTAAGTCGTTAACGGTTCCTGGACATGATCGGCCCGGGGAACGGCTTTCACGCGATTTCGGTAAAGCTGAACGGCGCGAACCACAAGAAGCTAATGCAGGCACCGGCAATGCTTGCTGAGGGTCCACTGACGGAAGGGCATGGCACAGCTTCAGCTAACTCTATGGTACGCCCGGTTGCATCCCACGCGCAGCACTCGCAGGACAAAAGCGTCTCGCATTAGCGCAATCGACCATTGCTGCAATAGACTTCCTCAATCGGAAGCTAGGGATGGCAATGGCAATGGCAAAGCTCGACGCAGAAATCGAACTCAGTGGCTTTGAGGTTGGAGCCGAGTACACGCGCCAAGAGATAGCAAAGTTGGGCGGGTTACCGGTACCGGAGAGCATCCGGACCAGCCAGTGGGGGACGGGGGTGCTCGAACTGCAGAACGCTGTCCTGTTGTTCGTCACCCTGCAGAAGAGTAGTGAAGATGACTACCTCGATGAATTCGACGGTGACATCTTCTACTGGGAAAGCCAGCGCAGTCAGCGTCAACAGAGTCCGGTGATCCAAAAGATGGGCGCCGGAGAGCTTGTTCCGCATCTATTCGCCCGCGTCCGTGACCGACAGCCCTTTGTGTACTGCGGACGGCTTGGCGTTCCCCTGATGGAGGGGGAGAAGCCCGTAACGTGTCTGTTTGAGCAATTGGACTTCCAAGAGTCGCCCACGGGTCAGCTTGCGGAACTCTACGAATGGAGACCTTCGCATGAGCCGCAGGCTTTTGTGGCAAGACGAGGGCGACTGAGTGCTGCTAAGAGCAGCGGCACCTCTGTCAATCGGAGGAGTGCAAAGTATTGGCACGTGGCCGATGCAGTTGATGAGCTCGGCACGCCCACCATTGCCGAAATAGGGGGCTGGCTGTCTTCGCGTTATCCAGAAGACATGCAAACTGATTTGAGGGAGAACCTCGCGCATCTGACAGTCAATTCTCCCAGCCGAGTCCACTATGACCGAGTTCGGCGAGACTGGCGGAGCGATGCCGTACCCAGGCATCCACGGGACCGCTTAGTCAGATTGGAAGGAAGTCCTATTCGATACCAGAGCTTCGATCCAGCTCTACACGGCCATTACGATCTGAGGCAGGGCGAGGATAAGAGCTGGTACGCAGTGGCTTTGAGCAAGGACGTACTTGGTGCGGCCGAGGCACAGGGAGCCTCGGAGATCGAGCGGCATCCATCGCCGCTCACCGATGAGGATGATGCGCGTCTCTGGATCATGAAGGCTGTGGCCATGCGAAAGGGGCAGGGTGCCTTTCGGAAGGAACTGCTTACTGCGTATAAAGGAAGGTGCGCAATTTCAGATTGTGCCACCGAGTCAGTCCTCGAGGCTGCTCACATTTCGCCCTACAAAGGCGAGCATACCAACCGTGCTGACAATGGCCTACTTCTCCGTTCGGACCTTCATACATTATTCGACCTTGGCTACCTGTGGATAGACGCGGACTTCCACGTGAGGTTCGCTTTGCCCCTCCAGGGCGGAGATTACTGCGCTTTTGAAGGGAAGGAACTACGCCTTCCTGAAAGTGCCGAACAGCGGCCGGGGGCGGCTGGACTAGCGAGGCATGCTGCTTACGCATTAGCGCGCATTGGTGGCCTCGGCAACCCCTAGCTCGCCTGAGATAGCGCTGCGCAGCGCTTTCGCGTTCTGGTCCTGATCAATCAGAAAATTGGACGCTGGGGAGGGCGTTGAGAAAGATCAGGCCGATTGATCCCTAGCGTCGCGCCGCGACAGTGGGCGCAGCATTAACTTTGTTCCAAGCAGGTCTCTGAATCTTGGCTGCCATGCTCGGCGTGTTCAACGCGACAGTATAGGCTAAAGTCGTCTCCGTAAGCTAAACTAAATTTGGTCAGGTTGTATGGCCGGAGCATGGCTTGGGAAAACTGGCGTGCCAGGAGATAGATTAACTTCCACTCTTCCGCGTCGATGTGCATGGAGTGAGTGCTAAAACCTGAAGTTCTGGAATTAGATAGACGCTTCCTTCGGCCGCGCCATATTTTCTCACCAAGTAAATTCCATCTACCTTCGCTAGCACCCTTAAGTCGCTCGTGTGGCGTTCAGAGGTTGGGGCCTCCAGCAGTAGTTGAGCGAAGCTCGTGTCAGGTGACAGAAAAAGTCGCGCGCAGGAGTTTCCTCCGGTGGCGCTCGAGCCGAGCACCGCGCCGGCCAGCCAAGCTCCTGTCGGCGGAAAAATGCACACAAACGTCACAATCCCCATGGCTGCCAAGAATGCTTGACGCGCAGGCCCGGCGTATCTGCTCGTCAACTGTATAGCCATCACGCACCCTACCTGCAGAAGGGCGAGTAGGATCATAGCGCAGATGACTATCAATAAAATTCTTGAGGGGCTGTCGTCACGCAACGCGCTCAGAATTGACTGCATTACAAAAACGCTGATAAGCATCTGCGCGACACCAGCGAACGTTGTTCTAAGTGTCGACTCTGAAAATACAACCCCTCGATCAGCACTACGTATGAACGCGCCGCAGATTCCGTAGAGTAGAGCTGTGAGACAAATAATTGGAAGGTACATCCAATCGCTTACGGCATCACTCAGGGCCGAAACTATTATAGTGCCTGCGATGACTGCGGCTGGCATCAGGAGCAGAGCGATCCACTGCAAAGCCGATCTTTTGCGCGCTTTCCTTTCCAGTGGGAAAATTACGAGCTCGCCCTTCTCATCACGTGGCGCGCCCTCAATTAGGACGAGGACGGGCGCTACCATCAGAACGCTGCAGCATACTGACAACAGCGCGATAGCTGCCAACAATGTTGGTAACGAGGAAATTACATCAGTTGAGGCCAGGTTCAGCGGTGCTCGTCCGAAGATCGAATAATTGAACAAAGCGGCACTTGGAAGAAATATTCCCAGCGTAGCCAAGAGCACCGGGTGTGCCTGTATCCATGCTTGTATAGATCGCAACTCGTTAGTCCAGTCATGACTGTGAGCTTCGGACACGGAGCCCGGATCCTTCATCTTCAATTCCTTGTGAAAATACTTGAGTTAAGGACACTCATCGTCGGGATTGAGTGCGGAGGGGCTGCCATCTGATGGTGATGCCTAATCGAGCTTTTCTCAATGGCTGCGAGATCAACCCTTAGGAACGCTCATAACATATCTAAGCGAAAATTTAGGGTGGTGCCGGCCGCTAATCCGCAAGCTTGACGTCCGTCAGATCAAGTTGAAGGACCTCCATCCAGCTGACATTCGATGATGCGGAAGGCTTGGGCCAGCGAACGAGAACGCGCCGCGAGCTGTTCCTCAACGAGATGGATCAGGTGGTGCCATGGCAGCGACTGTTGGCGCTGATCGAGCCGCACTACCTGATTGCAGGCCGGTCGAGGCCGTCATGGTCATCTCCCAGCGGAAGGAGTGAAGATGGTCGCGGCAGGTCTCAGAAGATGTTGCCGGGCAGGGGGTCGACTCTGGCGCACGGCACCGCTCTCTCGTTAAGCTCCCCCCGCAGATATCAGGAGTCACCGTCATGGACGACCTGCTCAATCGATCCGCGCTGCTCAGCCAGGCGCTCCTCTCCACGGTGGATCATCCTCCTGCGGATGACTCCCCTAGGCTACTGGCCTCTGCGGATGCAGCGTTGCTCAGCCTCGAACACGCAGACGCCCTTCGCACGCTGATGGCGGGAGGCATGGCGTCCTCCTCTGTGGCATTGATGCGCTGCCAGTACGAGGCCTTCGCGCGGTCCATCTGGATTCTGCACTGTGCAACCGAGGAGCAGGTCGAGTTGCTGTCCTGTCCGCCGGAAGTCGGAACGAGCGAGAAAAGACTGCCGATGCTGTCGAAGATGCTGGAGGCACTCGCGCAGGCCCCTTTTCTGGCCAACCTGCTGCCACACCTCATCGAACTGAAGGCGCATGCTTGGTCATCACTGAACTCCTTCGTGCACGCGGGTGTACACGCATTGAGCCGGAGCCGGGATGGTTTCCCGACGCCCTTGGTGATCAATGTCGTCCGCATGAGCAACAATATGTCGATGATGGCGGGGCAGCACCTCGCCATCCTCACCGGCATCCCGGATCTGCAGAAGGAGGTGCTGCGGCTCAACGAGACGTATGCCGGGTGTCTTTTGTTGGACGAAGAAAAACGTCGCGCCATCGAGGTGGCTTCATTGTCAGGGCAGTCGATCTAGTGGTGGCAACTATTTAGATCGACGGCGAAGAAGCACGCTGCTGTTGGTCCTGCGTGCGCTGCACTTCTGCCGCCTGCTCGTGCGCTTGGCGCTGCCCAATTGCCTCCACCTGGCTCAGACTCTCCTGTACCGGGCGCTGGGCTGCGTCCGCCGCTGCCATATGCGTACGCAGTGCGGCGGGGTCGGACATGTCACCCTGAACCACGAAGATGTTCTGCGCTGCAGGCGAATTTGCAGTTTGCTTGCTCAGCACCACATGGTCTGCGCGGGTGATGCCCGCATCCTTGGCACTGGCCAGCAGGCTGGCCGACATACGCTCGCTGGTTTCGTCGAAGGTGCGGCCGTTGGCCTTGTCAAGAATTTCGACCTTGCTGCGGATCTCGTCAAGTAATGTTTGATCGCTTGGGCTCAGTCCTGATGCCGTGGGGGGCGCGTCGCCCACGGCACGGTCTGACTTGTCCCGCGGCTTCTGCGTGAGATCGGCAGTGTTGTTCAGCTCGATTCGACCGTACCCTTCCTTGCCGAGATCGATGATGGGAAACACCCTGGCGTTGCCGAGGTCCAATCCATTGCGTTCAAGCTGGCGAGGGTCCAAGCCCAGCTCGTGCAGGTCCACCCGGATCTCCGCAGGGGGCCTGCCGCGCCAGAGCCCTTCGTAGCCTTGTGCGATAGAGGAAATTGGTGAGGTACCGTAGTAGTTCCGGTAATCCGAATCGCCGTTGCGGCCCAGCGTCCCCGAGCCATCGTAGAAGCATCTTTCTACTGCGGGCGTCAGTCTTGGGCCATCTTGGTAGGGTCCCGTCGTCAGATCTTCGTAACCAATTCCCGCTGCCAGTTGAGGGGCGTGACCAGATCGGTCGATGCATCGCGAGGTGGAGTCCTGGGCAAGCAGCCGTTCGAGTTCGGCCTCTGATGCATCAGGCGATAGGTTCCTGTTGCGACTGTTGAGAGCTCGCAGCCCGCTGATCTCAGCCAAAGCCTCTTCTCTGCGCCCGCCATCGAGGTACTTTCGTACCGGCTCGGTCAAGTCAACACGCTCGTCATAGTCCCGGTAGGCCTGCGTCATTGCCTTGCCGTAGGCAAGGTTGAAGTCAGCCAGCGCATCCTGCCGGAAAGAGGTCAGCACACCATGCATGCCTTCGTGGCCCAGCACTTCCGTAATCAGGCCAAGGCGCGCGTTCCCGCTCCACTCGGTGAAGTTGGTGGCGCTGACGTACACAGTGCCTGGCTGGCCGTTCTGACCGGCTTCGAAGTGCCCGCCGTTATGTTCGCCATAGGAGACTCCGATCGCACCAATCTGCTTTTCAGAGGCAGCGTTGCCCAGAAGTGCATGCAGATACGGAGATTCCGCTATGGCCTGCCGAATAACGTGCTCAGCGCCCTTGGGAAGTCGAGGGTCTTGGGGCAGTTGAGAAAGCAGCGCCTCTACACGCGCATCCATGTCCTTCATGGTACATCTCCTGAAAATCGCACCTCGTAAACGCAGACTTTCGGCGACGGGGCGCCCGTGGTGTAGGTCAGCAGGTCGGCGTAGAACACTGTGCTGCCATCGGAAGAGGTGCGGCGGTACTGCTGCAGGCGGCCTCTCTGGTAACCACGCTCGCCGCCACGCTCATATCCGCTCGCTGCCAGGGCCTCTCCTGCAGTCGATGCAGCCCAGAAGCAGGGAGCTTGCGGGTCCTCCGTGAGCGCCTTCTTGCCGGGCCTGTAAATGGAAACGCCATGGTAGGGCGCCTTCATGCCTCGCGTAGGGCTCCCGTAGCTGGCATAGAACGCGTAGCCATCCGCCATGGGCTGATCCTTGGCTTCCCCGCCACCCCTTCCTTCTTCGACTGGTGTCAGAGTGATCTCCATGGCTCGGGAAAACTTTCCTTCCGAGGCATCAGAGGGCTCATGCAAGGAGGCCGCGTAGGCGACAAGACGTTGCTGCAAGTTGCTTGCACTGAGCGTGCGCACAGCTGCCGGGCCGTTTGATGGCGCGCCCGCCTCTGGCTGAGGCGGTGCGCTGATGGCAATCACGTCGGACGCTGGAGCACATGCGGGCAGCACCGCGAGCAGGGACGACAATCCTACGGCCATTAGGGCGTGAGCTGATCGCGGCGCTATGCGGTGGGCCATCTACGTGAGCCGCGCGAAGAGCAGGGTAGGCAGGGCATTAGCCCAAGAACGTCCAACGTACACAAGTGCGTCCATTTCGATGGCCACTCCTTCATCAATGTCCATTGGGGTCAGTCTGCTCATCGTTCATCTTCGAAGTTCGATTGCGGCTTGAACGCATAACAGCGCATCCGCTCATAGCTGGGTTAATGAACCTTGTAACGGGAAAGTACGCTCCGCGCCGCATCTTCGATGGATTTCCAGTCCTTGAGCAGCACGCTGGGATAGAAAAGGGTCACCGATAGGTTGTCAGCTTGGTCCACAAGATAGTGAGAACAACTGGCAACTATATCTGCACCATCGGATACCAGCGCTGTGCCTTTGATCTCCAGACCTTGGCGACCGTTCTGGGGCTGGTCACACTTGATGAAAGTCGACAGTGTGTCGTCGCTGGAGCGGGCGACGTACCAGTCATCCTCGGTCCTGACGTTACGGACAGGTGGACTGCCTCGCTGGTCCAAGTAATTCTTGGAATAGGCTGCCATCCGCTCCTCATCGATGACGTACGGGGTAAGCCCGAACTGCTCAGGCGAAGGCCTACGCATGTCCAGTCGATTACGTGGGTCTTGCCGCTCGATTGAGCCATCTTCGGTCTTGGATTCGGTACTGGTTATCCGTTGCAGTAAATTGCCGATGGGTACTGCATCTACGTGGTCGATGGACATACTGATCGCACGGTGATGATCGGACATTGAGCGCGTCGAGCGCGTCCCAGGAGGCGCAGCATCAAGGTCCGGCCACATCAACGTCAACCCCACCCCACCGCCTATAGCAGGGCCGATCTGGTCATCGTAATAGTTGGCTGGAAACGCGAACCGGTGCGGGCCGATCTTCGCTGCAACGGGCTTGGTGGTGTAGGTGTACCCGCCAACGGTGCGGCTCTCGGCCGGATCTTCAGTCAGGACAGCGTCCTTTTCCGCTGTGTCAAACGATGGTCGCTGGGCACACGCCGTTGTGTTGAGAGCTGCGACCAGTGCCACGGCAAGGCATCGACTGGGTGACAGGACACTCATGGGGCCAATCCTTTTTGGATCATCGGCGGAATTGTAGGGGCCGCAGTGTCAATGACGCGGTAAGCGATCACGGTTTGTATCGTAAGGGCCATCGGCATCCACGCCGCGTCAACTCACCTTGTAGCGTGCCAACACGGCGCGCACGTCGCTCTGCATTCGCTTCCAATCAGCCAGCACGGCCCTGCTGTAGTTCATCCGGACGGCAAGGCTGTCCGGCACATCCACGAAATAATGAGTGCATGCGGCGACTCTGCCGGTCTGCTGCGAGACCAACCGATTACCCTCAATAGTGAGTCCATCGTCAATGCGCTTTCTGCTGTCGCATTTGATGAACGTCTCAACGGGATCGCCTGCCGTTTGTGAGATGTACCAGTCGTCGGAGTTCAGCGAATCGCCTTTGTAAGGCATCCCCGTCTCCTGCTCGAAGGCCGCGGCGAAGGTCGGGATCTTTGCTTCATCAATCAGGTACGGTGTAAGGCCCATGGTCGGCTCACCTGCCACTCGTTGATCCAATCGACGCAGCGGATCCCGTTGCGAAAGGGAGCCCTCAGCGGTCGTGGGGTCCGTGGTCGTCAACCGCTCAAGGAACTCTCCGATGGGAGTCTTATCGACATGATCGATCGATACGACGACGCTGCGATACTGATCCTCCATAGAGCGATCAGTGCGCGATCCCGGCTGCGCGGCCTCCATTGATGGCCACAGGAAGGTCAGTCCGACGCCGCCCCCAACCGCGGGGCCGATCTGGTCATCGTAGTAGTTCGCAGGAAACGCGAATCGGTGCGGGCCAATGCGCGTCTCTACGGGATGTGTCGTGTAGGTGTATCCGTCAACGGTACGGCTCTCAGCGGAATTTTCGGTCATGGCAGCTTCCTTTTCAGCCTTGTCAGACGACGGTCCCTGGGCGCACGCCGTATTGAGGGCCGCGGCCAATGCCAGGGCAATGCACCGACTGGGTGACAGGACACTCATGGGACCAATCCTTTGTGGCTCATCGGCCGGATTGTAGAGCCCGCTCCGTCAACGATTCGGTAAGCGGTCACGCTTCGCACCTCACGCTCGAGGGGCAGCTCACGTCAGCGCTTGGCAACTTCAGAAATGTTTGTCTTCGTATCGTTATCGTCGCCAACCGCATGATGGACTGACTGAATCAGCGAACTATGTATCTAAGCAAGACCACCCGCACAGCATCCTCAATGGCCTTCCAGTCCTTGAGCACCACGCGCGGATAGCGGATCGTCATCGAGAGTCTGTCAGGGGCATCGACCACGTTGTGGGTACAGCTGGCGACCTCGGGTGCATCGTCGGGGACCAGCAGTTCACCCTCGATAACTAGGCCGTTCAGACCGTTGAGCGGTTGGTCGCACCGGATGAACGTGGTCAGCTCATCATCCCCGGAGCGGGCGACATACCAGTCCTTCTCCGTCCGCGGATTCCGCGCTGGCGCCTCGCCACGTTGCTTCGAGTACGCCTGGGCGTAGGCTTCCATTCTCGTTTCATCAATAGCGTATGGGATGAGGCCGAACCGCGGAGTACCGGGAGTCCGTAGATCCAGCCGCCGTCGGGGGTCTGTCCGCTCGATCGCGCCGTCTTCAGTCGTCGCCTCGTTACTGGCCATGCGCTGCAGCAGCCCAGATATCGGAACCTTGCGCACGTAGTCGATCGAAACGCTGATAGCGCGGTAGTGATCCGCCATGGAGCGGGTAGGGCGCGTGCCCGGTGGTGCCGCCTGCAGGCGTGGCCACATGAGGGTAAGTCCAACGCCACCGCCGATGGCAGGGCCGATCTGGTCATCGTAATAATTCGCGGGGAACGCGAACCGGTGCGGTCCAATGCGTGCCTCCACGGGCTTGGTTGTATACGTGTAACCATCCAAGGTGCGGCTTTCGGCAGTGTTCTCTGATATGGCAGCTTCCTTTTCACCCTTCCCAGTGGTGGGGGCCTTGGCGCAGGCCGTAGCGCTGAGGGCCGCGGTCATTGCCAAGGCGAGGCATCGGCTCGGTGGCATGACGCACATGAAGCCATTCCCGTGCATTTGATCGGCCCAACTATAAGAGCAGGTCCGTCAACATCCCGGTAAGCGGTCACGCTTCTACGCCAAGCGCCCGACCAAGGAGCTCCCGCAAAGCCTCCGCGACATCCCCAATTAAACAACGGTCTCACTCAATCGTGGAGTACAGACTCGCAGACTGGGCTTGGACGCGGCACCCAACAGACTCCTCGGTATCCATTGGGCTAGTGCAGACGCGTGAGGAACCGGCAGATGGTCCATGGCCGCTTGTGCGGAGTGGAGCTTGATCCGACGCTGCACCGAATCGGCAAGTGACCTGGTTGCCTATTGGAAAAGAACTGGGTTAAAACAAGCAAGACTCGTTAGGTCTGGCCACAGGAAAGGACATCCATGAATGACAAAGATGAAACTGACGCACTGTTCGATTCTCAGCTGATCATCGGTCCGACCATCGTTGCTGGGAGTCCGCTGCTTCGCCACCTGCATGCGGCGGGCGAATTTGACATCGACGACCAAGAAAATGTGCTCTACCTGCCCATCGACCAGGCCTTTGCAGACAAACTAGGTTGCTCACGCTATGCAAAGGAACCGATTGGTCCTTACACGGAGGGCATGCTCCAGCAATTGTCTGCTTTGGAGGCTTCGCCAGACGGGCAGGGAGCGCTTGCAGGCGACCTGGGTTCTACTGTTCGGACCGTGAATGCCATAAGGCGGCTGCGTGATACGGTAAAAGTGGCGTTGATCAATGGAGATCTGGTCGTGGCCTATAGGGAGTGAGACCGATGCACGTCCAGTTGACGATAGCCAGCCACGTCGTAAATGGCGCGTTGCTGAGGCCTCGAAGGATCACCCTGCAGGGGCTCACCTGATCACCAGCTCAGCCAATATCGGGGCGTCACCGCCGGTCCAGATGCTTGCTACGGAACTCCTTCAGATAGTCTTGGCGGTACGAGGCCATCTCCAGCAGCCCTGTGATTGGAACTCCGTCCACTTAGTCGATCAGCACGCCGATCCTCGCGATAATGATTGGCCATGGAGCGGGTAGGGCGGGTGCTGCGCGGCGCCCCGAGGACTGCCCAAGACGAAGGATGGCGTGGGCGATTGCTGGACACTGCCACTCCTTTGCAGGGAGGGGGCTGCAGTTACGGGCGCTCGCGCGGCGCTGGAGAGGTGTCCCATGAGCGAAAATCGGCTCTATGATCAGGGCATGACGACACTTCAACGTGCACGGAAAGGTGAGTATTTCATTCTTGCCCCAGACATGCGGCGCCCTGGCAAGGGGCATGGGGTTGTCTTCGAAAACCTGGACCGGTTGCTCAGTTCTCCAAGGCGTGTCCTAAGGCCTGTCACGGGTGGATTCCCTGAGCTGAGAGAGAAGCCGAAGCTCTACCACGACCCGGCCGTGGGCGATCCGCCTCAGGATCTTGAAGGTGGACTCAGCGGCTATTGGTTGGTTTCAGAACGACTGAAGGACGCGTTCGAGCAAGTAGATGCCAGTGCGTTCGCCTTCGCTGAATGTGACTACAGACTTCAAGACGGTAGCCCAGGGCCGCGATTCTTCCTGTGCGATGTTGTGCGCGTTTTGGATGCGTTGGATGAGCAAAAATCGAAGTTCCTGATCGAAGTGAGCGATGACTTCGTGGGTGGAAAATATTACAACTTCGCAGGCGGAATCAGTCTGGTGTTCCGCACCGACGTCGTCGGAGACGCGCATGTGTTTCGCACACCTTATTCCGGTAATTACGTGATCTGCGACAGTGTGATGCGCTCTGCCGTGGAGGCCGCTGGAATTGCTCGTGAAGACGATTCTGCGGGACTTTGGTTTGAAGACGCAGCTGATTACTGAGCGCGCGCTCCGAGACAAGGAGAGGTCGCACGCGGCGCAATGGTCCTTTGTTTCAAGAGCATCATGGGATAAAGCAACGGGCTTTCCGGGATACTCTCCATCCGCCTCCGTGCGCTGATCGATTGCTCACTTGATACATTGGGTCAAGGCCGGTAGTGCACGACTCAGCCAAGGAGATGATGGTGACCTTGCTAAACCGATACACCGATGTGCCTTTGCGGGGCGCCCGCCAAAGGCCGCTACTGGCGGGGAAGTGGAGAAGGGCGACGCTCTCTATATGCCTGGCTCTGACGGCATGCACTGGGGCGGCTCAGGATCCCAAGAGGCTTGATATTCTCGCCGATACAAAGGCCATGTCGCCTGCCCCGGAAGGACACGTGGCTCCTCTGGTCCGTCCCCTCCAGCTCGTAGAAATGGAGGCGCCGCTTGTCGTCGATTTCGAACTGCGCCCGCCGGGGCCAAGCGCAACTGGCACGTTGTTTCTCGGTCTTCGCGTGAATGCAGAGAGCGCCATCCAGTCGGCTGAGGTCGCCGAAAAAGTCATCGCGGCGGGGCTGGAGGCGGATGTGAGTCTCGTACGAATCGATAACACAGCGCCGGTGGACGTACCGCTGGTTCGCGTCATTTCAAGCGGAAACGCCCCTGCCACGCTTGTCCCCGTAGGACCCGAAGGCCATGTGCGTGGTGTGCGGCGAGATGATGTGGACGATATTTCGATCGAGCAAGTGGGTCGTGCCAGTACCGCTGGGCACTCGAGATACCTTTCCTTTGCATCGGCACAGGACCTTGCGCCAGGCAGATACAGAATCAGCGTACGCATCGGCGAGGCATCTGCTGACTTTTCGGACGTGAATTCAGAGCTGCTGGTGGCCTACAGGCACAGGTCGAAGTAGGAGCGCCTATGGACGGCAGGTACACCCTCTCCGTTTACGTGGCAGCTCCGGGTACACCTCTGCTGGATGGCGGAACCTCAGCTGCTGGCCATGTCTACTACGACATAACACGCGAAACAGACCGCAAGAGCTTCGGCTTTGCGCCCGTAGAGCACGGCATCATCGCCGGGCCCGGCAAGACCCAAGACTCCGATGCAGAGCAGTCCCAGAAGCCCCTCTATAAACGCACGATGGATATCAGCAAGAACTGGTGACACGGGATGCGGCAAATATGCGAACGAGCTGAGCGCGGTTGCCTGTCTCCACCCACAATCCCCGCAATGGATCCGCACAAGAATGCACCTGATGTCTTACTGCCGCCTGCTGGCATGTGCACTCGCCGTCGCACTGAGCGCGGGCGCCTGTGCCCGGCCGCCGTCCACCGAAAACAGTAAGAATCCCGCCATGTCGGACGCCCCCCAGACCGGTCGCACCATCAACGGCCACACCTACACTGATGCTCCCGTGGACGTGAAGCTGGGCCCGAACACCTTCCGTATTCCGGCCAACTACCTCGACAGCCAGATTGCACCTTGGCCGGGCGAGGGCGTGTCGCTGGTGATCGAGTGGCCGGACATGAAGCCGACGGCGCCAGGTGCCCGGGCGAATCCGCGGACCAATGATTTCCGGAAGGAGATTTCGGTGCTCATCAACTACGTTGATCGGGCGCCCATTGAGCGCATGCTGGAACGACTTTCTTCAATGATTCCGTCACCGAGGGCGGCTCCGTAGAAGAAGGGGATCCCCGGGATCGCCTCGATCTGCGCAGGGCGGGTGCTGAGGTGATGGGACTCATCCCGTACGCCATCGACGAATCAAAGATGGCCGCCTACGCCAGAAAGTATGAGGACGCGTACGGTAAGACGCCGGTCCGCAACCCGGCCTTTGAGGGCGACTGGTACGTGTCTCGGCTCACTGATGGAGAATAGACAATGAACCAGGCTCAGCCGCAACGCGGGCAATTCTTCCTGTTGCAACCTGACACGACCCGTGGTGGTCGCGGTCACGGAGTAGTCTTCGAGAACGTCAAGACGCTGCGGACACTACCGCGAATGATCCTACGCCCGGCCAGCGGCGGCTTCCCGACATTGAGCGAAGCACCGCGACTCGTGCACTCGCCAGAACAGGGTGACCCGCCGCAAGACCTTGAGGGTGGGATCAGCGGCTACTGGATGGTTTCGGAAAGACTCCAGCGGGTCCTCTCGCAGGTAGATCCAGATGGCTTCGCGTTCGTTGCGGCTGACTATCGCCTCAGTGACGATAAGAAGGGGCCGCCCTACTACTTGTGTGACGTCATCCGCGAGCTTGATGCGCTGGATGAAGCGTCTTCGAAGCTGACTATAGAACTGAGCGACGAGTTCCCTGCTGGCAAGTTTTATGACCTGACCGGCGGCAGCAGTCTGATATTTCGGAGAGATGCCGTGGGCGCGGCACATGTGTTCAGGACCCCGTACTCGGGTCGCCTCGTCTTCTGTGATCGCCATCTGCGCGATGCCATCATGGACGCAGGCATGGGGACAGAAAAGGAAACATATGGCGTATGGTTTACCGATGCGGCAGATATTTGAAGTCGCAGAGTCCAGGCTGTAGCAAGGTCCATACGCCAGTAGAGGAGACCGACCGCATGAAGCGAAAAGGCACGCACCCGTTTGCTGAAGGCGTGTTCTTCATGTTTGGCCCGGAATCAGAGAGCAATAGGCGGTTTCGCGGTGCGCACCTTGAAAACATCCAGCAACCTCAGGTGGCCCAACGACTGATCCTGCGGCCAGATGCGGGAGGATTTCCGCCACTCAACGGAGTGCCGCGTGTGGTATTCGATCCATCTGAAGGTCCTGCGCCTCGAGACCTGGAAGGCGGCTTCGGCGGCTACTGGCTGGTGTCCGAGCGGCTTCAGCGGGCGATGTCAGTAGTGGATCCTGAAGCGTTCGCTTTCGTTGAATGCGAAGTCCGCCTGGCCGACGGATCAGCCGGACCGCGCCGTTTTTTGTGCGATGTCGTGCGGGAGGTGGACGCACTCGACGAAGAGGCTTCCCAGCTCAGGATCAAGGTCGATGATGACTACGTCCGGGGCAAGTTCTACTCCTTGGGAGGCGGGGCGAGGCTCGTGTTCAAACGCGACATCCTGGCCGGCGCGCATGTGTTCTTGACGCCTTTCAACCCTTCCGCATTCTGCGACAGAACCTTCCGAAGTGCTGTCCAAGCTGCTGGTATCTCGTTGGACGCAGGAGTGAGTGGCATCTCCTTCGTGGATGTGACTGATATCTGACTCACCAACGCGGTCGGAACCAGACCGCCACTTGGAGAGACCATGCAGCCCTTCTGCTGGGTACATGACTGCAGCGTCGATGTCCCGTGTCCATCCAACGGGGACAAGTCCGCGGAAGGCTGCGAACAATGGTGCCGCGTCATTCTGATCGCGGCCCAGCGGTGCCTGGCCGAGGTCAGTCGGTGCTTCCGGGGATCAGCAGATCTGCCAGTATCGGCGCGTCACCGCCGGGCAACAGGGCTTGATCGGCAGGCGATATGCCGATCTCGGTGAGCGCTGCCTGAGAGGTAAAGATGATCTCTCGCGTGTCTTCATCGCTGCGGGACCTTTCGGTGACCGCGTGCAGCACGGCCAGCGAGAACCTGCGCAGGAACGAGAGATCGTCTTCGTCGCTATGGAGATCCTTCTTGAAGGTGAGTATGCGCTTCAGCCTCGCCGGATGAGACATGTCGATCGTATAGACCCACTCGCGCTTGTCGTTCTCCCGCACAAGCCAGTTTGAGCCGCCGCTCAATCCCATGCAGCCGAACTCGTCCTCTCCGCGGTAAAGAAGAAATTCGTACTGGGCAGGATCACTTCCGTCCGGCAGCGGAGCCTGCACCCTCATCAGAAGAATGCGGATACTTCGATCATCAGCGGGCTCGCGCAGGCAACGGGGTTGGAAGTACGTCGGCATGGATTTCTGGCGGAGTGGACTGCCCGGATGATCTCATCAACGTAGTTTGAACGTCACGAGGGCCGAGGTAACGAAGGGGGCCACCCACTGTCCGCTGGTAGAACAGAGCACCAGCGTTGCATCAAAACGCAGCCAGACACGTCGGCTGCGTGGTCGCTGTAGCAGACACTCAAACCACCTCTATCCGCAACCGGATACCCAGCGCCCGCATGGCACCCAGCACGCTGTCGAAGTAGAGCGGGCGGGTACCGCTCAGCTGCCGGCGCATGGCGTCGCTGCTCAGGCCGCACTCGTACGCGACGTGGCTCATTCCGTACAGTTCGGACGCCAGCAGGAGGGATCGCGCGAAAGTCGATTCATCGTAGTTGATCATATGCAGGCGGCCATCCAGGTACTCGGCCATTTCCGCTGCACGCAGGTTGGTGACGCGTGCGTTGGCGAATCTGTTGTCCGGCCCGTTCATGGCTGGCCCCACATGGCATCTGCCGAGGTGCGGACCAGTTCTCGTCCGCAGACGCTCAGCTCTTCGATCAGCAAGCGGCCGAGCCCGTTATCCTGCTGACCGTCCTGCTGCCCCATATGCACCGAGTGCAGCACTTCAAAGATGGAGGCTAGCGCCTGCAGCGTGCGGATGGACACGGCCACATCAGCCTTCCGCTGAGGCTCGGCAGGGCAGCCGCAGGCGGTCAGCGGCACATCAGATTCGGTGTCCCGCACCACGCGCAGGTGCATCACGCGGTGCGCGTTGGTGCGTGACGTCTCGAACTCCTCGAGTCTGCGCTCCAGGCGCTCGATGAAATGCGGCGGGAAGTCGATCATCCGGTCGCCCATCAAGGCATACAGACGCTTTGCGCTGAGGGGGTAGTGTGGATCCATCGGCGTACCTCACAAGGCTTGAGGCCACCTGCGCTAGGGCGCTAGGTGGCGGGCGATGCGGGTTGCCATACCGGGCTACAGAACCAAAAAACCGGCGGATCAGGGATCCCCCACATCGCCCGCCATAAAGCCGGCACACGATGCAGTGCATTCTCCGCCGTGCCCAAAGGGCAAAACAGAGCAAACGGTTCGAGTAGCTACAGGATGGCAATCCCGGCTGACGCTCTTCGTCGCCAGCGCGTCCATACCATCAGCCATAGGCCATTGCGTACATGGGCGAATCTGCAAAAGTGACAGGGCATGGTTCTTCTCAGGCTACGCAAGCGTGTTCCCGGCCCATGGGCACCCGGGGCTCACCGCAACGGCCTATTGCGAACGTGGCGGCGGCCCTTCGCGACACGCGGCCTCACATTATTCTTGCAACTCATCCCCCGGCCGTTGATAAGTTCGCCCCATAGCCACCCAAGGAACCTGCGATGACCCGGACGTCCCCTGTTGCCCTGCTCGCCCTCTGCCTCAGCCCCGCCCTGGCCTTCGCCCAGGCTGATCGCGAGGTCGCCGCAAACATGGTCACCCGCGCCGCCAACGTCTGCCCCGGCCACAGCGCCGAGCGCACCACGCCGACAGTGAACAAGGTGCCGGTTGGCGCACTGCGCGTGATGATCGACCGCGGCCTGGTGATGTGCCCGGACCGCCGGCTGGATGTCTCCGCCCCGGCTGTGTTCTATGGCCGCGTAGGCGTGTTCGCCTGGAACCCGGACGCCGCTGACGCATCGGCGGTGATCGTCAGCAAGATCGATGAGATGACGCGTAAGGACGACTACCCTGTCGAGACGCTGGTCTGGGGTGGCAAGGGCAACGCGTTGACCCAGCAGACCGTGCCGGCGTTTGAAGCGCGCCCGGGCGCGGCGGTGCTTTACAAGCTGCGTTGAGGTGGGGAAAGTTGGGGTGCCGCTCTGAGTGGCATGGCTCAACGGGTATAACGCTTTTCAAGGAGGAAGCATGCCACTCGATTTCCAGTCACGCTTGGGCGCTGCCTACGATGCCGCCAGTGGCATCACCATTCCGGAGCCGCGCACCCTCCTCATGACGATGCCCGATGGCAGCCCGGGAACGGAGTACCAGTACGCGTTCTATCAGAACGGTCGGCGGATTGGCGGCTTGGGGGTGTGGGGACACAACACGACGATCAACCTTGCGGGGCGTGACGTGACCCTGTTGGGTCTTGAGCTCTTTAATAGCCAGATGATCTTGTCGATGCTGAAGCCGAGAGCTTCGATAGAAGATCCGGAAGATCACCTCAGATTCCTGTTTGGCATGGCGCGAGGGCTGGTGAAGGCCCACACCGGTAAGCCAAAAAATGCATGTGATCTGCGCTACGTGGCACTGACAACTGTCGATACTCTGATCAAGTCAGGGTTCGTAGTCCCTAATCCTGAGGTGATCTCCCGCAATGGCAATCTGGTCTTGGCTGAAGAAACAATTCTCTCCACTGCCGGCAGAGACGGTTCGTACGGCCAACCTCACGTTCAGTGACTACGTGCGCGCGACGCTGGAGGGCGCGCATAACGTCAGTGATCAGAGCGCTCTGTCGAGCGAGCAGGTTGAGCGGACGATTCAGTACCTGACCTCGCCGGGCTCAGGGCCTGCTCCCGGTGCGAGCTTTGCCACGTACGTTCTGGAAAAGCTGAAGGAACATCCAGCCAAGCTCCCCTATGGCATGCAATACATCAGCTTTTCCGGCATCGATGGTGTGGGCACGAGCAACTATGTGAGCGCGCTGGCGTATGTGGAAGACGCGCCAGAGCTTTGCGGAACTATGTGTGACACGCCCTGGGGAATGTTCATCGAAGACCTGCGCATCAGTGCAGACCAGCATCCTGATTTCCTGCTGATGGAGCAGGCCCTTGAAGCCTTCATGGAAGAGCAGGGCATCGCGCCCTTCCATGAAAAGTACGCCGGTGCGCTCCATGACATGATGTGGAACGCCGGGTGTGCGGAGTACATCACCAACGCCGTTGCTGCTGGGGGATCACTGCTGGCATTGGTCGAGAACGCTCCGCGTGACGGCAGCTTCAACAGGTTTGAGCTGACTACCCTGCTGACGCTTCCGAACGGAGTCATCAATGGGTATCCGGTGAGTGCGATGTTGCGCAGTTCAAGCGGCTAGTTGGTGTGGCGGACCGCACATCTCTCTGCGTGCGTCGCGGAGCTATCAGGAGCTATGCGGGAGTTCTCCGAGATTCCGAAGAGGATTCAATAGAGGGTCAAAATTGCGCTTCAGACGAATGCCCCGTTTCAGCAGGGCGTAAGATAGTATTGATTGAGATTAACATTGCATAGAATCTTCTGAGGGGCAGGCATGGCGGTCAACTTTGTCATTCGAGAGTATTCGGCGTTCGATGGGGAAAGTGGGATCTCTATCCTGCGTCCCAGGATGCTTCCCTGTGAGCAGCCGGAGGGCGTCGGTTCCATCGAGTACCAGTATGAGTTCAGTCGCCAAGGCGAGCTGGTTGGCGGACTGGGCCTTTTAGGTGATGAACATGTGGACCGCACCTCCGGGCACCCCGTTTGGACCTATACGTTGAACCTAACGCCGGGGCGGGTGGTGCGTGACATACTCCGGCTGAAATCAATATTCGGAAGCGAAGAGGCGGATCCCGTTTTCTTGGAAAGTATCGCTCGTGGGCTCGTGATGGCTTTTGCAGGGCAGACTGCCAATTCAGAAGACGTGCGGTACGTAGCACTTACGAGGCGCGAAACCCTGATCGAGGAGGGGTTGGTTGATCGCCTGGGCAATGCCGCGCCATACGAGGATGAGGTAATACTCGCCGATGTCTTAGTCCCGGCGCGTATAGCCTGAGGATAAACGGATGGCTGATTTCAATTTTGCCGACTTTGCTCAGACGACATTGCGTGGCGCCAAGAATACGGCTGACACATCGCCCATTTCCGTAGAGAAGATGGAGAGGGTAGTCAACTATCTTCACTCCCCAGGGTCCGGTCCGGATGCAACCACGAGCTACGCAGAATTCTTGGAGGCGAAGTTGCGCCTCCATCCCCCGGAGCTTGCAGCCGGAGTCGATTACCTCGCTTTCTCGGGAGTCGATAGCGCGGCTGTAGGGAACTACCAGAATGCGCTGGACTACAAGAGGGATGTGGGTCCAACGGCTGGGATCATAGGTGACACGCGATGGGGGAAGTACATACGGGAGGTGTTTGAGTCGCCTTCGCAGCATCCGGAATTCTCAGTGATGCAGCACAAACTCGAGCGCTTCATGACCTCTCAGGGGGTAGAGCCTTTTGGCAGAGACCATGCCGGCGCCCTTCGAGACATGATGTGGAACGCCGGTAGCTCAAAGTACTTCGAGAACGCCATCGCCACCGGCAAGCCCCTGCTTGCCTTCGTCGAGAATGCACCACCCAATCGCGGCTTCAGCAACTTCGAACTCGGCACTGCGCTCGAGCACCCGGACGTACGCATCAACGGCTACCCTGTAAGTGCCTTCGGCCCCGATCCACTTGCCTTCGTCAGCGCATCCGCTGCGGAGTACCAGGCCTTGGAGCGCACCATCGCACAGCAGGCCACCATCAATAGCGGCCACACCGTCGACGTGGCCCAGGTACGTCGGCACCTCACGCCGATCGAAGGCTGGGATGCGGTAAACAAGACACTCTTCAGCCGGCCCGTGGATGAGTTCCATGCCTTGAACCTGGCTGACATGACGCGCGTGCGCGCGGAGTGGATCGCTGCGCGTCCGCAGTTTGGGTCAGGCCCACGCCTGTATGCCGATGTGCCGGAAATGACGCCCCACGCACCCGGGCAACCCGGCGCGCCGCGTGGTCCACCGGGGGCCGCTGCCGCAGTCGAGATGGCAGGCGATGCCGCACACGGTGCGCGCGTCAGCCCGGGAATGAAGGCCGCGGGCGTGGCGGGTGTCGCGCTTCTGGCACACGACTTCGCCACGTCCGGCCACAAGTGGGTGGAGTTGAACGCGCAGGGCAATGCGGCGGGCGCCGATTCCACCGCTGCGCACTTCATGGGCCGCAACGTGGGCGGCGCGCTGGGCGGCTTCGTCGCAGGGGCCGGGGTTGGGTTCGCTACGGGTTCGTGGACAGGGCCGGGCGCGCTGGCCACGGGCATTGGCGGGGGCGCGGTCGGCGCCTACCTTGGTGAGCGCTGGGCCGACCAGAAAGACATCGAACGCATCTACACCCAGGTCGATCCGATGGGCCGCACGTGGACGCGCGATCCGGCCGATGCCGAGGGCCGCTGGCTGAGTGGCGCGCACCAGCAACAGGTGCAGAGCAGTGATACCGGCAGCGGGGTAGAGGTGCGCCCGGTGCAGGACGCGCAGGGGCAGGACGTCACCTTTCGCGCCGCCTACGTGGCATCGGGCACGCTGGAACGCCAGTTGAACTGGCAGGCTGCACGCGCCTCGTACGAGCTGGGGCTGGCCAATCCGCCGACGCCGCAGGATCCTTATCGGCTCAGCGCCAGCGGCGTGGACGAGCCGCCGCGCGCTCCCTTCGAGAGTGGCCGGGAGTTCGTGCGCGATCCGCAATCGCGCGAGTGGCAGCTTGAGGTCAGGGAGACGCTGGACGGCCGCGTAGCCGTGACGCGGCACGAGGCGGTCTCGCCCGAGCGGGCACTGGCGCTGGATGAGCAATCGCGGACGGTGATCGCCCAGAACGCCGCCAATACGCCCGCTGCGATGGCCGCGCGCTACATGGTGGCGCACGCGCAGGGGCGCTGGAGCGACTTCGGCGGCGCGGACAACCCGTCCATTCCACAGGCGGTCCAACAGGCCCGCGACAACGCCAATACGCTCAGGGCCAGCGATGGCAATGACTACACCCGCCAGGCGGACGGCAGGTGGATCAGCGAGGGCCTGATCTTCGACAGTACGGCCAATCGCAACATGGCCGAGCAGCTGGACGTTACCTGGCGCAGCCAGAACGCCGGTGTCGCGGAAATGGCCGCGATGGCCGACGGGATCCGCTCCAACCTGGAGCTGGCACCGGAGGGCATTCGCGGGCAGGTGGCGGCGCTGTATCAGAAGCACGGTATCGAACGCAGTGAGGCCGAGCTGAGTGCCACATCGGCTGCCGTGGAGCAGAGCCTGGCCAGCAACGGCCGGCCGCCCGACGTGGTGCTGGAACTGATGCCGGATCCACGTACACGCGCGCCGGGTGCGGACAGCGCGATTGCCGCCTTCAGCGATGCGGGTGGCAACCGGATGGTGCTTACCGCGACGACCACGGTTGAAGACATTGCCCGGGTCCAGTCCACCCAGCAGCAGGCATCCGTCGCGCCTGCGCGGGCGGACGGAGCCGTTCCCACCCTGGACACGGTGAGCGTGCGCCCGGAGCAACCGGCGCCCATCCCGGACACACCAGAGCTGCGCATCGAAGCGCTGTCGCCGAAGGAGCAGGACGCGCATCGGCAGGCACTTCATGAAGCGAACCGCCAGGGCGCTGCGACGGCCGATGCACAACAGGCGGCATCCATGGCGGCGCTGATGGCCAATGGTGCGCAGCCAGACCCGGTGCGCACGCCTACGGTGGAAACGGACGTGCAGCGCGAGCGCGAGGTGGGCCGCACGGCGGTGCCGCCCGTGCAGCAGCCTTCCATGGCGCCGGCGCAGGCTGCGGAGACGGCTGCGGCCAGTGCAGTTGCGGCATCAGTGGCGCGGGTGGAGCCTGCGGTTGTGCCAAGGCAGACGCAGGCGCAAACCCAGACACCAGCAGAGACGCAGCGTGCCGCGGCATCAGCCGCAGAAGCAGGCCGTGCAGAGCGCCAGCGCCAGGATGAGCAGCCTGCTCAGCGGCAGGAGGAGGCGGCCAGGGAGCGCGCGTCCATGCAAGCCGAGAACGTGCCTGCCGCGGTGCCCAATACGTCAGCGCAGGTGGCTCAGGCCGAGGGTGAGCAGCGGCGCTCAAGGCCCCCGGCGGAGGCACCCATGGCGGGCGCCCGGGATGCTGTGCCGATTCCTGAACTGACGCACCCGGATGCCACTGACCGCGTGCCGCCAGCTGCCTTGCAGGATGGGCAGCGAGCCGAGCGTACGCCGTCTGCTGAGCAGACCATGCAGGTTGCTCCTGCGCCAGAGGAAGGCATGGCTGGTTGGGCACAAGCAGCGCTGACAGAGACTTCAAATCCTGCCTCGCATTCTGCGCAGGCAGCGGTTCCGCAGGAATCCACGACCACCCACGCGTACGCGCCGTGGCACGACGTCGCGGCTGCCCAGCCGCAGGATCCCACGCAGTCAGGCCACCCCGACTTCCCCATGTACCAGCAGGTACGCCAAGGCGTGGCTGCCCTGGATGCCAGGCACGGGCGCGAATTCGACGCCACCAGTGAGCGTATGACGGCGAGTCTTCTGGTGTTGGCCAAGGAGAATGGTCTGGAGCGCGTGGACCATGTGTTGCTGAGTCAGGCCACCCCCGAAGCGCACGCGGGAAAGAATCTGTTCGTGGTGCAGGGCAGCGTGGACGACCCCGCGCACCTGCGCGCGGGAATGCCCACCGAACAGGCCGCGCAGACGCAGGTACAGGAGTCGCTGCAGCAGTTCGAGGTAGCCAGCCAAGCGCAGGCACAGAAGGCGCTCGAGCAGCAGCAAGGCCTGCAGGCACAGCAGGGCCAGGCGCAGCAGGAAGACGCGCAGGCGCGCGCGATGGGGATGCGCTAGGGGGCGTTTTCGATCAGAGCGACTCCACCACGCCTTCTACCCGGTCGAAGCGTCTCTCCGCCAGGTCGCTGCGGCGGATCCAGAACGTCGCTTGCCCGCAGTCGCCAAGCTTGAGATCAATCGCGTCGTCGTTGGCCAGCTGCAGCAGACACACCGGATCCTCCTCGATCATCGCGCCGGTATTCTGCAGCAGCACCGCATGCCCCAGCATCTGGTGAATCACGGCCCGGCTTCGTGAGCCATAGCCTGCAGCACAATGGCGGGAATCTTCTTCGAAGGGCAGGTGATTCGATTCCATTGCCTGGTAAAGCTCTCGCGGAACCAGCTGGGCAACGTCGGTTGATCCGCCTGCGCGTGCCACGATCGACAGCGCGCCCCGGGTGAAGGCAGACGCGATGATATCGCCCGTCACGGAGCCCTCGCCGTGCTCCCCAGCCAGGCCCACGATCCATTCGCGGAACGCCAGCGCGTCGTCTGCAGGGCAAGCCTGGTCCGGTCCTATCTGCCTGCCGCGTTGCACCCATTGCAGGGCATCGCGCATCAGCGCCTCGCTATCCTCCAGACGCGCGCAGCGACACGCCAGCGTGCGTGCGATGTCTTCCATCATGATCCCTGCGTACGGGAAATCCTTCTGCATGCGAAGCCACGCCACGGGAAAGTTCCACGGCATGGGTGCGGGACGTTCCCACGGTTTCGCGGACTGTGCGCCGGGTACCTGGCCGATTGCCGCAGCAGCGGCACCGAGCCGGAGCGCGCTGACCCTGCGACTGTACGCGTCGTAGTCCGGGTCGGCGTCACCTTCCGGAATCATGTCCCACTCCGGCCAGGTGTCCAGCCGATGCGCGAGGAGTGGCCATTCGGTATGCAGGCGCGGCCCGTCCTCGCCTGCCAGTTGCGGCCAGGGAAAGGTCGAAGACCGGTCGCTCGCCACGGCAGACAGGATCGGTTGCAGTGCTGGTGGGGGCTCCGTTTGCGGGGTATCGGCTGGCACGTCTTCTGCATAGAGCACGCGCACGCTGGTGCCAGGTTCATCGCCATCCCATATCTGCTCCTCTGCGTTGACGGCGAAGAAGAACAGCATCCCTTTATCCGGCATTGCATCATCCACGCGCGGCAGTTCAGAGCAGTCGATCTGCGCAAGGAAATGCATGGGCGTTTCCTCGCCATAATGCATGCCCAATGGCCAGTCCAGCGTTGCCGGCAACTGTGGCTTCCCGCCCAATCGGCTTCGCACGTTGGGGAAGGCGCTGGGAGGGTAGGGACGCTGCAGCAGGATGCCGGGAGCGCGGTGGCTGGCGAGCAGGGCATCCAGCGCTTCTTCACCGGGGAAGTCGCGTGTGTCTGCGTCAAAGGGTGAGGGTGGAATAGTTGTCATTGAACAGCCTCCTGGCCATCTGCGTGCATACGGTTGGCGTGATCTACAGCTGCCCCGCGTGTGCCGGCGGGACGTCGTTTACTCAACCGTTATCCGGGTGGAAATCCTGACCGTGCGGAATGCCCAGCAGGCCCCGCAGCACCCAGCCCAGGCTGAATACAAACGCCCAGAATACAGCCAGGTACGACACCAGCTTGAGGCCTTGGCGCTTCATCGCTGTCATGCGAGCTTCTTCATAAATTTTGTCGATCTCCGCACCGTCGGCGGCGGGCAGCTTGAAGTCCGCGCGGATGGCCTTCTTGTAGGCGCTGATCTCTTCGCGGAAGTTGGTCGCGCCATGCACGCGTCCATCCGCGTCGCGTTTGAACGGCACCACGGCCTCCACGTTGCCGTTCGCATTGACGATGTTGACCGGCATCAGACAGACATGGACATGCGTAGTGCGACCTTTGGGAGTCTGCGTGCTGAAGTAGGTGGACGCGGCGTCCTTGATCGGGCAGCCCGCCGTGGTGCGTACGAAGGGCTCGCCGGGACCGGTGAGGCGGTAGTGGGTGGCCACGTAAGGCTCGCTGGACAGCACGTTTCCCACTGCAATCACGACGGCTACTGCCGTGACCAGCAGTGCGATGCGCCGTCCGCCTTCGAACAGGTTGAACTTCATGCCAATCCTTGGATGAGGAGCTGCAGGCATCCTAACATTGGGGGCTTTATGGTGTGCCTTGTGCCGCCGAGAGCCAGGTCGCAGGTGGTGGGTCCGGCCCCGGAGTTGTAAGGGTTCAGACGTTCATCACTCGGTGCTGAGCCGCTTCCCTTATGCTCCCCGACGTAAGGAAATCAGAACGTCCGCCAGTCCGTGCGGGCACGCCTAGAACAGGAATGCATCATGCTGAACACGACATCAGGGCGTCTTCGAAATGCCGCGTTGGCTGTCGCATTGGCAGTGCTTGCTGGCTGTAGTGGTTCGGCGCCTTCGCCGCCTCCAGTGACGCCTCTTGATGCCGCGCAGGCCGCTGCGCGTACGCAGGTGCCGCTGACGCGTCCTGTCGCGCTGGATAAGCCGGGTGTGATTGCGGATCTGGAGTTTGATCTGCCGCCGCCTGGGCCCTATGCGGATTCGACGCTGATTGTTGGGATCCGGATCGAGGAACAAAAGGCCAAGGCCATGCTTGCGCGCTCCCGCATGCTCGTACAAGGCGGGCTTCCCGCCAAGGTCAAGCTGCAGAGACTGGACGGTACGCAGGCTGCTGATATAGCCCTCACGCGTATCGGCGATGACCTCAAGGAACGAATTTCATTGGACGCCGATGGCCTGACGCCTGGTGTGCGGCAGGAAAGTGTCAATGGTGCAATGTTGCGCGACGCGGGACTGATCGAGCAGGGGGTCATCTACACCGTATTTTCATTCGGATTTACTGTAGATCCTCCGCCCGGGAGATATCACTTGAGGGTTGAGCTGCTGGAGGAGCGAACCCAGCTGAAGGACCAGCAGGCCGACCTGATCATTGCTTACAGCGGGAAGTCGAAATAGCCATGGACAAGAATGAGCCCTACACCGTGACCATCTACGTCGCGGCTCCAGGAACAAAGCAGCTTGACCCGCAACAACCGGGCGTCGTGCGTGGAACGTCTGTGACGGGTCATATGTACTTGGAGACAGCGCACGGAGATGATCGAGCAAGCGTCGGCTGGCAACCAGACGGACCCATCCCGGGCGGCGGCTACTCGGGGACTCCTGTCACAAGCGATGTGCGTACCTACGCCGATCCCTACTACGCCCGAACGATCGAGGTAACACAGGCGCAGTTCGAGAAGATACGAGAGTTCTCGACTTCCCCTCAGGAGCATGGATTCGATCCTGTCTACAACGCATTTACGAACAGTTGCACGGACTTTGCATGGGGCGCTCTGAACCACGCCGGACTTCACGCAAATTTAGGTCCAGTTCCCTTCAAGGGCTTCGAGGGCATCTTGCAGCCCACGAAGAACATTCCCGCCATCGAGAGCATCAAGGCGCCCTTCCCGGACAGCGATCTGAACAAGGTCGAGCGTAACCCCATGCCGGAACGCGATTGGAAGCAGTTCCTGCTGTCCGACAACGACCGGGCGATGATGGACCAAGTGAACCGCGGCGTGGCCTCCCTGGATGCTTCCCACGGCCGCTCCCCGGACGAAGCCAGCGAGCGCATGTGCGGTAGCCTGTTCTGCTTGGCAAAGGAAAACGGCCTGTCCCGCGTGGACCACGTACTGCTCAGCCAAGCCAATGAGCAGGGTCACGCAGGCACCAACGTGTTCGTCGTCCAGGGCGATCCGTCAGACCCGGCGCACCTGCGTGCCAGCATGCCCACTGCGGTCGCAGCGCAGACGCCCGTGCATGAATCTAAGGAGCAGGTGCAGCACATCAGCCAGTCGCAGCAGCAGCCGGCCATGCAGGAACAGAGCCAGGTGCAGGAACAGCAGGCTGCCGTGCAGCGGATGGGGTGACGCTGTAGCGGCGACTTCAGCCGGATATTTTTTGTTCCTCAGGTCGTGCGGAACAAGGTCGACACTACGCGTCGCACGTGCCGCGACGGCGAATCTCGGCGATCAGTTCGGTGGCATCTTCTACCGTAACAAGAAGGTCGAAATCGCGGCGAGTCGGGATCAGTACCCGGTTGTTGCTGCCTCCTACTACAGCGAAGACCGGCCTTCCGTTGCGTCTGGTGAAGTGGCCCACGCACAACCCGGGCAAGCCTATTCCGTTCTTCCGCCACTTCAGCCTGACAGCGTCCCCATCGCCCAACTTGCGAGCCTGGTCTGAATCCAGTTCGGAAAGCGGAAGAGTCACGCGGTAGGGCAGAACGCCAACCCGGATGGTCGACTCAGTCAGCACCACACGGGCACGGGCCATCGTCAATACCAGCATGCAAAGCAGCCCGGCTGACACAGCGCCGGCGAGGACGATTCCGCCTGTCGGAGAGGCTGCCATGAAAGAGGCGCCGAGCAGAACGCAGAGGACTGTAATGGACGAGATGGACTTCCAGTTCAGCAGCCCGGTAGAGAAAACTCGCGTGGGAGCATCCAGGCGCGCAGTGTCCATATTTATCGGCATCCTGATCACGGGTGATCAGGGTTGCTCGGGTCGCCCTGAGTGGCTTCCGGGAATCGCTCAATACTTGCTGAGTTTGTAGGGGCGCCTCATGCGCCCAATCAAGTTGGTACCGTGACGCTCATCACTTCCCGATGAGGCGCTTCCCTTATCCTCGGCAGGGCAAGGAAAACCAGACCGCCCGCCACTCGGTGGGGGCAAGCCACGAATAGGGATGCATCATGTTGAAACCGGCATCAGGACGCCTTCAGAGCACTGCGCTGGCTGTCGCATTAGCAGCGCTTGCTGCCTGTAGTGGTCCGTCCCCTGCGCCGCCGCCCGTAGCGCCTCTTGATGCCGCACAGGCTGCCGCACGTACGCAGGTTCCGCTGACGCGGCCTGTAGCGTTGGACGAGCCGGGCGTGATTGCGGATATGGAGTTTGATCTGCCGCCGCCCGGGGAGTTGGCGTGGTCGTCGTTGATCATCGGGGTGCGCATCGAGGGAACGGAAGTGAAATCCTTCATTGCCCACTCCGACCTGATCGTCCGCGGCCGACTGCCGGCTCGGGTCAAATTGCAGCGCATCGAGGGTCAGGAGCGCGTTGATGTGCCGCTGATTCGGATTGGACCTGACCTGAAGGAGCGCATTCCCCTTGGCCCGGACGGATTCACGCCGGGTGTCAGGGCGGCCGGTCTGGATGGGACGATGCTTTACGAGGCAGGTTTAGAGCGCGAGGGCGTGCTGTCTAAAATTCTCTCTTTTGCCCGTGCCGCTAACCCGCCTCCAGGTAGATATCACCTTCGTATCGAGCTTTTGGAGCCGCGCCCGCAGTTGCAAGGGCGTCCGGCGGAGCTGATTCTCGGATACAACGCAAGAGCAAAATGAATATGAGCCAGTCCGATCGCTACACCGTGACGATTTACGCCGCAGCACCTGGCACGCCCTTGATCAATCCGGAGCAGCCTGACGCGCCCCGTGAGGCATCTCTCACAGGTCATATGTATCTGCGTGTCGACAACGGCGAAGAGAAGGAGAGCATGGGTTGGCAACCCGACAAGCGGGTCGGTGATGTCTACATGGGAAAAGTGTCGCCCTTCGACGCTGAGAGCTACGTACAACCGTATTACGCGCGGACAATTGAGATCACTCAGGAGCAATACGAGAAGATTCGTGAGTTCGGCGAGGCGCCAGCGAGCTTTGGCTTCGACCCGAAGTACGACGCCTTCTCCAATGGCTGCACCGACTTCACCTGGGGCGCATTGAACCACGCCGGACTGCACATGCAGGTCGGGCCCATCCCGATCGAGCGGCACGAGGGCGCAATGAAGCCCTTGAACAACATTCCCGCTATCGAGAGCATCAAGGCGCCCTTCCCGGACAGCGATCTGAACAAGGTCGAACGCAACCCGATGCCCGAACGCGATTGGAAGCAGTTCCTGCTGTCCGACAACGACCGCGCGATGATCGATCAGGTGAACCGCGGCGTTGCCTCGCTGGATGCCATGCATGGCCGCACCCCGGACGAGAACAGCGAACGCATGTGTGGCAGCCTGTTCTGCCTCGCCAAGGAGAACGGCCTGTCCCGCGTGGACCACGTGCTGCTCAGCCAAGCCAACGAGCAGGGTCACGCAGGCACGAACGTGTTCGTTGTCCAGGGTGATCCATCAGATCCCACCCACCTGCGCGCCAGCATGCCCACCGCCGTCGCTGCGCAGACGCCGGTAAGTGAATCGATGGAGCAGGCGCAGCACATCAGCCAGTCGCAGCAGCAGGTGGCTATGCAGGAACAGAGCCAGGTGCAGGAACAGCAGGCCGCCGTGCAGCGGATGGGGTGAGCGGGCCGCGCCGCTTTCGGCTGCCGCAAACTGCTGTTCCCAGCCTGTGCCGACCAAGGTCGGCACTACCGGCCGTCCATCACGCCGAAGATGTATTTTATCCGGAGTACTCTGGAATGCCGATGCGATCAATCAAGCTTGTCCTGTCAGCACTGATGCTCTGTAGTTCGGGCGCAATGCTGGTTGCCTGCCAGCCAGCACAGGCGCCGGATACTGCGGCTCGAACTGGCCCTGTGACGCCGCGTGAGGACGTCGTGCCTCTGGTCAGGCCCTTGTCGCTGACTGCGATGGACGAGCCGTTGATCGTGGAGTTCGAGCTTCCGCCTCCAGGACCAAATTCGAATACGACGCTCACTCTGGGTCTTCGAGTCTTTGGCGCGGACGATGCTGCTTCGGCGGCGGTGGCGCGTACCGTAACGGAGTCAGACCTCCAGGCAGAGCTTAAACTGGTCCGCCTTGGCGTCGGGAACGAAGCGCCGATTTTGCTGACCCGCAGGGAGTACCGAGGTCACGACGCATCGCAGATCGTTCCGGTAGGTGTGGACGGACGGGTGCCGCAGGTCGTACTTACCAGCATCGACACAACAGCTGTAGAACAGGCGGGTATCCCCATCAGGGCTTCGAGCAGCAGGACCTTGGCGTTTGCCTGGGCACCTGATGTGGCTCCCGGCACCTACAGGCTGGAGTTGAAACTGATCGCTCCAGATCCTGAGCTCGCATCGATAGAAAGCGAACTTCTACTTGCGTACCAGCACAGGTCCAAGTGAGGACATCAAATGGCTGACAGGTATACCCTTTCCATCTACGTTGCCGCCCCTGGAACTCCCCTTCGTGCAGGAGGCACGTCTGATGCCGGGCACGTCTACTACAGCATTTCTGACGGTGCAAAAACTACGAGCTATGGGTTCTCCCCTATTGCTCATGGGGTCGTGTCCGGACCGGGTGACGTCGGGAACAGTGATGTGGACGACTACAAGGATCCGTTCTATACGCGCACCATGGAGATCAGTAAAGAGCAGTTCGGGAAGCTCCGTGAATTCGGTGACACGCCCGAAGCACATGGTTTCAACAAACAGTACAACGGCGCGTACAACAGTTGCATCGACTTCGCATGGGGCGCGCTGAACCACGCGGGCCTGCATCGTACGAACCTGGTCTTCATGCAGGATCGCGACTTCGAGGGCTCCCTCAAGCCGCTCAGCAACCAGCAGTACATCCGCAGCATCCTGGCGCCATATCCGGACAGTGAGCTGAACAAGGAGGAGCGCAACCTGATGCCGGAGCGCACCTTCCTGCAGCGCTTCATCAGCGAGCAGGATCTCCCAGCCGGTGATCGTGAAATGCTTGAGTCCATCCGGGGAAAAGTCGCCGTGATCGATGAGCAGCACGGCCGCACCCCTGACGAAACCAGCGAACGCATGGGCGGCAGCCTGTTCTGCCTGGCCAAGGAGAACGGCCTGTCCCGCGTGGACCACGTGCTGCTCAGCCAAGCCAATGAACAGGGCCACGCAGGCACCAACGTGTTCGTTGTCCAAGGTGATCCAACAGACCCTGCTCATCTGCGCGCCAGCATGCCCACCGCGGTCGCTGCGCAGACGCCGCTAAGTGAATCAATGGAGCAGGCACAGCAGATCAGCCAGTCGCAGCAGCAGGTGGCCGTGCAGGAGCAGAGCCAGGTGCAGGAACAGCAGGCCACCGTGCAGCGGATGGGGTGAGGCCCGCCTACGCGAATGGGGCCATGTAGAGCCGACTTCAGTCGTCTGCTTTGAGGTTCTTCAAGCTGTGCCGACCAAGGTCGGCACTACAGGTGCTGCCGATGCTCATGCGGGTCATCGTTCCATCCCAGCGCCGCCGCGAGCTCGCCTGAGATCCATTGGCAGACGGGGAACCAGGCCAGCGTAAAGATCAGCGAAAGGCCTGACAGCGAGGAGGGGAGCATCCAGGACAGCATTCCGCCGCCAAGGAAAATTGCGAAAAAGAATAGATGGATGATCGCCTTTCGCCTGCCGTGAGTGGTCATTGGTGGTTCGCCTTGAACGCATCCACTTTGCCGCGCCGCAAGAGATCCATTTCCCTCTCACCCAGCGCCTGAACCAGCCATTGAGTTTCGATTGACTCAGGCATGCACGTTCCTTCGTAGCTGGGGTTGACCTTGATGATCGTCGGCGGACGCCTTGCTTGGTGTCAACTACCTCACGTGGGCGTTATCAATCTGCGCACGTACGCCATCCTCCATCTGTTTCCAGTCCTTCAGCCAGGTGCGCTGGTAGCTCATCTGGATGAACAGATTCCGCTTGGCATCGATGAAGTAGTGGATGCAGCCGGCGAGCTGCGCGGGGTCCATCGCGGCGATGGTGGGGTCGTTGCGCCCGCTGAGCGAGGGCTGCAGGGCCTTTGGGGGATCGCATGAGATGAAGGTGCCCAACCTGCCATCGGCGGACTTGGCGATGTACCAGTCCGATTCATGCCCGGGCGTGCGCGTCAGGGCTTTTTTGTAGCGGGCCTGGTAATCGCGGGCGTAGGCCGCCATCAGCTGTTCGTCGATCGCGTAGGGTTCCAGTCCCCACTGCGGTGGCTGTTGCAGGCGCAGCTCCAGGCGCTCGCGTGGATCGCGCCGCTCCAGGGAGCCTGCTGCGCTGCTGCCGTCATTGACCAGCTTGCGTTCCAGCATCGCCGTCGCCGATAGGCCTTCAGGGGATTCGATGGTGATCGGCACCTCGGCCAGCATTGCCAGCACCGCAGCCGCGCCCCGCAGGTTCGAGTCGGTGACGCGTGGGGCCATGGTCGGCGCGATGAGCGTGAGCTCCACCGGGCCCCGCGCGGGCGGCGCTTCGTCACCTGCCAACTCGCTCAATCGCCAACGGTAGGCCTGCGTGCCCAACACCACCACAGCACTCCCGGGCGCATTGGCCGCGTGCGCGCAGGAGAGTGATCCGGCAAGGAGGATCGGAACCAGCAGCGCCCTGTAGTTTACTGATGCACGTGCCATGGGAAATCTCCACTCAGGTTGGTCCGATGGACTATGGAGATCGCTTGATGGACGAAAACCTGCTGGTCATCGATAAGGGCAACAGGTGCGTGCCAAGCGCCGTGGAAGGCACCGTCCACGCGTGATTGGCAGTGCGATTCCCGCGCTGCCTCGCTGCAACGGGTGCGCTGGTCCCAGGAACAGCGGGCCGTGCATGTGCCGAGGACCGACTAAAGTCGGCCGCCGCCGGGGAGGTCGCGTCCACGCAGCTGGGTTACCATGTCGTCCTCAGCCAGCCTGCCCACGCACTCGTCGTGTGGCCGGCCGCTTCGGTGTTTCTGCACTGCATACGCGGCCGCGCGAGCCAAGGATCTTTCCTGACTCACACAAGGACGCTGCAATGAATTCGATCTCCCCCAAGACCCCGGGCATGGCCCGTCGCTGCACCGTTGCTGCCCTGGCCGTGGCGATTGCCATCGGCATGGGCGCACCCGCAGCCTACGCGGCCACGCCGGCCGTCAGCAGCGCTGCCGCCGTGCAGCGCAGTGCCGTGGCGCAGGGCCTGTACGAGCTGGCCTACAGCGCCCGGCAGAACGCGGTGTACGTGGCCTCTTCGGGCGGCTTCGGCGATGGCGCCGGTCCGGCCCAGGTGCTGAAGCTGGACCCGGCCACGTTGGCCGTGCAGGCCACCATCCCGCTGGAGCGCAAGGGCTTCGGCGTGGTGCTGGACGATGCCAATGACCGCCTGTACGTGGGCAATACCGTGGACACCTCGGTAACGGTGGTCGACACCGCGCAGGGCAAGGCGCTCGGCATCGTGCAGCTGATGGAAAAGAAGGTGGGCAAGGACGGCAAGGCCAGCTACACCCACGACCTGCGCGAGCTGGTGGTGGACCGCGCCAACCACCGCCTTTACGTCACCGGGCACTCCGGCGAGGGCAGTGTGCTGTTCGTGGTGGACACGCAGTCGCTGAAGCTGCTGGACACCATTCCGGGGCTGGGCAACGCAAAGGCACCTGGCCTGGCATTGGATGCCGCCAACAAGCGCGTGTACACCAGCAACCTGCTGGGCGAAGTGGTGGTGGTAGGTACCGATACCGGCAAGGTGGAGCAGCGCTACAAGGTCACCGCCGAGCAGCCGATGAACATCGCGCTGGACCCGGCCGGCCCACGGCTTTTCATCACCGACCAAGGGTCGGAGATGATCCGCAAGTACCAGGGCAGCAGCATCGAAGGTTTCGCTTCCACGCACCCCGGCAAGCGCGTGCTGGTACTGGACCGCACCACCGGCAAGGAACTGGCCAGCATCCCGGCCGACGCCGGCACCCTGGGCATCCTGCTGGACGCACCGCGCAAGCGCCTGTACGTGACCAACCGCGAAGCGGGCACGGTGACCGGCTATGACAGCGACAGCTACCAGAAGACCGGCGAGTGGTCAGTGCCCACGCACCCGAACAGCCTGGCACTGGATGCCGAGAACAACGTGCTGTACGTGAGCGTCAAGAACGGCGACAAGGAAGAGAAGGGTGCGCATGAAAGCGTAGCCCGCATCGCCCTGTAACGGGTATCAACGGGCCAGAAGGGGGCGGTGACGACCGTTGGTCGTCACTGATCCTTCCGGCGCCGGTGCTTTGGTAGGTGCGGACTTCAGTCCGCACGCTTTTCTTGCGCGAAGCATCATCCGCAAAGCAGCCACCTACGGATAGTGGTCGACCGACAGCTCCGGTGACATCTCGGCCACGCGCCTCATGTCACCAGTTGCAAGCATGAAGCCGCTGGACCTGAGCAGGCATCACCGCATGCCATGTACGCAAAGAGGCCGAGACGGTTTCATCAGGCTGCATCGGCGCTCCTTGACTGCCGCAGCGGGCGCGTCGTAATCAAGATCATGAGTCCGGTAGTGACGGCTGCTGGCCGTCAAACGCGTCCTGCTCGATGCCTGAAATCTATCGGCACGCAAGAGGGCGCACATCTGCTTGATACGAGGAAATCAGTCACAGCATCAGCGCGGCCAGGTAGCAAACAATCGACTCCCAATCTGAGGGGTTTCCTTGCATGTTGACGGCAATTTTAATGACAGCGGTAGCGATTGGTCCCCACTCTGGTACCCATTATCACGACGTTGTAGCGCAACAGGATGGTTCGGGTCAGTACATCATTCGCACTGCGCAGATGCCCGATTTTTCGGGCGGGTCAGTCACCGTGGAACAGCGCCTGCGTGTGTTGCCGGGTGGAGAATACGAAGTGGATTCCGACCAGCAATCAGCAGCCACAAAGGTTTACCACCAAGCGCTTTGCCTCGAAGAAGGAATGATCCCCAAGCCCGGTCGCAGCGTGTTGTCGGGTGATGCTGCTGTGGGAGCTTGGCTGTGCATGAGCGACGATTCCGATGTTGGCGAGGCGGAGTCTATGTCCGATCTCACAGGTCCCACCGAAGAGATCGGCAGCCGAAGCACGGACTACGCAATCGCGGTCGCACCGTCAGGCGCTGCGCAGGTCAATCAGAACTTCTTCGCGCGCGGTAGCATCAGGGTGCAGAGTTCTGTTGCTGGTCAGATCTCGTACCACATAGGAGTTGACGGGGGTCGCTGCATAATCAGAGACATTCAGTTTTACTCGAAGCCTTTCACGCACACGGTCAATGGCGGCGTAAGTTGCATAGCGTATCGACAGGGATTCTTGTCAACGGAGGCGGCAGGCTGCGTTCCGAAGGCCTGCTCGCGGAATGCGGGAACATACAGTATCCGCTGAGCGGGGGGCGACCCCTCGGCGAAGATCAACGGCGGAGGAGTCAGTGACGTCCACTGAGCGTCATACCCCGTAGGTGCGGACCTCGGTCCGCACGTTCCAAAGCGAAGGTTTATTCGTGCAAAAGCCCAGCCGACTGAAGTCGGGTCTACCCGGCGTTGGCTTCTAGGCGGTCAGCCGCGGCTTGTGCTCGCACCGCGGGTACCCGGAGCACGAATGGAAGTCACCGTACTTACCGGTCTTCTTCACGATGACGCCGGTACCGCATGCGGGGCACCGCTGTTCCTTCACCGGCGTCCCGTCCAGCATGGTGACCTGCACCGCGCCATCCCGTTCCAGCTCATCCAGGAATGCCGAGCGCTTGCCGGAAACAGTGAACATCGCCACCGAGCGCCGTGCCCGCGTCAACGCCACATAGAACAGCCGCCGTTCTTCGCCCAGCGGATACGTATCACCACTGGGCATCGCCAGCGACAGCACATCATCGTCCGCGCGCAGGTTGGGGAAGGCGCGGTCCAGCAGCGCCGGCAGGATCACCACGTCCGCTTCCATGCCCTTGCTGCGGTGGGCGGTAAGGAAGCTGACCTCCAGCGTGGCGCCGAAACGTGAGCGCCAGTTGCCGGGCAGGTAGGCACGGTCGGCGTTGTAGCGGCCCAGCACGAACACGCTGAGCTTGCCGTCGCGGCCTGCCGGCATCGGCCCGGTCAGGCACGCTTCGTGCAGCTGCTGCAGGTACTGGCCCACGGCATCGCTGAGCTGATCACGCGCGGCAACCTGGAACGCCTGCAACACCGGCCCATGGCTCGGCGTGCTTGACCATACGTGCTTGCGGATCTGCGCCGGGTTGGCGCTGATGAAGCGGCTGGACACATCGCACAGGGCCTGCGGGCAGCGGAAGGTCTGCTCCAGTCGCAACACCTGCCCGTGGCCGAACCACTCGCTGAAGCGGGTCATCACCGAGACGTCGGCACCGGCGAAGCGGTTGATCGACTGCCAGTCATCGCCCACCGCGAAAAAGTACGTGCCCGGCTGCTGCACCAAGGCACGGCACAGGCGCGCGCGGGCGCGCGATGCATCCTGGAATTCGTCCGCCATCACCAGCGTATACGGCGATGCATGGCGGCCTTGTTCCAGGTGCTCCGCGGCCTGGTTGAGCATGTCCTCGAAGTCGATGGCGTGCTCTGCATCCAGCGCGTCGTCCCACGCTTGCAGCACTGGTCCGGCGATCTCCAGGAAGCGACGGTAGCGCTCCTTGAACTGGTCGTCGGGCATTTCGCGCAGTCGCGCGGCCATGTCATCCAGGCCGAGGCAGTTGCTCTTGGCATGGCTGATGAGGGTGCGCATCAGGCCGATCAGCTCGGCATCGGGCATCGGCTTCTGGCCGTCATCCGGTATGTCGCGGTCCGGGTTGGGATCGACCGTCACGCCCCCTGTGGCCAGTGCCTGCCCCAGATCGTCGAAGGCCCAGCCCATGCGCAGGTCGTGCGAGCTGGTGTCCAGATGAGGGCCTTCTGCGTGCGGCAGCGGATCGGTGTCCGCGCCGCCATGCCGGTGATGCAGCCCCGCATCCGGGTAATAGAACTGCGTGGGCTGTGCGTGGAAGGCCTCCTCGCCTGCGTCGAAGCGCTGGCTGCGGTCGTACGCATAACGCACGCCGTTGTAGAACAGCCAGTCGGCCAGGATGCAGTCTTCCACGCTGCGCACGCGCTCGCCCTGCAGGGTGCGCACGTAGCCGCTGCCGTCCTTGTCCCAGCCGTCGGCATCCATCGCACCGCCCTGCGCCGGCAGGTCGCGGCCGAACACCAGCCGGAACATGTCCCAGCGGGTGCGGAAGGCGTGCGAACGGTCCTTCAGCTGGTCGATGAGGTCGGCCAATCGATGGAAGCCGAGCGTGGCATCCACCGCCCAGTCGGGCACCTCCGGCCGGCGTCCGGTGACACTGGCGATGATCGCCAGGCCGAGTGCGTGGAAGGTGCGCGCCTGCACCACGCTGTCGCCCATGCCGAGGCGGGCGAACGCGCGATCGGTGCGCTGCTGCAGTTCGCCAGCGGCTTCCTTGTTGAAAGCCAGCAGGACGATCTGGCGGGGTTCAGCGTAACCGCGCTGGATGGCATAGGCGGCCTTGGCGACCATGGTGGAGGTCTTGCCGGAACCGGCGGCAGCTACTACCTGCACGCGGTTGTCGAAGCAGATCACCGCGTGCGCCTGTTCGTCGGTGAGCGGGCGGCTTTCAACGCGGTCCAGCAGGGGGCGCGCTGCGTTGCGTTCGGTGGCGAGGATCTGCGCGTTGACGGCTTCGCAGGCCGCGCTCCAATCCTGTTCCCACAGCTCCAGTTCGATCAGCGCCGATTCGCGTTCGTCCTCATCCAGCGGCAGGTCAGCATCATGGAACAGCGCGTGCAGCGCGGTGGGTGAGAGACCCATCGCGGGACGCGCGGCCAGCAGGGCCTGCTGGTCGTCGTGACTGATCCAGCGCCGTTGCGCGCGGCGCTCGGTCAGCAGTTCCTCCGCTTCACCGTTCCACTGCCGCATCAGGTCGAGGCTATGCAGGAACGCCGGGCCACGTTCACGCTGGTCCTGTGCCTGTTCGGCTGTGTGCAGGGCCCTGGTGAGGGTGCTGGCATCGGCATGGGAGAGGCCGTCCAGCGTGATCGTCGGGCCTTCGCGGCGCTGTACCACGACGCTGGCCCACAACAGGCCGCGCTTAACGGATAGGCGCGCATCGAAGCCGAGGGTGTGCCGGTGGATGGCATCGCCGAGGTGGATCACCACGTCCTCGCCGTCCAGGTGCAGTTCCCATGCGGTGGAGCGGGGTAGAGCGAGGGCCAGGCGCGAAGGTTTCCAGTGCTGCGTCATGCGTACTGCGGTCCTGCGGGATCGGTGTTTCAACGGTGTTGTCATGATAGGGCAGCGTGGAGGTGTGCGCGCGGCGGACATGTTTTGGTAGCGCCGAAGGCAGCGGCAGGAGCCGATGCCAACGTCGCCTGCGACGGCCCACAGGGTGCCGGTCAGGATGACCGGCATAGCCGTGCTCGGCGGGATGCCTGCACCGCGCGGTGCGCTCGCCGACCATGGGTCGGCGCTACCAAAGCAGGTTCGAGCGATGTGCAGGTGATCACGCGGCAGGTTCGCGGGGTGCAGGTGGTTCGGCGGGGAACGTGGACGGCAGACTGGTAGCGCCGAGCCGTGCTCGGCGGGATGCCTGCACCGCGCGGTGCGCTCGCCGACCATGGGTCGGCGCTACCAGATCAGGTTCGCGCGATGTGCAGGCGATCACGCGGCAGGTTCGCGGGGTGCAGGTGGTTCGGCGGGGAACGTGGACGGCAGACTGGTAGCGCCGAGCCATGCTCGGCGGGATGCCTGCACCGCGCGGTGCGCTCGCCGACCATGGGTCGGCGCTACCAAAGCAGGTTCGCGCGATGTGCAGGCGATCACGCGGCGGGTTCGCCCGGCGCAGGCGATGCAGGCCCGCCCCGTGCAGGCCATGTCACGACGTCGCCACGATCTTTCACGACGGCCCAAGCCCCGCCCCCTTAGCGTGGGGGACTTGTTCCCCTTGCATGGAGTTGCCATGACTGCTTCCCGCGTCCGTCTGCACGTTGAAGACTCCGGTGGGACAGGCCGCCCGGTCGTCCTGATCCATGGTTGGCCGCTGTCGGCTGATTCCTGGAAGGCCCAGGTCCCGGTGCTGCGCGATGCCGGCTACCGGGTGATCGCCTATGATCGCCGTGGCTTCGGGCGTTCGGACAAGCCGGCCGAGGGCTATGACTACGATACGCTGGCGGCCGACCTGGCCGGCCTCATCGAAGACCTGGACCTGAAAGATGTGTCACTGGTCGGGTTTTCGATGGGCGGCGGCGAAGTGGCGCGCTACATCGCCAACCACGGCCAGGATTGCCTGCACAGCGTGGTGTTCGCCGCGGCGGTGCCGCCGTATCTGCTCAAGGGCAGCGACAATCCGGATGGGCCGTTGAGCAAGGAAGCCGCCGATGAAATGGCCGGCGCGTTGGCCAAGGACCGTGAGGCCTTCTTCGACGACTTTACCAGGAAGTTCTTCAGTGCCAACGGCAAGTTGAAGGTCACTGAAGCACAGCGGCTTGAAGCGGTGGCGCTGGCCCACCAGTCCGACCAGGTGGCCGCACTGGGCTGCCAGAAGGCCTTCGGTACAACGGACTTCCGCGAAGACCTGAAGAAGGTCACCGTGCCGACCCTGATCATCCATGGCGACAGCGATGGCACGGTGCCGTACGAGGGCTCGGGCAAGCGTACCCACCAGGCTGTCGCAGGCAGCGAAGTGGTGCTGCTGGAAGATGCGCCGCACGGCTGCAACACCAGCCACGCCGATGATTTCAACCTGGCCCTGCTGAACTTCCTCAAGAAGTAAGCGTTGCCACTTGCCTTCAATGACGCCCGGCCGCCACGCCGGGCGTCATTGCATCCACGCCACGGGAACCTGTCATGCGCAAGTCGACCACGCCGCCCTGGAAGAAGCCCAATCCCAAGGGGCAGGCATCGCGTCCGCTGACGGATGCGCAGAAGGCTGCCGCACGGCGGCGGGCGGAGGAGAACGGGCGACCGTATCCGAACCTGGTGGACAACATGTGGGCGGCCAAACAGCGGTAGAGTCAGGGGCTGCCCGACTACCCGCCCGCCGTGGCCCGGTTACCACCATGACATCCCGTTTATTCGCGTTGCTGTTGCTTGCCATCGCAGGCGTAGGCCACGCGGCCGAGATCGACCGCCGCATCGCGGTCACCATCGACGACCTGCCGTGGGCGCGACTGGACGAGATCCAGCCGCCGGACCTGCAGGCACGCCATCAGGCGTTGCTGGACCAGTTGAAGCAGGCGAACGTGCCGGTGGTCGGCTTCGTCAACGAGAACAAGCTGGAAGTGGGCGGCGTGGTGCAGCCGCAGCGCGTGCAGATGCTGCGCGACTGGCTGGATGCGGGCTATCAACTGGGCAACCATACGTGGTCGCACATGGATCTGAACGCGGAAGGGGTGGAGGCGTTCCAGCAGGATTTCCTGCGCGGCGAGCGGGTGCTGCGTCCGCTGCTGGCCGAGCGTGGACAGGTGCCGGTGTGGATGCGCCACCCGTACCTGCGCGCAGGCCGCACGGCGCAAGACCGGGCCCGCATGGACGGGTTCTTCGCCGGGCACGGCTACCGCATCGCGCCGGTCACGGTGGACAACGGGGAGTGGGTATGGGCCTTCGCCTATGCCAACGTGCTCAACGAACAGGCCGATACGCCTGCGCGCGAGTCCGTGCTGCGGCAGCTGCGGCGAGGCTACGTGCCGTACATGTTGAACAAGCTGGATTACTACGAAGCGCAGTCGGTGACGCTGCTTGGCTATGCGCTGCCACAGGTGTGGTTGATGCATGCCAACGAACTCAACGCGGCGACCTTCGCCGAGCTGGTGGCGGCGACGCAACGACGCGGGTATCGGTTTGTCAGCCTGGATGAGGCGATGCAGGACCCGGCGTATGCGCGTGGTACCACCGGGTATGACGGCCGCTACGGGCCGAGCTGGCTGCACCGCTGGGCAATGGCGGAGAAGCGTCCGAAGACCTTCTATGCAGGTGAGCCGGAAGTGCCTGCGTGGGTGAAGAAGTTGGCGAAGGTGGATTACGAATAGCCGCAGCGGTGGGCGGCATGGCTTCGGTAGCACCGAGCCATGCTCGGCGAGCGCGAAGCGCGGCATGTGTCAGACATCGCGTTGCCGGAAGGCAGAGCCGCCGAGCATGGCTATGCCGGTCGTCCTGACCGACACCCTGCGGGCCGTCGCAGGCGACGTTGGCAGCGGCTCCTGCCGCTGCCTTCGGCGCTACCAGGGGCAGCAACAGGCTCAGCCGCGATAGGTCGCCAGCACGCCATCCAGCGCGGGTTCGGCCTTGAAACCGGCCTTTTCCAGCCGCTTGGCGACTTCGCGCGGCACATCGCGGCCGCTGGTCAGCTTGTTCGGTGCGCCGGTGTAATGGAACAGCTTGCCACCGCTGCGGATCACCCGTGCAAGCTGGTCATAGAACACCTGCGAATACAGTTCGCCGGCGATGCCGAAGCGCGGCGGGTCATGCAGGATGGCGTCCACGCTGTTGCTGGGCAACGCGGCGATTTCTTCGGATACATCGCCCTGCGCCAACTGCAGGCGGCCACCGGAACCGGCCGCGTCCGGATCCGGTGACCACGGGTTGAGCGTGCGCAGCCACAGCACGTCCGGGTTCTTTTCGAACGAGCGGATCTGCACCACGCCGGCGTCCAGGCAGCAGGCAGCGAAGTAACCCAGTCCGCCGCAGGTATCGAGTACGGTCTTGCCCGCCGGGGCGATCAGTTCCACCTTGCGGCGCGCATCGTCGAACGGCGACAGCTTGGCGCTGGGCAGCATCTTGATGCCGTCGATTTCGAAGGTCGGCGCGCCCCATTCGGTGGGCACCAGCTTGATCAGCGATGCGCTGAAGCGTGAGATGGGCAGGAACTCCTCCCCGTCCCAGTAATAAAGCGTGCGGTCCTTTACCTTGCCCGGCCACGGGTAGGACTGGCCACGGAAAATGAAGCCATCGGCAGACAGGCCGACGTCTTCTTCGCTGCGTCCCAGGTCCAGCGAACCGGCCCAGCTGGGCGCGCCGGCATCGGCCGCGCGCTGCAGGGCAGTGGCGGTTTCGCGGGTCAACAGGGGTCCGGAATAGTGGGGCACGGGGGCATTCGCGTAGCAATCAGGGGCCGCTAGTGTAGGACGCAGCGGGTGATCGCGTTACCGGTGCGGGGCTCAGTGCAGGATCATCGACACCAGGAACAGCGCCAGCGGCACTGCGGAAAAGGCTGCACCGGCCAGTGCCAGCCACGGCCAGCGCTCATCGCGCACGCGCGAGGCCAGCACCGCGCAGAACCCACACATGGCCGCAGCCAGCACGCCCACCGCGGTGGCGCTGTTGCCGCTGGCGCCCATCGCGCGGGCCGCCTGTTCGATCAGCACACCGATCACCATGCCCAGCCAGCTGCACAGCCCGAACCAGGGCACCACGCCGCGTTTGATCGCACTTCCTCTTGCTGACATCGCCTGCGCTCCGTTGCCTGCACGGCCGGATGGCCGCCGCCTACAGTAACCGCTTGCTCAGCACTGGCGGTGACGGCGGCGCGCGTTCCACAGGTGGATGGCGGCGATCAGCAGGCTGCCGATCACCGTGACCACCGTCTCGCTGTCGTGGCTGGGGAACTCCAGCGCGCCCGCCAGCAGCAGCGCCAGGCCGGCTGCTGCGGCCAACCAGGCCGGCGCCGGCAGCGGGTGCTGGCGATGGGCGCGCCACAGTGCGAAGCCGGTGACCGGCAGGGCGATGGCCACGAACACAGCGTGTACCCACTCCGCTTCGGCCCACGCACCGAACAGCGGAAGCGCGGCGGCCAGCAGCGGCAGGGCCAGGCAATGCAGCAGGCACAGGCTGGACAGGGCGACGGCGCTGGCGTCGAGCAGGGCGGCTTGGCTGGATTTCATCGGAGGCGGGGACAGGAACTGGGTGTTACATAGTAACACTACGCCGACGGACCTCCTGTCACCACGGCCGCAGGGTCCAGTCGGTTCCGTTCATCTGCAGCACGTGGGTGGGTTGCATGGCCTGCAGCAGGGCGAGGTCGTGGCTTGCCATGACCAGCGTGCCGGTGAACTGGCCGAGCAGGGTTTCCAGTGCGTGCAGCGCCTCCAGGTCCAGCGCGTTGCCCGGTTCGTCCAGCAGCAGCAGGCCGGGGGCCGGATCGGCATACAGGGTGCACGCCATCGCCGCCTTCAGCCGCTCGCCGGCGCTCAGCGTGGCGCTGGTCCGTTCGATGCGCGCGGCATCCAGACCCAGCAGGGCGAGCCGGGTGCGCAGTTCGGCTACCGGCGTGGCCGGGCAGGCCGCCTGCAGTGTCGCCAGGGCGCTGCTGCCCGCGTGCAGCGTGACCAGCGCCTGGTCCAGCAGGGCCGCCGGTACGCCGATATCACAGCTGCCGGCGCGCGGCGCCAGCTGGCCGGCCAGTACCCGCAGCAGGGTCGACTTGCCGCTGCCGTTGTCGCCCACCACGGCCAGCCGCTGCCCGCGCTGCAGGATGAGGTCCAGCGGTGCGCGGCAGCCGTGCGGCAGTTGCATGCCCTGCAGCCGTACGACCTGCTGGCTGGCGTGCGGGCTGGGCGGTGCGAAGGCCACCAGTTGCGTGCTCGGGCTGATTCCGGCGCTGGCGTCGCGCAGGCGGTCGGCACTGTCGGCAAGGCGCTGCGCCTGCAGCTGCGCGCATGCCGTCCGGCGCTGGCTTGTGCGCGCTGTTTCTGCAGTCCCAGCAGGATCGGTGCCTGGTTGGCCTCACGCGCGCTACGTGCACCGCGCGACTGCCGCTGCTGGGCGCGTTCGTGCAGTGCGCGCGCATGCCGTTGCTGCTGCCGGTGCTGCTGTCGCGCATGGTCCAGCTGCGCCTGCGCGGCGGCTTCGTGCACCGCCTTGGCGTGAACGTAGTCCGTGTAGCCACCGCCGAAACGCTGCAGCCCGTGCGCATCCAGTTCGACGATGCAGGCCATCTGCCCCAGCAGTTCGCGATCATGGCTGATCACCAGCAGCCCGCCGCGCCAGCGCTGCAGTGCTTGGCGCAGCTGGGCACGCCGCCGTGCGTCCAGGTGGTTGCTGGGTTCGTCCAGGATCAACCAGTCTGCGCCACTGGCCCATGCGCCGGATAACGCCACCTGCATCGTCTGCCCGCCACTCAGGCGCGCGGCGGGATCCTCCGGCTGCAGGTCGGCCGGCAGTCCGCTGCGCTGCCACTGCAGGCGCAGTTGTTCGCGCAGGTCCCAGCGCTCCCCTACGCGGTTGAAGTCTTCGATGTCGACCTGCCCTGCGCCGATCCGGTCCAGCGCATCCAGCACATCGCCGACCCCGGCCAGGTCGGCCACGCGGCCTTGGGGTGCGCCACTCAGCGCGGGCACCAGGAACACCCGCCCACCGCCATGGCAGCGGCCGGACGTGGGCGCCTGGCTGCCGGCGAGCACGCGGGCGAGCACGCTCTTGCCGACCCCGTTGGCGCCGACCAGTCCGGTGGCGAGAGGATCGAAAGTGAAAGACAGATCGGTAAACAGTGCACGCCCATCGGGCAGGCGGCAGGTCACGCGTTCAAGCGTGAGCGGATGCGTGGTCATGCAGACCTCCAACAGATGCCATCGACTCCCCCTGCGTACAGGGGCGGGAGAAGAATCAGGCCGTCGATGAAGACGGCGGCATCAGTGGCGCATTGGCGTAAGCCTCCAAGTGGATAGGCCGATTATAGGACGGCCGCATGAACCGTACGAAGACGGCTACTGTCCGGGCTGGCGCTGGGTGTTCTGCATGTCTTCGCGTGCCGCGCCATACAGTTCCTGGCGGCGCTTGTGGAAGGCGATGAATTCTTCGCGCGGCAGTGCCTTGGCGAACAGCCAACCCTGGGCGAACTCCACCTGCCGGCTGTGCAGGTAGGCCAGCTGGTCTTCGGTTTCCACCCCTTCGGCCACCACGAACAGGCCCAGCGTCTTGGCCATGTCGATGATGTGGCCGGTGACCGGGCTGGTGGCGCTGTCGGTGCCGATCGCATCGATGAACGATTTGTCGATCTTCAGCGCATCCAGTGGCAGCTGCTGCAGGTACTGCAGGTTGGAGTAGCCCACGCCGAAATCATCGATGGCTACCGCGTGCCCGGAATGCCGGGCCGCGGAGATCACCGCACGTGCCTTTTCGATGTCCATGAAGCCGCGCTCGGTGGCCTCCAGCCAGATCTGCTGGTTGGCGATGCCGGTGCCGGCCAGCTTGGCGGCGATCACCTTCAGCGCACGGCCGCTGATCATGTCTTCCGGTGCCAGATTGATGGCGATGTGCGCGCTGCGGTCGCCGACCAGCAGGTCGCGCATGTCCACGATCACCCGTTGGATCACCTCATCGGTGATCGCCCCGACCAGTCCGCTGGCTTCGGCCAACGGAATGAACAGGTCCGGCCGCACTTCGCTGCCATCGGCGCGACGCCAGCGCACCAGCGCTTCGGCGCCCACGCAGATGCCGGTTTCCAGCTCGATGATCGGCTGGTAGACCACGTACAGTTCATTGCGGCGGATGGCATGGCTCAGCTCGCCTTTCAGCGAATAACGCCGCCGCGACAGCGCGATGGTGCATGCGATCGCCGCTGCGCCCAGCAGCAGGCTGATCGGCACCAGCACCCAGGCTTGCTGCAGGAAAATCCCGGCCATCCCGGTGCGTGGCGTGGTCACGATGGCCAGCCACGCTTCGCTGCGTGCACTGGCGAACAGCAGCGTACCGGCATCGCCGGAGCGTGGTTCGCGCAGCAGCGACTGCAGCAGCGCCTGGTCCGGGAGTGACTGCTGGGCGATCAACCGTCCGTCAGGGGTGGCGATGGCGATGCGGATGTCGCGCGTATCGATCAGGTCGACGAAATGGTACGGGTCCATCAACGCCTCGTAGTCGCCCAGCCGCAACGACAACATGCACCGTCCGTAGGGTGCGCGCGGTTGCTGGTCCAGCTGCAGTGTCGCGCCGTCGGCCGTGGTGTGGTCGGGCTGGCCGGGGGCAAGCGCGGCCACTGGACGGCCCCACGAGGTGCAGCGCACGCGGCCCTGCTGGAAATAGCTGATCTGGTCCACTGACGAGGTGGTGACCACCCGGGTCTGCATCAGCTGGATGTGTTCCGGGCTGCAGGGCGCCAACGGGCTGTGCTGCATGGCCTGCAGTGCAGTGAGCGCCTGCAGGTAGGAGCGGTCGGCGCGCTCCAGGGCGCGTTCGGCGGTTTCGCGCAGCTGGGCCTGGGCGGTGTTGGCGGCGTGGTGCCAGCTCAGCCAGGTCATCATCGCCAACGGCAGCGCAGCGGCGAGCAGGCCCACCAAGGCCATCAGCAGCTGCATGCGCATGCGGTTCATCGACGGCTCCGTGTCCGGGGGTAGGCGTTCGGCCAGGCACTGCCTGCAGGTGTGCCTTGCCCACCAGCGTAGCTGAACGCTGTGGTGGAGTGGGGGAGCGGTCGGCGCGGGCGCCGCCGGTGTGGGCTGCCTGCCTGGCAGGGCATCGGCCAAGGCGGCCAGAAACGTCAGCCGGCGTCTTCACTGGGGATTCCGCGCCCGCGGAACACCATGCCGCCGACCTCCCTGCCGATGCTCCTGCCGATGCGCGTGCCTGCCTGCTTCTGTGTGCTGTTGTTGGCCGTTGCCTGCGGGCCGGCGCAGGCGCGCACGGTGTACCGCTGCGTGCAGGGCAACACGGTCAGCATGGCAACCGCGCCGGAGCCAGGATCGCGCTGCACGGCCAGGGAGATCGATGACAGCGCCGTGCAGGCGCCCAACCTGTGGGGGAACATGGGGGTGTTCAGCGGCACCCTGTACGAACGCGAGCAGGACGGCAGGCTGGTCTACTCCACCCGCAACCTGCCCGGATCGCGGGTGTACCTGAAGTTCACCGTGGCCACCCCGCCTGGCGAGCCGGCGCATGCCGGGCTGGGGCGCGTCGGCGCGGCACAGCTGGCACCCCATGCGAAACAGTTCAAGGCGGCGGCCAAGGCCACTGGCGTGGAAGATGCCTGGCTGCGGGCGATCGCCCATGCAGAGAGCGGTTTCGATGCGGCCGCGGTGTCGCCGAAGGGCGCGCAGGGGGTGATGCAGCTGATGCCGGACACCGCCAGCGACTACGGCGTGCAGGACCCGCTTTCGGCCGCGCAATCGATTGATGGCGGCGCCCGCCACATGCGCGCGCTGCTACGCCGCTACAAGGGAGACCACGTGCTGGCGGCGGCTGCCTACAACGCGGGCATCGGCGCGGTGAGCCGCTACAACGGCGTGCCGCCGTACGCCGAAACGCTGGCCTACGTGGAAAAAGTGATGGCGTTGTACGCGCGCTACCGCGAGGCGATGGGCATCCGCAGCGAAGTGCCTGCGCGCTGAGCGTGCCGCGCGGACGTGCTGCGGGAACGCGCGCGGCGGCACCGCCTTGGCACGCGTTGCGGCAGCAGCTATCGTCCTGCCTGCGAAAAAAACGAAGTGATGCAGATGGTGCGTGTGCGATGGATCATCGGGATTGCCGCGGTTACCGCACTCGCGGTTGCGGCCACCTTCCTGCCGCGAACCGTCACCGGGCCGGTGCCCGCAGGACCGGCACCGACCCCCCTGGGCTGGACCGCGCAGCTGCAGCCGTTGGCCGGCGATGGCGTGCCGGGCCTGCGCGACGGGGCGGCAGCGCAGGCGCGCTTCTCCGATCCGTATGCGCTGCTTGCGCTCGACGATGGCAGCCTGCTGCTGGCCGACGCCGGCGACAACAACCGGATCCGTCGGGTGGCCGCCGATGGCAGTGTGTCCACGCTGGCCGGCAGCACCGAAGGGCTGGCTGATGGGCCGGCGCTGCAGGCGCGTTTCCACACGCCTTCCGGGTTGGCGCGCGATGCGGCCGGCGTGGTGTACGTGGCGGATACCGGCAACCATGCGATCCGCCGCATAGGCCTTGATGGCCAGGTCACCACGCTGGCTGGCGGCATCCGCGGCTTCGCCGACGGGCCGGCGGCCCAGGCACGTTTCGATGGCCCGATGGGCGTGGCGGTGGATGGGCTCGGCAATGTCTACGTGGCCGATACCTGGAACGACCGCATCCGGGTGATCAGCCCGGATGGCAGGGTGCGGACCCTGGCCGGCGGCGGTGAGCCGGCGCACATCGATGGCTTCCCCGGCGTGGCCCGCTTCGATACCCCGGTGGCCCTGGCGTGGGACGGCGACGGTGCACTTCTGGTGGCCGATTTCCACAACAACGCGATCCGCCGGATCGGCATGGACGGGCAGGTGGATACGCCGGTGCCGTCCTCCAACGTGATCAATGGTCCGCTGTCGCTGGCGCGCAGCCATGACGGCGTGCTGTACGTGGGCGACCGCAGCGGGCGCATCGTCCAGGTATCGGCGCAGGGCCACCAGATCGCACTGGTCGGCACCGGCCAGGTACCGCGCCTTGCCCGCCCCAGTGGCATGGCGGTGGCCGCTGATGGCAGCCTGCGGGTGGCCGATGCCGCGGCGTGGCGCCTGCACCGGGTGGCCGTGCTGGATCCGGGCCAGGCGCCTGCACCGGCACGGGTGGGACCGGCTGATGATGCGCCGTTGCCGCGCACCGAGGGCCGCTGGCCGCTGGCGCCGCAGCAGGGCTGGCACGAGGTGGTGGGCACGCTGGGCGAGGTGCGCGGCAACTTCAAGGGCGACAGTCGCCACCACCTGCACGATGGCTTCGACGTGCGCGGCGATGTCGGCCAGACCGTGCTGGCGATCGCCGATGGCAAGATCGACAGCCCGTTGTCCAGTTGGACCGTGGGTGGACAGGCCGAAGGGCTGGAGGTCGGGCCGCTGCGTTACCTGCACATGCGGGTGGGCCGCGATCCGCGCGGGGTGGCCTTCGACGAACGCTGGCAGCAGCTGTTCGATGCGGAGGGCAAGCTGGAGCGCATCCGCCTGCGCCGCGGTACGCGGATCCACGCCGGCGACCGTCTGGGCAGCATCAACAGCCAGACACACGTGCACCTGAGCGTGGGCAGCAGTGGCTTCCAGCGCAATGCCGCGCTGCTCGGGTTCAACGGCTTCGTGGACAGCGTGGCGCCGCGCATCACCGATGTGGCGCTGCTGGACGACGCCGACCAGCCGCTGCGCGCCGATGCCCAGGGACGCGTGCCGGTGTCACGCAGGGGGCGCGGCGTGCAGATCGTGGTGGAGGCCTGGGACCAGGTGGACGGCAACCTGCCGCGCCGACGGCTGGGCCTGTACCAGGTGGGTTACCAGATACGGGATGCGGCCGGGCAGCCGCTGGCCGGCTACGAGCAGCCACGCTGGAACATCGTGTTCAACCGCATGCCTCCGCAGCAGCAGGCGGTGCGCGTGGCGTATGCGCCGGACAGCGGCATCACCGTGCACGGCAGCGCGGTCACCCGCTTCCGTTACCTGGCGACCAACACCGTGCGCGATGGACTGATGGCGGCGGGACGCTGGCAGCCGGCGGCCTTGCCCCCGGGTGAGTACGTGATCCAGGCGCACGCGCGCGACCACAGTGGCAACGATGCGCTGGGCGGGCGCGATCTGCGCGTGGTGCTGGTCGACTGAGTCGCGGCGTGCGGGGGCTGCCGCCTCGGCTCAGGCGCCGACGCGCAGCCGTTCGGCGTCGAGGTCCTCCAACGGGCGCACTTCGATGCTGCCAAAGCGTGCCCACGGGAAGCTGCGGGCGATGCGCAGGGCGCTCTCGTGGTCGGGTGCCTGGATCAGGTTGAACCCGGCCAGCAGTTCGCGGGTTTCAGCGAAGGGCCCGTCCAGTACGCGTTCCTCGCCACGGCGTACCCGCAACGTGCGGGCTTCTTCGATCGACTGAAGTTTCTGCGATGCCAGCAGCGTGCCTTCGGCCTGCAGGGCATCGGCATGCTGCAGGCATGCGCGCATCAGCGCATCGAATTCCTCGCCGGGCAGGGCACCCAGCAGGGCGGGGTCGATGTAGATCAGCAGGGCGTACTGCGGCATGGGGGGACGTCCGTTGGCGGCGGGTGCCCATGATCGCGCAGACCCGCGCCAGGCTGTGTTGCGGCGCCGCATCGGGGCGTGCTGCATGGCCCTGCACGTGACCGGATGGCGGGTGATCCAGCGTTTGCGGGGGATGTCGATTTCCCTGCCCGTGGTTCGTCGACATCATGAAGGCCGGGCACTACCGGCTGCTTTGGGAGCGTAGACATGAAGGTGATGGTTTTCGTCAAATCCAATGCCAGGATCGAGGCGGGCACCCTGCCCAGCACCGATGAAATGATCGCCATGGGCAACTTCAACGAAGCGCTTGTGCGCGCCGGGATCCTGCTTGCGGGGGAAGGCCTGCATGCCAGCGCCCGAGGCAAGCGCGTGCGCTTTGGCGATGCGACGCCGCCGCAGGTCGAGGCCGGTCCGTTTGCTGATCCCGGCTCGCTGGTGGCCGGCTTCTGGCTGTGGCAGGTGCGCTCGCTGGACGAGGCGCTGGAGTGGGCGCAGCGCGCTCCCTTTGCGCCGGGCGATGTGCTGGAACTGCGGCCGATCATGGCCGAAGAAGATTTCGGCGAGGCCTTCACCACCGAACTGCGCGAGAAGGAACAGCGCCTGCGCGAACAGAGCGCCGCGCGCTGAGAGCATTCCATCCATCCACGCTTGCACGGGAGTATCGAAGATGAAACTGATTCCATTCCTTGGCTTCAAGGGCCAGGCACACGAAGCGATGGCGTTCTATGCACAGGCGCTGGGCGGCAAGGTCACTGCGGAAATGCAGTACCGCGACATGCCGCCTTCCGACGGTTCGCCCGGCTGCAACGAGATGCCGCCGGAGACCCTGGATCATGTCGCGCATTCGCAGCTGGAGGTGGGCACGGCGGTGCTGATGGCCGCCGACGGCCCGGGCGAGGAGGGCGGTGGCAGCACCACGATCAACGTGGACGTGGATACCCCGGAGGAAGCCGAGCGGGTATTCGCCGCGCTGGCCGAAGGCGGGGTGGTGCACATGCCCATGTCCGAAACGTTCTGGGCGCATCGCTGGGGCATGCTGCAGGACCGCTATGGCAAGCCGTGGATGGTCAACTGCATGAAGACGCCCTGAGCATGCAGGAGCGACTGCGGGCATTGTGGCGGATGGAGTCGCCGGGACTGATCGCGCGCCTGGCACGCGTGCTGGGCGGTGACATCGGCCGGGCCGAGGAGCTGGTGCAGGACTGCTGGCTGGCCGCGCTGGAGCGTTGGCCGCTGGAGGGCATGCCGGACAATCCAGGAGCCTGGCTGATGACCGCTGCGCGCAACCGTGCCATCGATGTGCTGCGCCAGCGCCAGCGGATTGCCGGGCAGCATGCGCAATGGGGCGAAATGCTGCATCCAGCCGCAGCGTCAGCGCCGGATGACGACGATGCGCTGGGCGATGACATCGGCGATGACCTGCTGCGACTGGTGTTCGTGGCCTGCCATCCGGTGCTGTCGGCCGATGCGCGGGTGGCGCTGACCCTGCGCCTGCTGGGCGGGCTGACCACGCAGGAAATCGCCCGCGCGTTCCTGCAGCCCGAGCCGACCATCGCCCAGCGCATCGTGCGCGCCAAACGCACGCTGGAACGCAGCCAGGTGGCCTTCGAGGTGCCGCGCAGCGCGGAGCTTCCGGGGCGTCTGCACTCCGTGCTGGAAGTGGTCTACCTGGTATTCAACGAGGGCTACGCGGCCAGCCACGGCGAAGACTGGATGCGCCCGGCGCTGTGCGAGGAGGCGCTGCGGCTGGGGCGGGTGCTGGTGGCGCGGCTGCCTGCGCATGCGGCGGTGCACGGGCTGCTGGCACTGATGGAACTGCAGGCCTCGCGCGGCGCCGCGCGCACCGATACGGACGGGCGTGCAGTGCTGCTGGAACAGCAGGACCGCGCGCGATGGGACTGGCTGCAGATCGAGCGTGGGCTGGCGGCACTGCAGCGTGCGCGGGAGTTGCGCGGTGACGACGACCGCTATGTGCTGCAGGCCGGCATCGCGGCCTGCCATGCACGTGCGCGGGTTGCCGCGCACACCGATTGGGCGGCGATAGCGGCGCTGTACGACCGTCTGCTGCAGGTGCAGCCGGGCCCGGTGGTGGCGTTGAACCGGGTGGTGGCGGTGCTGCGCGCGAAGGGCCCGCTGGTGGCCTGGGGGCAGCTGCAGCCGCTGCTGCTGGAACCACGGCTGCAGGCACATGCGCCGTTGTGGGTAGTGCGGGGGGAAGTGCTGGCCCGGCTGGGGCGTGATGAGGATGCGCGTGCGGCGTTCCTGCACGCGGCTGGATTGAGTGGAAACGCGCGCGAACGCGAGGCGCTGGTGGCGCGCGCGGATGCGTTTGGGTGACGCTTGGGATTGACGGCCAGCGGCCGTCACTACCGGGGCATGCAGCGGCTACACTCGAGGTCTTGTCGCAGTCCCTGCTGGAGAGAGCAATGAAGCGAGTGGTAATGAGCGTGCTGGCCCTGTCGGTGTCCACCGCGGTGATGGCGGCGACGCCCAAGTTCGATGGCGCGCGGATCTCCGCCGACGTCAAGGAACTGGCCTCCGATGCCTACGAAGGCCGCTCACCGGCCACCGCCGGCGAGGCGAAGACCATCGCCTTCCTGAGCCAGCAGTTCGCTGCCGCCGGCCTGCAGCCCGGTGGTGACCTGCAGGACGGAAAGCGCCTGTGGACCCAGGCCGTGCCGTTGCTGAAGGGCGACATCGTCGGCACCCCGCAGCTGTCCCTGCAGCAGGGCGGCAAGGCCGTGCCGCTGGAACAGGGCAAGCAGATCGCCGTTCGCGCGGCAATGAACGGTGCCCACCAGGTCGACATCAGCAAGGCCCCGCTGGTATTCCTCGGCTACGGCGTGAAGGCACCGGAAAAGAACTGGGATGACTTCAAGGGCGTGGACCTGAAGGGCAAGATCGCGGTGGTGCTGATCAACGATCCGGACTTCGAGACCGGCCAGGGCGACTTCGACGGCAAGGGCATGACCTACTACGGTCGCTGGACCTACAAGTACGAAGAAGGCGCACGCCAGGGCGCGCTCGGTGTGCTGATCGTGCACGAGACCGCGCCGGCATCGTATGGCTGGGCCACCGTGGCCGGATCCAACACCAACACCATGTTCGACGTGGTGCGTGAGACGCCGGCCGAAAGCCACCCGTTGCTGGAAGGCTGGATCCAGCGCGACCTCGCGGTGGACCTGTTCCGCTCGGCCGGCCTGGATTTCGAGGCGCTCAAGCAGCAGGCGCAGCAGCGCGGTTTCAAGCCGGTGCCGCTGACCGGCGCCAGCCTGGATGCGAAGTACGCGGTGAAGACCGAGGTGATCACCTCGCACAACGTGGCCGCGCGCCTGGAAGGCAGCAAGCACGCTGACGAAACGGTGGTGTACAGCGCGCACTGGGACCATATCGGCGTGGGTGAGCCGGATGCCCGCGGTGACCGCATCTTCAATGGGGCGCTGGACAACGCCAGCGGCACGGCGTCGCTGGTGGAACTGGCACGGGGCTTCGCCAAGGCGCCCAGGCCGCAGCGTTCGCTGTTGTTCCTGGCGGTGACTGCCGAAGAGAAGGGGCTGCTGGGTTCGGAGTACTACGCGACCCATCCGCTGTACCCGCTGGAAAAGACCGTGGCGGTGATCAACATGGATGGCATGGCGCCGTTCAGTCCGTCGCGCGATTTCGGCATCTACGGCACCGCGCGCTTCGAGCTGCTGGACCAGCTGAAGGCCGTGGCGCAGCGCTGGGACATCCGCTATACGCCGGATCCGAAGCCGGAAGCCGGCCTGTTCTTCCGCTCCGACCATTTCCCGTTCGCCAAGCGTGGCGTACCGGCGCTGTCCTGGTCGGCCGGGCAGGACTGGGTGGACGGCGGTATCGCGGCGGGCAGGAAGGCATCGGACGACTACACCGCCAAGCGCTACCACCAGCAGGGCGATGAGTGGCAGCCGGACTGGAAGTTCGCTGGCGCCGCGCGTGACCTGGAGGTGCTGTACACCTTGGGCAGCGAGCTGGCGAACTCACGTGCGTGGCCGAACTGGAACGCCGAAGAAGCGTTCCGCGCGGTGCGCGACCAGAGTGCTGCGCAGCGCCGCTGAGGCGGGGTGGCTGACGGCCAGCGGCCGTCACTACCGGGGGAAGAGCGTGACGACCAACGGTCGTCACCCACCAAGGCAAAGGGCTGACGGCCAGCGGCCGTCACTACCGGGGGAACAGCGTGACGACCAACGGTCGTCACCCACCTGGGCAAAGGGCTGACGGCCAGCGGCCGTCACCCACCGGGGCAAAGGGATGACGGCCAGCGGCCGTCACTGCCAGGTGGCGGTTGGTCGGCTGATTCCCGGCTTTCGTCGCCGGGTGCTTGCGGTGGTGGGCTGGCGCACTATGCTCGGCCCATTCCTTCGTTAAGGCAGCCTCCGTGTTCCCCAGCGTCTCCTTGATCTTCCGACACCTGTTGGCCTGGACGGCGGCGTTGATCGTGGCCGGCATGGTCTGGAGCGGGCTTTTCAGCGGCATGAACGATGGTCCGGGCTGGGTGTTCGGGCTGCTGGCGATGTTCCTGATGCTGTCCGCGCTGGGCAGCGCGATCACCCATGTGCGTCGGGTGTGGCTGGTGGCCGGCAAGCTGGACGGCAGCACGCTGTCCAGCCGCCAGCGCCGGCAGATCGAGCTGCCGATGGATGCCGGCCCGGCCTTCGCCCTGCTGGAATCGGCCATTGCCGAGCTGCCGCGCGTGGAAGACATCGAGAGCGCATCGGGCAGCCTGCAGGTGCGTGCGTACGTGCGCCGGGTGGATCCCTGGAATGGCCGCCAGCCTTCGCGCTGGAACCTGCCGGCGCGGCTGGCGATCAAGCGCAACAGCATCCTGGCGACGATCACCCCGGGCCAGGGCACCAGCACGGTGACGCTGTTGTTCGAACCCGATGCCGGCTGGTGGGCCGACCTGTTGGCGTTGGATGAGGGCAGCAACTACGAGAACGCCGAGGCCGTGACCCGAGCCGTCAGCCGCCGCGTGGCCGACCAGCGTCGCGACGAACAGGCCGCCGCCGAACAGACCCACGTGGAAAAAGAACTTTCGGTCGCGCGCCTGAACCTGCTGCACGCGCAGGTGGAACCGCACTTCCTGTACAACACGCTGGCCAATGCGCAGGTGCTGACGCGCACCGATCCGGCACGTGCGGACGTGATGCTGGGCCACCTGATCCAATACCTGCGCAGTTCGTTGCCGAGCATGGACGAGTCGGTGTCCACGCTGGGCGTGGAGCTCGAGCGTACCCGTGCCTATCTGGAAATCCTGCGCATCCGCATGGGTGCCCGGCTGGGCGTGGACGTGCAGGTGCCCGATGCGCTGCACAGCGTGCAGCTGCCTTCGATGGCGCTGCAGACGCTGGTGGAAAACGCGGTGAAGCATGGCCTTGAACCCAAGCCCGGCGGCGGCACGATCTGGATCATCGCGCGGGCCTTCGATGACCACGTCACCGTGACCGTGGCCGACGACGGCCTGGGCTTCGGCCACGGCACCAGCGGTACTGGCATCGGCCTGAAGAACCTGCGCGAACGCCTGCGCCTGACCTGCGGTGAACAGGCCGGGGTGGCGATCGTCGCCAATTTCCCCAGTGGCGTGGCCGCCACCATGACCCTGCCGCAGGTTGCCAAGGAGCCGCGCCATGCCGCTTGATGCGTTGATCGCCGAAGACGAAGAGCTGCTGCGTAGTGCGCTGGTGGAGCAGTTGCGCCGGCTGTGGCCGGAGCTGCGCATCGTGGCCGAGTGCGAGGACGGCGCCAGTGCGTTGGAGCAGTTGGCCGAAAAGCAACCGGACATCGCCTTCCTGGACATCCGCATGCCCGGCATCAGCGGCATCCAGGTGGCGCGCGCGATGGGCGAGCTGAGCCCGCGCACGCAGGTGGTGTTCGTCACCGCCTACGACCAGTACGCCATCGATGCCTTCGAACAAGGCGCCATGGACTACCTGCTCAAGCCGGTCAGCGACGAGCGCCTTCTGGCCACGCGCGAGCGCCTGCTGGCGCGCCTGCCTTCAGCGCGCAACGACGATGCCGTGCTGGAACGACTGCTGCAGCGTCTTGGCAACGGGCAACCGCGCGCCGACGCCCCGCCACTGGCCTGGATCACTGCAAGCAATGGACGCGATACCGTGCTGATCATGCTCGAAGACGTGGTGTATTTCCGCGCGGACAACAAGTACACCACGGTGGTTACCGCGGCCGGCGAAAGCTTGTTGCGTACCCCGCTGCGCGAGCTGCTGGAGGCGCTGGATGCGCGGCAGTTCAGGCAGGTGCATCGCTCCACCATCGTCAACATGAAGGCCGTGGCGGCGGTCAGCCGCGATGACACCGGACGCGGCGTGCTGCGCCTGCGCGACCGGCCTGAAACGCTCACCGTCAGTCAACCGTTCATGAGCCTGTTCCGCGGCATGTAAAGCCGCCCCGGGCCAACAAGGAAGGACCGTGCCATGCGTTATCTCACCACCCTGCTGAGTTGCCTGCTGTCGTTGTTCGGTTGCCAGGACAAGGTCACCAGCACCTCGATCACCCGCATCAGCGAACAGGGCATCGACCAGCTGTTCAGCCGCACCTCGGTGCGCGCGGAAAGCGCGTCGTTCAACTGCGTCCGCAGCGCCAGTGGGCGCTGCTATTACCAGGTCTTCAAGGAAACCTGCGACGGCCAGCAGCGCTGCGAACGCGGCATGCTGCAGGCCTTCGACATCCGCGCTGGCCACACGCAGAAGCGGGAAGGCCTGCCACAAGGCTTCAGGACCTGCGTCAGCAGCAGCGCCAGCGTCCCCTGCCAGTAACCGTCAGAAGGCCGGTTGCAGGGTGAGGTCGCGATGGCTGCTGGTTTCGCCGACGTGGTTGAGGCGGCCGACCAGTTCGCTGTGCTGCCGCATGCGCCCGATCTCGGTCATGATGCGGATGTCTTCGTGGCGCAGCTCACGCCGGCTGGTGACGGCCTGCTTGTAATCCAGCACTTCCGGATAGTGCTCGGCCATGCCCAGCGCATCGGCCACGCATTCCACGCTGTCGGCGCTGGAGGTAATGCGCGCGCGGCTGTTGAAGGCCTTCATCCAGCGCTCGAAGCCGGCCTGCTGGTCGAACATGTTGGCCATGAACCAGATCACGAACAGGATCGAGACCCACGAACCGATGATGATCACCACGCGGGTGAAGGTGATATGGAAGTCATCGCGCCACAGGTAGTTGGCGATCAGGCCGAGGATAAGCAGGGAGGAGGCCTGCCAGCCGACGATGGAGGCCATCAGCCATTGGCACTTCGCCTGCGCCAGCACGGCGACCTCGTCGCGGATCTGCTGTTCGCTCATGCCGCGCCAATGGGCGACCTGTTTTTCGAACGGACTGTGGTACAGCTCGTTGTCGCGTAACAACAATCCTAGACCTTTGAACAAAGCAATCATGGCGGGCTCCCTGTTGGAACGTGCGGCGATGCGTTGAGCGGTGAGGCGGATTCAGTTCTAGCACTTCCAGCGAGGGGTGCAATAAGGGCGGCGCGAAGATCGCGCGGGCGGCCGGGATGAATACGTAGGCAGCCGACGGGCGTGATGCGATGCAGCATCGGCGGGATGGCCTGCGACAAGATGTCGCAGTGGAAAACGTGCTGCGGCCGCACATCCTTCGCTGCGGCGGACACCGTGAGGCGTCCAGTCACCGCCGATGACCGACAATGGGCCGGAAACGCGCAATCTGCGCCGACCCGACGAGTCTTGAGCCGCCGCATGTCTTCTCCGCTCTCTCCGCTGACCGCCCCGATCCGCCGCTGGGTACTGGACGCCTTCCCGCGCGGCCAGAGTGGCATCGACTACGACCACCCGGCGGGCGACCCTGGCTGGTTCGGGCCGGACAGCATGACCTGGCGGGTGCATGCCGAACTGCCTTCGATGCTGGCGGGCGGGCTGTGCGCGTTGATGCTGCAGCTGTTGCATCCGCGTGCGCTGGCCGGGGTGTATGACCATTCCAATTTCCGCCAAGACCTGGTCGGCCGGCTGCGCCGCACCACCGCGTTCGTGGCCGGCACCACCTACGCGCCGACAGCCGAGGTGGAAAAGCTGGTTTCGCGTGTGCGCCGCATCCATGCCAACGTACGTGGCAGCGTGGATGGCGTGCCCTACGCGGCGGATGATCCGAAGCTGTTGACGTGGGTGCACGTGACCGAGGCGTATGGCTTCCTGCAGGGTTTCCGTCGCTACGGGCGTGCGGTGCCCGGGCCGCTGGCCGACCGTTACTACGATGAATACCGGCGCGTGGCCGAGGCGCTGGGCGCCACCGGCGTGCCGCGCAGCGAAGCCGAAGTGGACGCTTGGTTTGCGCTGCAGCAACCGCAGCTGCGGTTGGATGAGCGGGCCCGCGAGGTGCTGCAGGTATTGCAGTCGGTGCGGCTGCCGGTACCGGTGCCGGGCCTCTCGCGCGATGTGTTCCTGGGGGCGGCGGCGGCGCTGCTGCCGCCGTGGGCAGGCGAGATGCTGGAACAGGGAACGCGGCAACGGCTGCAGGCGCGCGCTTCGATGCGCGTGCTGCAGGGCGCGGCGCCGTTGTTTCGCCGCGCCTTGCCGGATGGCCTGGCCAGCCGCGCGTGTGCGCGGATGGGGGTCGGGGTGGGGGTGTTGAAGGTGTGGCCTGGGGGAGGGCGTGACGACTGACAGTCGTCACCCACCAGGCCGGATCACCCGCCGAGACCTGCTGCTTACCAGACCTTGACGCGCTTTTCCGGTGCCAGGTACAGCTTCTGGCCTTCCTTGACCTCGAAGGCCGGATACCACGCATCCAGGTTGCGCACGGTCAGCGCACGGAACTGCCCCGGCGCGTGCACGTCGGTCAGCAGGGAATTGCGCAGTGCCTGTTCGCGGCTCTTGCTGCGCCATGCCTGGGCAAAGCCGAGGAAGAAGCGCTGGTCCGGGGTGAAACCTTCCAGCGTTTCGCCCGGCTTGCCCTGCAGCGACAGCTGGTACGCATCGTAGGCGGTGCCGAGGCCGGCCACGTCGGCGATGTTCTCGCCCAGCGACAGGCGCCCGTTGACGTGCACGCCGGGGAACGGCTCGTAGCTGCTGAACTGTGCCGCCAGCGCGTCGCCGGCCGCGTTGAACTTCTCCAGGTCCTGCGGCGTCCACCAGTTGTGCAGGCGGCCGGTTTCATCGAACAGTGCGCCGGCGTTGTCGAAGCCGTGGCTGATTTCATGGCCGATCACCGCACCGATGGCGCCGTAGTTCACTGCATCGTCGGCCGCACCGTCGAAGAACGGCGGCTGCAGGATGGCGGCCGGGAACACCAGGCGGTTTTCCAGTGGCACGTTCATCGCATTGATGGTCTGCGGCAGCATCGCCCACTCGCCGTGGTCCGGCGCCTTGCCCAGCTTGGCCAGGTTGCGCTGGTATTCGAACTGCTCGGCGCGCTGCGCGTTGCCGAGCGGATCATCGCGCTTGATCTCCAGGCCGCTGTAGTCACGCCAGCTGTCCGGGTAGCCCATGCCGACCTTGAGCCCGGCGACCTTGGCCTTGGCGCTGGCCTTGGTCTGCGGAGACATCCAGTCCAGTGCATCGATACGTTTGCCGAAAGCGGCGATGATGTTCCTCGCCATTTCGTCGGCACGTTCCTTGGTCTTCGCATCGAAGTGTTTTTCCACGTAACGCTTGCCGATGGCCTCGCCGATGGCATGGTTGGCATCGTCCACCGCGCGCTTCCAGCGATCGCTCTGCTGCGGGGTGCCGCTCAGCGCGGTGCCATGGAAGGCGAAGCGCGCATCGGCGAACTTCTTCGGCAGGTAAGGGGCTGCGCGGTCAAGCGCGTGGAAGGTCATGTAGTCCTTCCAGGCCTCCAGCGGCTCGGTGGCGACCAACCGCGACAGGCCGGCCACGGCCTTCGGCTGCCACACGATGAAGTCCTGCTGCTGCGACAGTCCGGACGCTTCCAGGAACGCAGCCCAATCCATGCCGGGTGCCTTGGCGCTGAAGTCTTCGCGGGTCCACGGATTGGCACCCTTGGCCACGTCGTTGGTTTCTTCCTGGGTGGCGTGCGCCTTGGCGATCTTGGTTTCCAGGGCGACGATGCGCTGCGCCTTGGCACCTGCATCGGCAACGCCGGCCAGGGTCAGTACCTGGCCGATGTATTCCTGGTATTGCCGGCGCAGCTCGGCCATGCGGCCATCGCCGAGGTAGAAGTCACGGTCCGGCAGGCCCAGGCCGCCCTGCACCAGGTAGGGCGCGGTGCGTGCCGGCTGCAGCAGGTCCACCGACACCCACAGGCCGAACAGGCGGTCGGTATAGAAATTGGTGGCATTGAGCAGGTCCACGTCGGCGCGCACGTCGGCACCCAGCGCCCGCGCCAGGGCGGCCTTGTCGGCCAGTGCGTCGATCGCCTGCAGCTGCGGCTGCACCGGCGCCAGCCCGCGCTGTTCAATCCCGGCTTCGTCCATGAAGGCGGCGTAGTAATCGCCGATCAGCTTGTCTTCGCCGCTGGCCTGGGCGTTGTTGGCGGCGCCCTCCAGGATGGCGCGGGTGTCGGCCTGGGTCTTCTCGGCGATCACGTTGAAGCTGCCGAAGCGCGAACGGTCGGCCGGGATTTCGGTGTTCTTGACCCAGGTGCCGTTGGCGAAATCAAAGAAGTTGTCGCCAGCGGCGATGCTGCGGTCCATGCCGTCGGCGTCGAAACCGAAGCTGCCCAGCTGCGGCCCGGGCGCCTGCTCGGCCGCTGCCTGCTGTTGCGCAGCGGGCGCGCTGGGCGGGGTGTCGCCGCTGCACGCAGCCAGCGAAAGGGACAGGCTGGCGGTGATCGCCAGCAGCAGGGGAGCGCGACGCAACGTAGGCATGAAGTACTCGGGCGACGGGAAACCGCCAGTCTAATCCCTGCTGGTGGGCCTGGTTGCAACGGCAACCGTACCGAAACCGGGCGCGGCGTGTGCCGGATCTGGCTGAACAGGCGCGGGCACTCTTCCTGTCGTCATCGGCCTGATGCATGCTGCACGACGGGGCCGGGAGGAAGCGCGTTCGACGTGGTACCCCCGGAGAGTGGACAGCACGGTCAAGAAAGCCGATCCGCGGCCGCTTAGGTCTGGATCACAGGAAAACGTTAGCGAATGAGAGCACCAGGCCACCACAGCCGACGTTGCCATCGATGGCCGCACTGAGCCGCATGCTGGTTCGGCCGCAGCGTGCCCTGTTGTGGGGTGGAATGCTGCTCGGCCTGCTGTTCGCCGCCGGACTGGCGACGATGCTGGCCAGTGACTTCCAGCGCCGGCAGGACGTTGCCCAGCGCCAGAGCCGCACCTTGGCCGTGGGCAGCCAGCGCCTGCTGTGGCTGGAAATGCGTAACCTGGAACGGGCGATGCAGGGCGTCGGCGCAGACGCTGCGCAACTGTTCCGCAGCGTGCCCGGACAAGCACCGGAGCTGCTGGACCAGAACATCGCCGGCGTGCTGCACCGGCATGCCGAGCTGGACAGCATCGTGGTGGTGGACCAGCACGGCCGCGCGCTGACCAGCGGCGTCGGCGACCTGCAGCTGCCGCTGTGGGTGGACGGGCAACGGCGTGGCAGTGGCAGTGACCTGTACCTGGGGCCGCCGCAGCGACGCGACGGCTTGAACTGGGTGCTGCCGTTGGCCCTGCAGCTGGAACAGGACCGCTGGCTGCTGGTGCGCCTGCATACCAGTGAACTGCAGCGGATCATCGGCGGGCTGGATATCGGCACGCGCGGGGTGGTGTCGATCAGCGATGTGGAAGGCCATGTGCTGGCGCGCTCACCGATGGACGGCAACGTGGTGGGGCAGCGCTTCGGGCTGGCCCACCGCGAGACGCTGGGCAGTGACGCGGTGCGTTCGCTGGGCGTGGAAACCAGCCCGGTCGACGGGGTGGCACGCATATCGGCGATGAGCACGCTGCATCAGTATCCGCTTGCGGTGTATGCCGGGCTGGGCCATCGCGAAGTGCTGGCCGCATGGTGGCCTTACGTGTACGCCTCGGTGGCGATGTTCCTGCTGTACTGCGGGCTGCTGGCCGGCCTGGTGTGGGGCGTCGGCCGCGCAGCGCGGCGCCAGCATGTGCTGGCCGAGGAACTGCGCACCGGCCACGCCGAGCTGCTGCTGGCCCATCAGGTGGGCCATGTCTGCACCTGGCACGTGGATGAAGATGCCTGCCAGCTGCACTGGTCGCCGCTGGCTCGGGAGATCTTCGGCGTTGACGTCGATGCGCTGCCGTTGTCCGAGTTCTTCCAGCGCGTGCACCGCGAAGACGGCGTGCGCATGCAGGCGGCATTCGACCGGGCATTCGCCGGTGATGCGGTGCTGGACGAGGTGTTCCGCATCGTGCTGCCGGGCGGCGACGTGCGCTGGGTGTCCGCACGCGGTCGGCGGGTGATTATCGGCGATCGCCAGCGGCGGATGATCGGTGCGATGACCGACATCAGCGAACGCTACCTGGCACGCGAGCGCGCCGACCAGGCCGAACGCCAGTTCCGCCTGCTGTTCGACCGCAATCCGGCGCCGTTCTGGGTGTTCGACCCGGATACGCTGCGCTTCCTGGAGGTCAACCAGGCCGCGGTCAGCCAATACGGCTATACGCGCGAAGAATTCCTGGCGATGAGCATCCTGGACATCCGGCCGCGCGAAGGCTGGGAGGAGATCCGCGGGGCGATCGCTGAAGCCCGCATCGGCGAGGTGCAGGACGCGAAAATCCGCCTGCACCAGCGCAAGGACGGCACCGTGTTCGAGGTGCGGGCGCATCTTTCGCGGCTGGATTTCGATGGACGCGCGGCCTGCCTGGTGCTGGCTGAAGACGTGAGCGAGCGGCTGGCCTACGAGCGCGAGCTGGCCTACCACGCCAGCCACCATCCGCAGACCGGCCTGCTCAATACGCGGGCGTTGGCCGAAGCGCTGGACGAGTGCGGCAAAGGCTACACGGTGGCCTTCATCCAGTTGCGTGGGCTGCGGCTGATCTCCGATGCGTTGGGCAATGACATCGGTGATGCGGTGCTGCAGGCGATGGCCACGCGGCTGGGCGGACTGGGCGCGCGGTTTGGCTGGTTGGCCTTCCAGCCGGCTGAAGACTTCGTGTTTGCCTTCAGCGATGCCCACGATGCGCAGAACGCGCTGGATGCACTGGTGCAGATCGTGTCCGAGCCGGTGCGCGGGCAGGACTCGCTGCACCAGTTCGAGCCGAGCATCGGCGTGGCCGTGCACGCGCCGGGTGATGGGCTGCTGGCGGCGCAGGTGGTTGGCATGGCGGCGCAGGCCGCGCACAGCGCGCGCGCCGAAGGCGATGTGCTGGCGCGCTTCGACCCCAGCGTCAATGCACGCCTGGCCGAGCGGCTGCGGCTGGCCGGCCGTATCCACAACGCCATCGATGCCGAATTCGAACTCTATTTCCAGCCGATCTGCCACGCCAGCGACGGTACGCCGGCCGCGCTGGAGGCGCTGCTGCGCTGGCCACAGGCCGATGGCAGCTTCATCCCGCCGGGCGATTTCATCCAGCTGTGCGAAGACACCGGGCTGATCCTGGCGCTGGGGCGCTGGGTGATCCGTGCTGCCGCGCAGGCCCAGCGGCAACTGGTGGATGCCGGCTGGGCCGACCTGCCGATCGCGGTGAACGTATCGGCGGTGCAGTTCTTCAACAGCGACCTGGTCGGCGAGTTCGGCCGCGCGATGGAGGAGTTCGGGCTGGCACGCGGTGCGTTGCAGGTCGAGCTCACCGAGAGCAGCCTGATGCGCAAGCCGGCCCAGGCGATGCAGACCATGCAGCGGCTGCACGAACAGGGCATCTGCGTGTCGCTGGATGACTTCGGCACCGGTTTTTCCAGCATGTCCTACCTGCAGCACCTGCCGCTGGACATCCTGAAGATCGACCGCAGCTTTGTCGCCGATGTGGAGATCAATCCGCGCAATGCCTCGATCTGCCGCGCGCTGTTGTCGTTGGGCCACAGCATGGGCCTGACCATCATCGCCGAAGGCGTGGAGACGCCGGGCCAGCTGCAGTGGCTGGCCGCGCACGGCTGCGACCAGGTGCAGGGCTACCTGCTTGGCCGGCCGGCGCCGCTGAAGACGGTGATCGAGCGACTGGACGCGGTGGAAGTGGTTCTGTAGCGCCGGGCGATGCTCGGCCGAATGCCTGCACCGCGCGGAGCGCTCGCCGAGCATGGCTCGGCGCTACCGTTCGAAGCTGGCCGCAAAGGTGTCCATTGTTTCCGTTCCTGCAACAAACCGGCTCGGTGCAACGTATTTTTCGCGCGGGCCGCTGGCACTAAGCTTGAGCGATGTCCTATCAGGAGTCCGCCGTGCGCCGCCTGCCCAGCCTGTACATCTCGCATGGTTCGCCGATGACCGCGCTGCAGCCCGGACTGGTCGGACAGCGGCTGGCCGAACTGGCGGCCGATCTGCCACGCCCACGCGCCATCGTCATCGCCAGCGCGCACTGGCTGAGTACGCAACCGCTGGTGGGCGCGCATCCGCTGCCGCCGACGATCCATGATTTCGGCGGCTTCCCGGAGGCGCTGTATCGCCTGCAGTACCCGGCGCCGGGTGCGCCGGAGCTGGCGGCCCAGGTGCAGCAGCTGCTGCTGGATGCCGGCCTGCCGGCGCGCCTGGATCCCAGCCGCGGGCTGGATCACGGCGCCTGGGTGCCGTTGCGTTTCCTGTTCCCGGACGCTTCCATCCCGGTGGTGCCGCTGTCGCTGCAGCCGCAGCTGGGTCCGGCCCACCAGCTGGCGCTGGGCAGGGCGCTGGCGCCGCTGCGCGAACAGGGCGTGCTGCTGGTGGGCTCGGGCAGCATCACCCACAACCTGCACGATTTCCGCCGTTACCAGGACGGCAAGGAAGCGCCCTACGTGCGGCCGTTCATCGGCTGGGTGGAGCAGCGCCTGGCCGCTGACGACGTGGATGCCCTGCTCGATTACCGGGCCCAGGCGCCGGGTGCCGTGCAGGCGCATCCCAGCGATGAACATCTGCAGCCGCTGCACTTCGCCATCGGCGCGGCAGGGGAGGGCGGACTGGGGGCACGGCGCATCGATGCGGGCATCGATGCCGGCATGCTGGCGATGGATCTCTACCGCTTCGACGGGGCTGGCGGTTTGCTGTCGCCCCGCTGAGTCCGCTCGATGCAGGCGTGGGCCTGATCGCCGTGCTGTGCTAGTTTTTTCCGGTCACTGGCGCCTTGGCCGCATGGCCATCCTTCCCCCGTTGGCGCCGTCATCTGGATGATGCATGCACACCATTGAAGTGGTCCTGGCGATGCTGGTCGCCGTCGTGGCCAGTGGTTACCTGGTCCGCGTACTGCCGTTTTCGTTGCCGTTGCCGCTGGTGCAGATCGCGCTGGGCGCGGTGATCGCCGGTGTATTCAACCGCGGGCACGCGCTCGACCCGGACATGTTCTTCCTGCTGTTCCTGCCGCCGTTGCTGTTCCTGGACGGTTGGCGCATCCCCAAGCAGGGGCTGTTCCGCGACAAGGGCGCCATCCTGGAACTGGCCTTCGGGCTGGTGGTGTTCACGGTGATCGGCGCCGGCCTGCTGATCCACTGGATGATCCCGGTGATGCCGCTGGCGGTGTGCTTCGCGCTGGCGGCGATCATTTCACCGACCGATCCGGTGGCGGTGGGCGCGATCGCGTCGAAGGCGCCGATCCCCAAGCGGCTGATGCACATCCTGGAAGGCGAATCGCTGCTCAACGATGCCTCCGGCCTGGTCTGCTTCCGCTTCGCGGTGGCTGCGGTGATGACCGGTTCGTTCTCGCTGGCCACCGCCTCGATGACCTTCCTGTGGGTGGCTGCGGCCGGGCTGGCGGTCGGCGTGGCGGTGACCCTGGGGGTGTCCACCTTCCAGCGTTGGCTGTGGCGCCGCTTCGGCGAGGAGCCGGGCGCGGCGATGCTGGTCAACCTGCTGATTCCCTTCGCGGCCTATCTGCTGGCTGAAGAGGTCAACGCATCGGGCATTCTCGCGGCAGTGGCGGCGGGCATCACGATGAGCTACGTGGAGCTGACCGGCCGCGTGTCCGGCAGCATGCGCGTGCAGCGTTCGGCGGTGTGGAACATGCTGCAGTTCAGCTTCAACGGCATCATGTTCGTGTTGCTGGGTGAACAGCTGCCGGGCATCGTGGAGCGTGCCGTGGCCACGATGAGCGAGAGCGGCCACCAGAGTCCGTGGTGGCTGGCGGTGTACGTGATCGTGATCAACCTGGCGCTGATCCTGCTGCGCCTGCTGTGGGTATGGCTGTCGCTGCGCTGGAACCTGCTGCGCGCGCGGCGTCGCGGCGACGAGCAGCGCCAGGCGCCCAGCTGGCGCATCGTGGTGGCGACCTCGGTGGCCGGCGTGCGCGGGGCGATTACCCTGGCCGGCGTGCTGACCCTGCCGTTGTTCCTGCCCAGCGGCGATCCATTCCCTGCGCGTGACCTGGTGATCTTCCTGGCCGCGGCGGTGATCCTGTTCTCGCTGGTGGGCGCCAGCGTGGCCTTGCCGCAGTTGTTGAAAGGCCTGCAGTTGCCGGCCGATTCGGGCGAGCGCAAGGAAGAGGACGTAGCGCGCAAGCTGGCATCCAAGGCGGCGCTGGCCGGGGTGGAGCGGATGCGCCAGCAGCTGGTGCAGAACCAGACCACCGACAACGTGCAGCTGTACAACGATGCGGCATCACGGGTGAGCCTGCTGTACCAGCGCAACCTGGAAAAAGAGCATGGCCCGGATGCGGATCCGGAAAAGGTCAGGCGGATGGAACGCGGCTACCGCCAGCTGCGCGGCGCCGGGCTGAACGCCGAACGCGAGGAGCTGTTCCGGCTGACCCGTCGCGGACTGATCTCCGATGAGATATCACGCAAGCTGATCCGCAACCTGGACCTGCTGGAATCGCGGCAGAGGGAGTGAGGGGCATGCTGGCGGTAGCGCCGAGCCATGCTCGGCGGCTCTTGCCGCGGTGCCTGACACAGCCCGCCGAGCATGGCTCGGCGCTACCGCAGGCCCGTCCAGCAGGCCTCAGGCCTGCGGCTTCAGGTCGAGGTAGCGCACTTCGACACTGCCCTTGATCTTCAGCGTCATCGGGTTGCCGCGACGGTCGCGCGCCTTGCCCGCCTGCACGCGGATCCAGCCTTCGCTGACCGAATATTCTTCGACATCGGTGCGCTCGACATCATTGAAGCGCACGCCGACGCCGCGCTCCAGCGCCTGCGCATCGTGGTGGGGGCTGGCCGGGTTGATGGCCAGGTGGTCGGGAGGCGTATCGCTCATTTCAGCTTCACTGTGACGGCCACCAAGGCCGGCTTCATGGGGTGAAGGATACCTGTACGCGGCGCGCGACCCAACGCCGATGCTTCCGGCGGCGGCCGCAAGGCCTCAGAATGCGTGCCACAGCACCGTACCCGCAGGACCACGACCATGCCCGACAACAGCGATTATTTCGACTTCGAAGAAGACGCCCACGACTACGACGAGGACGATTTCGAGGCGCGTGCATGGAACCTGCTGGTGCTGATCAATCCCGGCGACGAAGAGCTGGCGCTGGCCCAGTTCAACCGCTGGCGCGAGCTGCTGGCCGAACAGGGCGAGCCGTTGGAGCCGGACAGCGACTGGATCCCGCCGTTGTTCACCGCGATCGGCTGGCAGAGCGGCTTCGAGGTGGAACGCGATGACCTGGAATCGCTGATGTCGGCGGTCAACGAGCTGTCGGCGCGCTTCAACCTGCAGGTGGACTGGGGCGGCGACCTGGACGACGAAGACTTCAGCATCGGGCTGGATGGCGTGCAGCTGATGTCCACCGCTTTCGACCGCCTGCGCGAGAACAATTACACGCTGTGGAGCGTGGATGCCGGCAGCGACGGTTTCACCGGCTGGATGGCGCTGACCCGCGACGACGACGCGATGCTGGCGCTGTGTTCGCTGCTGAACGTTGAAGTGCGGCTGGGCAGCGATCCGTTCTGACCGGGCCGGATCCTGTGCTCGCTACTCGGGCTGGTACTGCGCGCGGGCGTTGGCGATCACCGCCTTGACCCGTTCGCGATCGGTATGCCGGGAAATCGGCTGCGCGCCGAGCGCGATCGCCTGTTCGCGAAGGGCCACGGTGACGTCGTAGTGCGCGCCGCTGGACTTGTTCTGGAACGCGCGACGCGGGATGCCGAGCTGCGCCGCCATGGCATGCAGCTCGGCCAGGGTGTCGGCCATCAGGTGGGCCCAGCGCTGTCCGCGCCAGGCCTGTACTGCGTCGTCGACGTAGACCGTCACCGGGGTCCGGAGGCCCTTCAGGCCTTCGGCTTGTCGTCGGCGTCGGCGTCGGCTTCGGTTTCCGCTTCTGCGTCTGCCGGGGCCTCGGTGGCTGCCTCGGCGTCGGTGAGGTCCTGTGCAGCCTCGCCTTCGGCGGCGTCTTCGGCATCGATGTTGTCGAACTCGGCGGCCAGCTGGTCCAGGTACGCATCGGCGTCCAGTTCCTTTTCGGCAGCCATGACCTTGATCAGCTCACCCAGGCCTTCGGAGTACTGCAGGTCGACCTTGCGGCCTTCCTTGCCCTGCACGTTGGCCAGGTGCTTGAGCATGGCCAGCATCGGCATCGGATCATCCGCGTTGCCCATGGTCTGGCCGCCGATCGACAGCAGCCACTGGCGGCCCTGCAGGCCGATGGCCGCGACCACCTGGCCTTCTTCGTTGGTCAGCACGGCGTGGTTCTGCACCTGCTGCTGGTCGCTCAGGCGGGCGAAGGCGCGCTTGGGCTGCTGCTTCTTGCGCTTGTCGCGCTTGGCTTTGGAGAGCTTGGACATGGTGGGAGCCTGCAAAAAGGGAAGACCGCCATTGTAATGGCCCAGCGCAGGGCGCGCTTGGCGCTATGGCGCGGCGTCACCCACCACGGCCGGCACCTGCGCGGCCTGCACGTCCGGATCGGCCACTGCGGGCGACAACGCGACCGGGGAGCCGGCGCCTGCCAGCGCAGAAGCTTCGGCATCCCGGGTCATCACCACGATGCTGATGCGGCGGTTGATCGGGTTGGCCGGGTTGGTCTTGTCGAACAGCACCGAAGAGGCCAGCCCGACCACGCGGGTGACCTTGGCCTCATCCAGTCCGCCGTCCACCAGCGCGCGGCGGGCCGCGTTCGCGCGGTCGGCACTGAGTTCCCAGTTGCCGTAGCCGTGCTGGGTGCTGTACGCGGCGGTGTCGGTGTGGCCGGTCAGGCTGATCCGGTTCGGCACGTGGTTCAGGTAGTTCGCCAGTTCGCGCAGGATGGTCTGCGTATACGGCTTCAGTGCCGCCCCGCCGAGGTCGAACATCGGCCGGTTCTGCTTGTCCACGATCTGCACGCGCAGCCCTTCTGGGGTCAGGTCGAGCAGCAGCTGGTCCTTGAACGGTTCCAGCGCCTGGCTCTTGCTGATGGCCTCGGTGAGTTCCTGCATCAGCGCTTCCAGCTGCTTCTTTTCCTGCTGGCGCGAGTCGGGGTCGACGGCCTTGGGAATGCTTTCCTGCTGGTTCTGGAAGGGATCGTTGCTGGTGCCACGGCTGACATCGGCCGCCCCGCCCAGCTTGATCATCGAGGTGCTGGCGCCACCCGGCCCCGCCATGCCCGGTGCCGGCGTACTGCTGGTGCCCGACAACGGGCTGGGATTGCGGAAGTATTCTGAAATGGCGCCGCGCTCGGGCTTGCTGGTGGACGCCACCAGCCACAGCACCAGGAAGAAGGCCATCATCGCGGTGACGAAGTCGGCGTAGGCCACCTTCCACGAGCCGCCGTGGTGGGCGGCGTGGCCCTTCTTCTTGACCCGGCGGACGATGACGGTGGGCTTGGTCTCGCTCATGGCTTACTTGACCGTCTTGAGGTGCTGCTCGAATTCGGAGAACGCCGGGCGCACGTCGGACGGCAGCGTCTTGCGGGCGAATTCCAGCGCGATCTTCGGGTTGTAGCCGCGCAGGCAGGCCAGCAGGGCGGTCTTCACCGATTCGTAGATGCGGCTGTCCTGCTCGGCGCGCGCTTCCATCGCCGCGGCCATCGGGCCGACGAACCCGTAGCCCAGCAGGATGCCGAGGAAGGTGCCGACCAGCGCGCCGGCCACGTGCGCGCCGACTTCTTCGATCGGGCCACCGATCGAACCCATGGTGATCACGATGCCCAGCACCGCCGCCACGATGCCGAAGCCGGGCAGGCCGTCGGCCACCTTGGTGATGACCTGCGACGGCGCCAGCGCTTCGGCATGGTGCTTGTCCAGCTCCAGCTCCAGCAGCGGTTCCAGTTCGTGCGGTTCGATGTTGCTGCCGATCATCAGGCGCAGGCAGTCGGTGATGAAGTCGACCAGGTGGTGGTCGGCCTGGACCTTGGGGTAGTTGGCGAAAATGGGACTTTCGCCGGGCTTCTCCACGTGGTCTTCCAACGACATGAAGCCTTCGCGGCGGGCCTTGTTGAGCAGCTCGTACACCAGGCTGAGGACGTCGATGTAGTCCTGCTGCTTGTAGCGCGGGCCCTTGAACACGGCCACGCTGGCCTTCAGGGTCTGCTTGACGGTCTTTGCCGGGGTGCCGACCAGGAACGCACCCACGGCGGCGCCACCAATGATCACCAGCTCGTAGGGCTGCCAGAGCGCGCCCAGTCGTCCGTGGGCGCCGAGATAACCACCGAGCACGCTGGCGATGACGACGAGGAAGCCGATGAGGATGAGCATGGACGCGACGCAGGGAAAGGGGGTATCTCCCTAACGGCGCGTTCACGCGGTTTCTGAAGAGGCAATATGTGAAATCCGTCAGCGGGCCTGCCGCCGCGGATCAGCCGGCGGGTTCGGCTTCGGCGCCGCCCCGCTGCAGTGGATCGTCATAGGACGCGCCGTTCTCGGTGAACGAAAGTGAGACGGAGTTCAGGCAGTGGCGCTCGAAGGTGGGCGGCGGGCCGTCCGGGAAGACATGGCCGAGGTGGCTGCCACAGCGGGCGCAGGTGATCTCGGTGCGGATCATGCCGTGGCTGATGTCGCGGATCTCGCGCACGTGTTCGGGGGCGAACGGGGCGAAGAAACTGGGCCAGCCGGTGCCGGAATCGAACTTGGTGCTGGAGCGGAACAGGGGCAGGGCACACAGCCGGCAGCAGTAGACGCCATCGCGTTTGTTGTCGAGGAACACGCCGCAGAACGGCGCTTCGGTGCCGTGTTGGAGCAGCACGCGGGCTTCGTCGGGGCTGAGCGAGGATTCCAGTGCCTGGCGCTGCGCGTCGGTCGGGGGCGTGAGGTCGAAGGCGCTCATGCGGTATCTCCTGGGGGATGCCTGCGGAGATGGGGGCGTGGGGCCGGGCATGCAAGCGGGTGGACAGCGCACGGAGTGCCTGCTGGCGGGGCGCGGCCGGTTGGCGGGGGCTTTGTTCATGGCAGGCACACGGGAGGCGGCGCACGCTGCGCTGAACTACTACCGGGGGCTGCCATGAAGCGTTCATTGATCCTGCTGTCTGCGTTGCTGGTGCCGGCGCTGGCGTCGGCGCAGCTGGCGTCGCCGTCCAGCCCGACGGCGACCCGCAGTGCGACCACGGTGCGTCCGCCGCCACCGCCGCCGGCTCCACAGCCGCCGCGCGTGGTGCAGCCTTCGCCGCCGTCGCCGGTGCAGGCCCCGCGGCCGATTGCCAGCCCGCCGCCAGCGGCGGGGCCGATCCGCAGCACCGGGCCGGCGAAGGTGGTGGCGCCGCCGGCGAGCACGGCCCCGGCGAAGGTGTATGACCGCGACGGGCGGATCATTCCGGGGGTGAAGCCGGCGGGGCCGAACCGGGTGTTCGATTCGCGCACGGGGCGGTATCACGACAGCGTGCCGCAGGGTGCTGACGCCAGGATCAAGCCGTAGGGTTGGGTTTGTTTGTTTGTTTGTTTGCCGGGCTGCGCCCGGCACCTGCCTTTCAAGCCAGAGCCAACGTCAACGTCAAGAGCTGCAGGGCTGCTGCGTTGGCGGGGCGGGGTGGGTTCGTGGGAATCGCCGCAAGTACGTCCCTGTAGGCTCGCCATCCGCATCCATGCGGATGAGCGTTCCCACGAACCCCCCCCCCCCCCCCCCTAGGCAGGTCCAAGGTGGGCCAGGGAACAAAGGGTTGCCCCCCCCCATGGGGGGCGGGGTTGGGGGGGGGCGGGGGTTTTTTGTTTTCGCCCCCCCA
>NZ_JBJDOQ010000007.1:0-31970 GCF_044901215.1 Stenotrophomonas sp. NPDC078853 | reverse complement strand
TAAGCGCCGCACCTCCGGCCCTGTCGGCCCGCAACCCGCACCCTGGCGGTTGAGCGTCCCCCCCACCCCCCCCCGCCCCCCCCTTCGACAGGTCCATGGTGGCCATGGAACCTTCGGTAGCGCCGACCCATGGTCGGCGGCTTTGGGGGGGGGCAGGGATTTGATGGTTTCCGCCGACCATGGGTCGGCCCTACCAGAGCGCCCGTGTGGTGTCGGGTGGAGGGAGCCCCTGAGTCAGGGGCGGCCGCGAAGCGGCGGGGTGTGGGTGTCGGTGAGACGGGGCCCACGGTTTGCACAGCAAAGCGTGGGAGCGGCAGCGCGAATGCGATGACGTGTACCCGCGCCATGGATGGCGCGAAACGAGGCCCGCATGGATGCAGCTTCTGCCGTCCCCCGCACAGCCCCACCGCCCGGCCCAACCCAGCTGCGGCAACAAACAGCAGCCACCCGCGAGGGGGTCTCACCCGTTCGACCGCTCAGTCCGGGATCGGCAGGCTCCAGGTCTCCTTGACCTCTTCCATCACGATGTAACTCTTGGATTCGCGCACGTGCGGCAGGGTCAGCAGGGTGCTGCCCAGCAGCTTGCGGTACGAAGCCATCTCACTGATGCGCGCCTTCAACAGATAGTCGAAATCGCCGGAGACCAGGTGACATTCCAGCACGTTGGGCAGCTTCAGCGCGGCGCGTCGGAACTCTTCGAAGATGTCGCCGGATTTGTAGGCCAGGCTGATTTCAACGAACACCAGCAGGCTCGCTTTCAGTGCGCTCGGATCCAGGTGGGCGTGGTAGCCGGTGACCACGCCTTCGCGTTCCAGGCGGCGTACGCGCTCGGTGCATGGCGTGGTGGACAGGCCGACGCGTTCGCCCAGCTCGGTGAAGGAGATCCGGCCTTCGGCCTGCAGGATCCTCAGGATTTTCCTGTCAATTTTGTCCAGTTCGCGGGTGCGGGTGGCCACGGTGTCGCCCTGTGCAGATGGTTTTCAGTGAAATATGCTGCCCCGCTTTCATAAAACGCGCAAATTCGCTGGATCAGGCTGACTATACTTGTCTGATTATGGTCCCCGCGTGCTCCTGCGCAGGGAATTGATCGGGTTGGAGAGGTCTCATGCGCGTACTCATCCTCGGCAGCGGCGTCATCGGCACCACCAGTGCCTGGTACCTGCGCCAGGCCGGTTTCGAAGTCACCGTGCTCGACCGCCAGCCGGGACCGGCACTGGAGACCAGTTTCGCCAATGCCGGGCAGCTGTCGTTCGGCTACACCTCGCCGTGGGCGGCGCCGGGCGTGCCGAAGAAGGCGATCGGCTGGCTGTTTGAAAAGCACGCGCCGCTGGCGATCCGTCCGGGCATGGACCTGGCCCAGTACCGCTGGCTGTGGCAGATGCTGCGCAACTGCACGCAGGAACGCTATGCGATCAACAAGGCGCGCATGGTGCGCATGTCCGAGTACAGCCGCGACTGCCTGAACCAGCTGCGTGCCGAGACCGGCATCGACTATGAAGGGCGTGACCTGGGCACCACCCAGTTGTTCCGTACCCAGCAGCAGCTGGACGCTTCGGCGCAGGACATCGAGGTACTGGCGCAGTATGGCGTGCCGTACGAAGTGCTGGACCGTGCCGGCATCATCGCCGCCGAACCCGCGCTGGCCCACGTTGACGGGCTGGTCGGCGCGCTGCGCCTGCCGCGCGACCAGACCGGTGACTGCCAGTTGTTCACCCGCCGGCTGGCCGCGATGGCGGCCGAGGCCGGCGTGGAGTTTCGCTACGACGTGGATATCGCCGGGATAGAGCACGAAGGTGACCGCATCACCGGCGTGCGCGTGGACGGCAAGCTGGAAACCGCGGATCACTACGTGGTGGCGCTCGGCAGCTATTCGCCGGCGCTGGTGGCCCCGCTGGGACTGGACCTGCCGGTGTATCCGCTGAAGGGCTACTCACTGACCCTGCCGATCACCGACCCGGCGATGGCGCCCACCTCGACCATCCTGGACGAAAGCTACAAGGTGGCGGTCACCCGCTTCGACAACCGCATCCGGGTCGGTGGCATGGCCGAAGTGGCCGGCTTCGACCTGTCCCTGTCGCCGCGTCGCCGGCAGACGCTGGAGCTGGTGGTGCGTGACCTGTACCCGAAGGGCGGCGACCTGTCGCGCGCCGAGTTCTGGACCGGACTGCGCCCGGCAACCCCGGACGGCACGCCGGTGATCGGCGCCACGCCGTTGCGCAACCTGTTCCTCAACACCGGACACGGCACCCTGGGCTGGACCATGGCGTGCGGGTCCGGCCGTTACCTGGCCGACCTGATGAGCGCGCGCCAGCCGCAGATCAGCACCGAAGGCCTGGATATCTTCCGCTATGGCGGCAAGCGCGCTGCGGACGCGCACGCGGGGCGCCGCTGATGCGCCCTGCACGTGCGTTGATCGACCTGGATGCGCTGCGTAGCAACTACCGCCTCGCGCGCGAGCTGGGCGGTGGCAAGGCGTTGGCGGTGGTCAAGGCCGATGCCTACGGCCACGGTGCGGTGCGCTGTGCGCAGGCGCTGCAAAGCGAAGCCGATGGCTTCGCGGTGGCGACCATCGAAGAAGCGCTGGAACTGCGTGCGGCCGGTATTTCCGCCCCGATCCTGCTGCTGGAAGGCTTCTTTGAAGCCAGCGAACTGCCGTTGATCGCCGAACACCGGTTGTGGACCGCCGTGGGTTCGCCGTGGCAGGTCGAGGCACTGGCCGCTTTCGACAGTCCGCTGGCCCTGACGGTATGGCTGAAGCTGGACAGCGGGATGCATCGGCTCGGGCTGGACGTGGATGCCTTCCGTGCCGCACATGCACGCCTTTCCGCGCTGCCGCAGGTCGGTCGCATCGTCATGATGACCCATCTGGCGCGTGCCGATGAGCTGGACAGCGGACGCACCCACGAACAGGCGGCGGTGTTTGCAACGGCCACGGCCGGGCTGGCCGGCGAGACCAGCATCTGCAATTCGCCGGCGTTGCTGGGCTGGCCGGATGTGCGCAGCGATTGGGTGCGTCCGGGCCTGATGCTGTACGGCGCCAACCCGTTGGCGGTTGATTCCACGGTGACCGCGCGCCTGCGCCCGGTGATGAACATGCGTTCGAAGGTGATCGCCGAGCGCTGGATCGAAGCAGGCGAGCCGGTCGGCTACGGCGCACGCTTCGTGGCCAGCCAGCGAACCCGGGTGGGCGTGGTGGCGATGGGTTATGCCGACGGCTATCCGCAGTTCGCGCCGAACGGCACGCCGGTGGTGGTCGACGACCAGCCGGGTGTGCTGATCGGCCGGGTGTCGATGGACATGCTGACCGTGGATCTCACCGCACTCCCGCAGGCGGGCGTGGGCAGCGAGGTGCAGCTGTGGGGTGGGCAGGCGCTGAGCCTGGCCGAGCTGGCGCCGCGTTGTGGGGTCAGCGCTTACCAGCTGCCGTGCGCGGTGAAGCGCGTGCGCCGGGAGTATGTGGAGGGGTGAGGGGAGAGGGGAGAGGGAGAGCGTAACGACCAACGGTCGTCACCCTCATCACCCACCAGGCCTCGGCCGTCACCCACCCGCCTGGATCGTCATCCAGCGGATGGGTTGGCGGCGATCCGCTTGGCCAGGTCGCGGCGCACCCAGTCGTCGATCAGCTTCTTCTCGTAACGCAGTGGGTCACTGCTGCTCTGCATGCCGGTGCTGCCATGCAGGAAGCCGGAATCGCGCAGCGCGGCTTCGCCCTGGTCCAGCACCCGGCCGCCCGCGTCCTTCAGTGCGTACTGCAGGGTGATCCGCGGCGGGTAGATGTCGCGCATGATCCGGATGTCGCTGGCACGCGGACCATGCCACGGTTCGAAATCGCCTGCGCGCTTGATGTCGACGAAGGTGATGTCCAGCGTCTGGCCGGGCTGCAGGGTCTTCTCTGCGGTTTTGCGCGCGTACTCGGCCAATTGATGAACCCAGTTGCCGCGCTCGGCCTCGAAGCGGTTGGTGCTGTTGCGCAGCTCGGTGAAGGTCTTGGGGTCGTTCCATTGCACGCTGACCGGGCCGGACGCTTCAAGCGCGCGCGGCGCCTGCGGATCGGTCACGGTGCGCGGGGCGGCCAGTGCGGCACCGCCGGAAGTGGCGAGCAGGACTGCCAGCAGCAGGCTGCGTAGTGAAAGGCGGCTCATGGCAGGCTCCTGCGCCGTGTGGCAGCGCTGTAAGTGTGGCCACCAGTGTGGTCCTGCCTGGCGCGCCGGACAAGCGGCACTCCAGCACGCCCTGGCATGCGCTTACGGGAAGTTCATCACGCCGGACATGACGCCCGGCGCTTGACGCTGCGAATACGCAGTCTGGACCATGCTGTATGTATTGCTACCCAGTGGCCCAAGCCCTTGTCCCCTGTGAATTCGACCCTGGAAGCCCTGCCCGCACACGCCGCCGCAGGTGGCGCAAGCCTGTACCAGCACGCGCTGGAGCGCATGCACGCGGGCTTCTGCGTGATCAAAGTCCTCTTCGACGAGCAGGACCATCCCGTTGACTATGTGTTCCTGGAAGTGAATCCGGCGTTCGAACGGCATACCGGGCTGGTGGATCCGATCGGGCGGCGGATGAGCGAGCTTGAACCCAACCACGAGAAGGACTGGTTCACCATCTACGGGCACGTAGCGCGTACTGGTGAGGCGACCCAGTTCGAACTGGAGGCCAAGGCGCTGGGCCGCGCCTATTCGGTCGATGCCGTGCGGGTGGGTGCCGAGGGCGATGACACGGTCGCGGTGCTGTTTTTCGATGTGAGCGCACGCAAACGGATGGAAGGCGAGCTGGGCGAAAGCGAGGCGCGCTTCAGTGCCCTGGCAGACGGCCTGCCGATGCCGGTCTGGGTGCTGGATGAGCAGGGTCACTCGCGTTTCGTCAACAGCGCCTTTACCGAGTTCTTCGGCGGTGATGAAAACCGGGTACCGGAAGATGTCTGGCGCGGGCTGGTGCATCCCGATGATGCCTCGGTGTTCGAGCACGAACTGCGCGGCGCGTTGAGTGCGCAGCGCTCGATGAATGCCCTGGTGCGTGCCCGGCGCGCCGACGGCGAGTGGCGCTGGCTGGAAATGAACGCCCGGCCGCGTTTTTCGCGCAATGGGCACTTCGTCGGTTTGGCCGGCAGCAGCCCGGACGTGACCGAACGACGCGATATTGAACTGGCACGCGAAGAGCTGCTGCAGTCCGAGCGCACCGCGCGCGCCGCAGCGGAAAACACCGCGCGGCTGAAGGACGAATTCCTGGCCACCCTGTCCCACGAGCTGCGCACGCCGCTGACCACCATCCTGGGCTGGAGCGAGCTGCTGCTGCAGCGGGTGGAACCGGACAGTCCACTGCGCAAGGGCCTGGGCGTGATCGCCAGCAGCGCCAATGCGCAGAAGCGGCTGATATCGGACATGCTGGACCTGAGCAGCATGCTGCTGGGCAAGGTACAGCTGGAAGTGGAAGTGCTGGACCTTGCCGAGCAGCTGCGCCAGGCAATGGGCGCGCAGGAGCTGGTCGCCGAGGGCAAGGCGCTGGACGTGACCGTGGACGTGCCGGACCGTCCGTGCCTGGTGCTGGGCGATGCCACCCGGATGCAGCAGGTGCTGTGGAACCTGCTGTCCAATGCGATCAAGTTCACCCCGGCCGAAGGCTCGATCATGCTGCGGCTGGAAGACCTGCCGGAGGGCTGGCAGGTGACGGTGCAGGACAGTGGCGATGGCATCGCACCGGAGTTCCTCAATCACCTGTTCGGCCGCTTCCGCCAGGCCGATGGCACCACCACCCGCCGCCATGGCGGGCTGGGGCTGGGCCTGGCCATCGTGCAGCAGCTGGTGGAACTGCACGGCGGCACCGTGGCGGCGGCCAGCGAAGGCCATGGCTGCGGCGCGACCTTCACCGTGCGCCTGCCGCGCTACTCGCCCGACCAAGGCTCACGACCACTGCGTGAAGTGATCAGCGGCGGCCCGATCATCGAGCGCATCGTCGAACCGTACCCGCTGCGCGGCCTGCATCTGCTGGCGGTGGAAGACCAGGTGGAAGTCCTTGAGTACCTGCGTCGCATGCTGGAAGAGCAGGGTGCAGCGGTCACCTCGGCGTCGTCTGCCGGCGAAGCGCTGGCGCTGCTGGACGAGAACCGGCACCAACGCTTCGACGTGCTGCTGACCGATATCGGCATGCCGGGAATGGACGGTTATGGACTCATCCGCACGCTGCGCGAGGACATGGGCGTGGACGCCGATGCGCTGCCCGCGGTGGCGGTGACCGCGCTTGCCCGCGCTGATGACCGGCGTCGCGCACTGGCATCGGGTTTCCAGGAGCATGTGGCCAAGCCGTATTCGGTGGCCCAGCTGGTGGCGGCGGTACGCCACGTGCAGGCCAGCGGCGAACGCACCGCCCTGCATTGACCTGGCTGAAGCAGTGAGCCGGGGACCGCCCGGCCCACGCATGAATCAGTGTTCGAACAAGGAAGCCTCGGCCTCGAAACGGCGCTCGTAGGCACGTTCATCGGCGACCCGGCTGACCTCCTCGTCCGTGATGTCCGGAGCCCCGTAGACCGCATAGGCCACGGTCCCATCGCGGGTCTTGCCGACCTGGTGCAGCCGGTAGCGGGAGTGGCCGCCACCGGTGTCCTCCGGGTAGTGCACCGGGGGCTGGCTGCCCTCCAGGTCCATTTCGCTGTTGTCGACCACGCCACCGACGAACAAGGCACGCATTCGATATCTCCAGAGCTGGGATGGGTCCTCTTACCCTGACCGCTGGGACGTTCGGGCGGCATCAAGGTGATGTTCGGTTTTCGCAAAGCGGTCCGGCACGGGGGCGGTGGCGCCGAGCCGGTACAATGGACGCCCCCTGAAGATCCCAAGGCTTACGTGCCCGATGGCCGCCCGCGACGACGCTCCCCTGCAGACCCTGTTCCTGCCGCTCTCCCAAGGCCTGCTGCGCTGGCCGGAAGGCCCGGTCGCCTTCCTGCGGGCGCGTGACGGATGGCCGCTGCGCGAGCAGGCGCAGGGCCGCGAAGTGGTCTGCGAGCAGAGCTTCGCCCCGTTCGCCAAGGCGCTGGAATCGGCCGGGCTGGAGGTGTCCGCCGAGCTGGGCGCTGACCACGCGGGCCGTTTCGGGCTGGTGCTGGTGCTGCCGCCGCGCCAGCGCGACGAAGCCCGCGCGCTGTTCGCCCGCGCCCTGCAGCTGGTGGCGCCGGGTGGCACCATCGTCGCCTGCCAGCACAACGACGAGGGCGCGCGCTCCGGCGAGGGCGACTTCAAGCAGCTCACCGGCCTGGGCGGCAGCCTGACCAAGAACCACTGCCGGGTGTACTGGAGCGCGCCGGCGCAGGGCCAGCACGATGTCGAACTGGCCAGCCGCTGGGCGAGCCTGGACGCCCCGCGCAGGATCCTCGGCGGACGCTTCACCAGCCGTCCGGGCGTGTTCGCGTGGGACCGCACCGATCCGGCATCGGTGCTGCTGGCGGAAAACCTGCCAGCCGACCTGACCGGGCGTGCCGCCGACCTCGGCGCCGGTTACGGCTACCTGTCGCGTGAGCTGCTGGAGCGCTGCCCGAAGATCACCGCACTGGACCTGTACGAGGCCGAAGGCCGCGCGCTGGACCTGGCACGGGTCAACCTGGCCGAGCCGCCGCGTGCGCTGCTGCAGTTCCTGTGGCAGGACGTGACCGCCGGGATCGAGCCCGGCTACGACGTGATCATCAGCAATCCGCCGTTCCATACCCCTTCGCGCGAGAACCGCCCGGACATCGGCCAGCGCTTCATCGCGGTGGCGGCGCAGGCGCTCAAGCGCGGCGGGCGCCTGTTCGTGGTGGCCAACCGCCACCTGCCGTACGAGAACGTGCTCAACGACAGCTTCGGCACGGTGCGGGTGCTGGCCGAACGCGATGGCTTCAAGCTGATCGAGGCGGTGCGCGGAGGCAGCCGGTGAAGCTGGTCAAGCTGATCGCCAACCTGGGGTACGGCAGCCGCAAGCAGGTGCAGTGGATGTTCCGCGAAGGACGCATCACCGATGCCGATGGCGAGGTGCTGTATGCCGACGACCAGGTGGCCCATGAAGCGATCCGCGTCGATGGCGAGCCGCTGGATCCGCCGGTCGGGCTGACCATCGCGCTGTACAAGCCGCGCGGGGTGACCTGTTCGATCAAGGACAAGGGGCGGCTGGTCTACGACCTGCTGCCCTCGCGTTTCCGCGACCGCGACCCGGTGCTGTCCACCGTGGGCCGTCTGGACCGCGATACCAGCGGGCTGCTGCTGATGACCGATGACGGTGGCCTGCTGCACCGGATCATCTCGCCGAAGTCCAAGCTGCCCAAGGTGTACGAGGTGGAGCTGGCCGAGGACCTGCGCGGTGACGAGGTGGCGCTGTTCGCCAGTGGCACGCTGATGCTGGAATCGGAGAAGACGCCGCTCATGCCGGCCGAGCTGGACGTGCAGGGGCCGCGCAACGCGCGCCTGGTGCTGCATGAAGGCCGCTACCACCAGGTGCGGCGCATGTTCGCCGCGACCGGCAACCACGTCCAGGCCCTGCATCGCAGCGGCGTGGGTGGGCTGGGCCTGGAAGGACTGGAAGAAGGCCAGTGGCGCCAGTTGGCGGCTGCCGACCTGGAGACCCTGTTCGCACCGTGAGCACGATCCCTGCCTTGCCGTTCCGCCCGGATGCGGTGATCTTCGACATGGACGGGCTGATGATCGACAGCGAACGGGTGTCGATCGCGTGCTGGAGCGAGGCGGCGCTGACGCTGGAGATCGCGTTGCCGGAAGGCTTCTTCCTGCACATGGTGGGGCTGGGCGAGCGGGATTGCCTGCAGCTGCTGCAGCGTCACATCGACGACGGCGCGCGCATCGATGCGCTGCTGGCGCACTGCCACGCGCTGTACGACGCGCGCACGCATGACGGCCTGCCACTGCGTCCGGGCATCCTGGAACTGCTGGAACTGCTGAAGGAGCACGGTGTACCCCGCGCGGTGGCTACTTCGACGCGGCAGCCGCGCGCCAGCCGCAAGCTGGCCGCCAGCGGCCTGCTGCACTACTTCGACACGGTGGTGACCAGCAGCGACGTGCAGCATCCCAAGCCGGCGCCGGACATCTACCTGCTGGCCGCACAGCGGCTGGGCAAGGAGCCCACGCACTGCCTGGCACTGGAGGATTCACCGACCGGGACGCGTGCTGCCTTGGCCGCGGGCATGACCACCATCCAGATTCCCGACCTGGTGCATCCGGATGCGGCGGTGCGCGCGCTGGGGCATCGCATCGTGGAGTCGCTGCATGATGTGCGCGCGCTGCTGCTGCCGCTGTTGAGGTAGCGCCGAGTTCTGCTCGGCGAGCGCAGCGGCGAGGCTGACGGCCAGCGGCCGTCACCTACCCGGGCAAGAGCAACAGCATGACGGCCAGCAGCCGTCACTACATCATCCGGCCGAACACCAGCGCGGCGTTGGTGCCGCCGAAACCGAAGCTGTTGGACATCACCGTGTCCAGCTTCTGCTCGCGGCTTTCGCGCACGATCGGGAAGCCTTCCACCTTCGGATCCAGTTCGGTGATGTTGGCCGAACCGGCGATGAAGCCATCGCGCATCATCAGCAGGCAGTAGATCGCCTCATGCACGCTGGCAGCGCCCAGCGAATGGCCCGACAGCGCCTTGGTCGAGGACAGCGGCGGGATCGATTCGCCGAACACTTCGCGGATCGCACCCAGTTCGGTGACATCGCCCAGCGGCGTGGAGGTGCCATGGGTGTTGAGGTAGTCCAGCGGACGGTCGACCTTTTCCATCGCCATCTTCATGCAGCGCACCGCGCCCTCGCCGGACGGGGCGACCATGTCGGCACCGTCGGAGGTCACGCCGTAGCCGATCAGCTCGGCGTGGATGGTGGCACCGCGCGCGATGGCGTGGTCGTAGTCTTCCAGTACCAGCATGCCGCCACCACCGGCGATGACGAAGCCGTCGCGGTCCTTGTCGTACGGACGCGAGGCGGTGGCCGGAGTCTCGTTGAAACTGGTCGACAGCGCGCCCATCGCATCGAACATCACGCTCATCGACCAGTGCAGGTCTTCACCGCCGCCGGCCAGCATGATGTCCTGTGCGCCGTGGCGGATCAGGTCGGCCGCCGCACCGATGCAATGCGCCGAGGTGGCGCAGGCCGCAGACAGCGAATAGCTCAGGCCCTTGATCTGGTAAGCGGTGGCCAGGCAGGCCGAGACCGTGCTGCACATCGTGCGCGGCACCATGTACGGGCCGACCTTGCGCACGCCACGGCTGCGCAGGATGTCAGCCGCTTCCACCTGCCATTCGCTGGAGCCACCGCCGGAACCGGCGATCAGGCCGGTACGCGGGTTGCTCACCTGTTCCGGGGTCAGCCCGGCATCGGCGATGGCATCGCGTGCGGCGATGTAGGCGAAGGCCGAAGCATCGCTCATGAAACGCTTCAGCTTGCGGTCGATCTGCGCATCCAGGTCCAGGTCGACGCGGCCGCCGACCTGGCTGCGCAGCCCGGCTTCGGCGTGGTCTGCCAGGTAGGTGATGCCGGCCTTGCCGGCGCGCAGGTTGGCCGACACCGTGTCCAGGTCGTTGCCCAGGCACGAGGTGATGCCCATTCCGGTAATGACGACGCGACGCATCAGAAGTTCTCGGTGGAGGTGAAAAGACCCACGCGCAGATCCTTGGCGACGTAGATTTCGCGGCCATCCACCAGCATGCGGGCGTCGGCCTGGGCCATCACCAGCTTGCGGTTGATGACGCGGGTGATGTCGATTTCATAGCTGACCAGCTTGGCGTCCGGCAACACCTGGCCGGTGAACTTCACATCGCCACAGCCCAGCGCACGGCCGCGGCCGGGTGCGCCCAGCCAGGTCAGGAAGAAGCCGGTGAGCTGCCACATCGCATCCAGGCCCAGGCAACCGGGCATCACCGGATCGCCGATGAAATGGCAGTTGAAGAACCACAGGTCCGGACGGATATCCAGTTCGGCGCGTACCATGCCCTTGCCATGCGGACCGGCGTCGTCGCGGATGTCGGTGATGCGGTCGAACATCAGCATCGGGTCGTTGGGCAGGCGCCCGGCGCTTGCGCCGAACAGTTCACCGCGGGCGCTGGCCAGCAGCTGGTCGCGGTCGAACGCGTGGAGACGAGTCATGGAAAGCACGATCCTGGAAGCGAAGAACGGAAGATCAAGCGCCCGAGGATGCATGACAGCACAGGTCGCGATCAAACTTTTCCACCGTACGCCCGCGTAGTGTCTGCCGCTGAAAACGCGCATCCTGTTGATGTGCAACGACCATACTTCGGCGTGTGGCCCACCCGGGCCGAATGCCTTCCTACCACCCATGATGAGGACTATGCGCAAGATCATCCACGTTGACATGGACGCCTTCTACGCGTCGGTGGAGCAACGCGACGATCCGTCCCTGCGCGGCCGGCCGGTGGTGGTGGCATGGCGTGGCGCGCGTTCGGTGGTGTGTGCGGCGTCCTACGAGGCGCGGGTGTTCGGCGTGCGTTCGGCGATGCCGGCGCTGCGTGCCGAGCGGCTGTGTCCGGATGCGGTGTTCGTGCCGCCGGACTTCGCACGCTACAAGGCCGTTTCCCGGCAGGTGCGCGAGATTTTCCTGCGCCATACCGACCTGGTGGAACCGTTGTCGCTGGACGAAGCGTACCTGGATGTCACCGTGCCGAAATCCGGGATCGCGCTGGCGACCGACATCGCGCGCGAAATCCGCGCGCAGATCCGAAATGAAACCGCGCTGACCGCCTCGGCGGGCATCGCGCCGAACAAGTTCCTGGCCAAGATCGCATCGGACTGGCGCAAGCCTGATGGCCAGTTCGTGGTGACCCCGCAGCGCGTGGATGCGTTCCTGCTGCCGCTGCCGGTGAAGAAGGTACCGGGCGTGGGCAAGGTGATGGAAGGCAAGTTGGCGGCGCGTGGCATCGTGACCTGTGGTGACCTGCGCAACTGGTCGCTGGCTGCGCTGGAAGAGGCCTTCGGCAGCTTCGGTCGCAGTCTGTACAACCGTGCCCGTGGTATCGACGAACGGCCGGTGGAGCCGGACCAGCCGGTGCAGTCGATTTCCTCCGAAGACACCTTCGCCGAGGATGTTCCACTGGACGCACTGGCGCCGGCGATCGCCCAGCTGGCGGAGAAAACCTGGAACGCCACGCGCAGGACCGACCGCACCGGGCACACGGTGGTGCTGAAACTGAAGACCTCGCAGTTCCGCATCCTCACCCGCAGCTACACGCCGGAACGCGCACCGGAGTCGATGGAGGAACTGCGCGACATCGCCCTGGCGCTGCGCGAGCGCGTGGAGCTGCCGCCGGACACGTTGTACCGCTTGGTGGGCGTCGGCCTGGGCGGCTTCCGCGAGCGCGAACCGGTGCTGCAGGGCGACCTGTTCCAAAAAGGGGACGGAGGGAATTAAGCGAACTTAATTCCCTCCGTCCCCTTTTTTGGGTTTCAGTACGCGGCGGTGATGATCTGGCGCGGGTGGGCGTGGGTTTCCAGTTCTTCCACGAACGCGGCGGCGTAGTCGGCGTAGCTGATGTGGCTGTGGCCTTCGGCGTCGGCGAGGAAGGTACGGGCCTGCACGCGATACTGCCCGCGCTCTTCGCCCGGGCCGATTTCCGCGGCCGGCGAGAAGAACGTCCACTCGATGTCCTGCACGGCCTGGAGCTTCTTCAGCGCCTCGCGTGCGGCCAGTGCAAACGGCTTGTAAGCGGCCGGGAAATCCGGGGTATCGACCAGCTGCACCCCCGGTGCGACTTCCAGGCTGCCTGCACCGCCCACCACCACCAGGCGCGGCACGCCGGCCTGGCGCGCGGCTTGGAGCAGCTGCCCGGCGACCACCGCGATCTGGCCGATGTCATCGCCCGGGCGCGGACCGTAGGCACTGGCCAGCACATCGTGGCCGGCAATCACGGCCGCCAGCGCGGCACCGTCATCCAGCGGGGCGATGGCCAGCGCGGCGCCGTCCAGTTCGGCGGGCAGCTGTTTCTCACTGCGTACGATGGCGGTGACCTGATGGCCGTTGGCCAGCGCATGGCGGGCGATCTGGCGGCCGATGTTGCCGGTGGCACCGACAAGGGCGATCTTCATGGGGGGGCGTTCCGTAGCGGGGTGAGCGGTCACTGTAGGCGCCCGTACATGATCGAAAAACAGCGTATAACGATCATGTTTGTTGCATGGATCGAGCAGATGGACCGACTGACCGCCATCGATGTGTTCATTGAAGTCGCCGAGCGCGGCAGCCTGACCGCAGCTGCGGAGGCGCTGGACATGTCGCGGCCGATGGTCACCCGCTACCTTGCCGCGCTGGAGCAGTGGCTGGGTGCGCGCCTGCTGCACCGGACCACCCGCCGGGTCGGGCTGACCGGGCCGGGCGAGATCGCGCTGACGCGGTTCCAGCAGATGCGTGGCGTGCGCCAGGAGCTGGAAGACGAGCTGGCCAGCCAGGATCCCGAACCCCATGGCGTGCTGCGGGTGACGGCCAGCGTGTCGTTCGGCCAGCTGCACCTGGCCCCGGCCGTAGCCGACTACGTGAAGCGCTACAAGCAAGCGCGTATCGAACTGTTGATGGTGGACCGCATCGTCAACCTGGTGGAGGAGCGGATCGACCTGGCGGTTCGCATATCGCGGCAGATCGATCCGGCATTGATCGCGCGCCGGCTGGCCGATTGCCGTTCGGTGCTGTGCGCCGCGCCGGCCTACCTGCAGCGGCAGGGCACGCCGAGCAGCGCCGAACAGCTGGCCACGCACAACTGCCTGACCCACCATTACGTTGGAAAGGGCGTGTGGCGCCTGCAGCGGGATGGACGCGAGGTGGCGGTCAGCGTGAGCGGCAACATCAGTGCCAACGATTCGTCGCTGCTGCTGGAGGCGGTGCGCAGTGGCACCGGCATCGCGATGCTGCCGGCCTACCAGGTGAATCCGCTGTTGGCCAGCGGTGAGCTGGTCGCGTTGCTCGCCGATCATTCGCTGGAAGAAATGGGACTGCACGCGGTGTATGCCTCGCGTCGGCAGCAGTCCACCCTGCTGCGCAGCTTCGTCGATTTCCTGGTGGAACGGTTCTCCAGCCCGGCGTTTGCCGCGTACTGCTAGCCAGCCCCGGTCAATGAAGCGGCCGTGGGCGGCCGTTACACTGCAGGCTCCCCCGCATGACATGGCAGGCCTGTGAGCGACGTAGCGACGTACCCGTATCCGCTGGTGGTGTTCGACCTGGACGGCACGCTGGTGGACAGTGCCGGCGACATCGCCGAAGCATTGAACCGCACGCTGGAAGACTGGCAGCTGCCGCGGGTGGCCGAATCCACCGTACTGACCTGGATCGGTGACGGCGTGCGTCGGCTGGTGGAGCAGGCGTTCACCGCGGCAGGCAGCACGATCGACCTGGAGCGGGTGATGCCGGGCTTCATGGTGCACTACCGCGAGTGCCTGCTGCGCAGCCCGCGGCTGTTCGATGGCGTCGCCGAGGCACTGCAGCAGCTGCAGGAACGTGGTGTGCCGATGGCGATCTGCACCAACAAGCCGAGTGCGCTGGTACAACCGCTGCTGGATCACCTGGGCGTCGGTGATCGGTTCGCGCTGGTACTGGGCGGCGATTCGTTGCCGCAGCGCAAGCCCAGCGGCGAGCCGCTGCGGCATATCGCCGGCCACTTTGGTGCTGCGCCCGGCGAGTGCCTGATGGTGGGGGATTCGTTGACCGACTACCGCGCCGCGCTGGATGCCGGCATGCCCGTGGCGCTGGTTCGTTATGGCTATCGCCGTGGGCTGGACCTGCAGCACAACGAGGCGGTGGCGGTGGTCGACGACCTGCGCCAGTTGCCGGGGTTGCGCGCGGGCTGACCATGGGTACGCCGGTCGTCCTGACCGGCACCCCACGGGCCGTGCGCGTTACTTCGGCTGGTAACGCACGCTCAGCTGGTATTCGCGGCCTGGCTGGTTGTACCAGGCGACCGTTTCGTAGCGGCGGTCGAACAAGTTGGCGGCCCTTGCGAGCACCGACCAGTCATCGCTGAGCGCGTACTCCAACCGCAGGTCCAGGGTGCCATAGCCCGCGAGCTTCACCGTGTTGGCGGCATCGTCGTAGCGCTTGCCGGCGCCGAAGCCGGTCAGGCCGACGCGCAGGTCGCCGAAGCGGCGGTCCAGGTCGATGCGAGCGGTCTGCTGCGCACGGCGCGCCAGCCAGTTGTCGTACTGCGCACCGACGGTACGGTTGCGCGGTGCGGTGTAGCTCAGCTGTGCGTTGAGGTCGAAGCCGGCCAAGGTGGTGGCGCCGGTCAGCTCGGCGCCGCGGATGCGGGCCTTTTCCACCTGGGTCATGCCGAAGGTGGCCGCGTCGTAGGTGATCAGGTCATCCACGCGCGTCTCATACACATCCAGGCCCCAGCGCCAGCCCTGGCCCTGCTGCGCGATGCCGATGTTGCTGCTGCGTGCCTTTTCCGGATCCAGCGTGGCCACACCGCTCCACGGGTCGTACAGATCGCTGAAGGTCGGCGCCTTGAACGCGGTGCCGTGGCTGGCGGTGAGCTTCCAGCCCGCGCCCAGTTGCAGACCCCAGGCCAGTGAACCGGTGGTGTGGTTGCCGAACTGCTGGTTGTCATCGTTGCGCACGCTGGCCTGCAGCTGGTGCCGGCCGAAGCGACCCTGGTACTGCACGAACACGCCGGTGTTGTCACGGCTGTCGACCAGGTAGCCGGCGCTGCTGCCATCCAGGCTGTCATCACTCCAGTCCACGCCGCCGCTCAGCAGCTGATTGTCGGCCAGGCTGGCGTCGACCTGCAGCGAGGCGCTGTCGCGATGCGTCTGCGCGCTGCCAAACGCATCGAACGGTCCGCTGTTGTCCGATTCATTGTCGCTGCGGCCGATGCTGGCAGTCACCGCCAGACGCTCGGACGGGGTGTAGCGGAGCTTGCCGCCGAGCACCTGCTGCAGCGTTTCAGAGTAGTTGTAGTAGCCGTCGTAGTGGTTCTCGCCTTCGGCGCGCAGGGCGCTGCCTTCCACGCTCCACTGTGGGTTGAAGGTGTAGCCACCACGCGCGCTCTTGGAAAGATTGCGGTAGCCATCGCGATCCGGCTCGTCCGCGCCACAGCCCTGGAAGGTCGCCGCCGAACCGCGGCACGCATCGATGCCATCGCTGCGCTGGTAAGCGATGTCCAGGCCGAACCAGCCACGCTCGGTACCGCCGCCGATGCCGCCACTGGCCTGGCGCAGGCCGTTGCTGCCGCCGCCCAGTTCCAGGTGCGGTGCGAAGCCGCCGCTATCACGACGGGTGAAGATCTGCACCACGCCGCCGATCGCATCGGCGCCGTACAGGCTGGACTGCGGGCCGCGCACGATCTCCACGCGTTCGATCTGCGCCAGCGGCAGGTCCTGCAGCATGGCCAGGCCGAAGTCACCGGTATTGATGCGCACCCCATCGACCAGCACCACGGTGTGCGAGGAATTGGTGCCGCGCAGGAACAGCGACGTCTGCTTGCCGAGTCCGCCGGTGTTGGCCAGGTTGATGCCGGCGCGGCCGCGCAGCAGGTCCTGCAGCGAGGTGGCCTGGCTGGCCTGGATGGCGCTGCGGTCGATCACCTGCGCCGGGCTGAGGCTGTCGGCCAGCGCGATCGGGGTACGCGTGGCGGTGACCAGCACCTGGTCCAGCGCGGTGGCCGCGTCCTGTGCGCCAGCCATGCCAGGCAGTGCGGCCAGCACGGCCAGGGAGAGGATTGTGGACTGCAATGTCATGGGGTAACTCCAACTGCCGCGCACGCCCGCGCGGACAAAAAGGGAGCTGCAACGCGGAGACAGGGCGATGCGCACCGCGCAGGACGCGGTGGCCGTCGCCGATGCCCACCGCATCGCAACCTGGTGCTTCCGGGCCGGTCTCCGGGCTTGCCGTCGGTGGAGGTCCACCGGGCGGACGCCTTCCCATGCCCGGGGGCACAGTGGCGTGAGGTCCGCTTGCGACGTGCTTACCGTTGCGGGGGCAGCGCCGGAGTGGCATCACCTGGATGCGTCACCGGCTTCCCGTTTCAACCTGCCAGCCGACGCCGCAGGTCACCTTGAAGTGCGCGCAGTCTAAGCCATCGCGTGCGGTGATGCAGGCCGCGTGCGTCGGTGCACTAGAATGGCCCCTGTTTCGTTCCAGATCTGCCCATGACGTCCATGCCGTACTGCGTTGCCCCCTTGTCCCAAGGCCCGGGTGCCTGCCCGCTGATCCCGGACCGGTGCAGCGGGGCCAAGCGATGATCCTGGACCTGGTCCGCCACGCCAGCACCGGCCGCGATACCCACCTGGACGGTCGCACCGATCCGCCGCTGCTGGCCGGGGCGCACGATGCGCTGTGCGCGGCTTACCAAGGCCATGAGTGGGAACGGGTGATCAGCTCGCCACGCCTGCGCGCGCTGCATACCGCGGTCGCGCTGGCGGTGCCGCGCGGGCTGGACGTGCACCCGGATGCAGAGTGGGAAGAACTCGATTTCGGCGACTGGGACGGCCTGGCGATCGAGGCCCTGCCGGAACAGGAACTGCTTGGTTTCCATCGCGATCCGCATGCGTTCGCCCCGCCGAATGGCGAAAGCTGGGGTCGCTTCGAGCGCCGCATCGCGCGCGCGCTGGACCGATTGTTCGATGAGGAAGAAGAGCAGGACGCGGCACCGACGCTGATCGTCAGCCATGGAGGGCCGCTGCGGATGGTGCTGTCGCAGGTGTGTGGCCTGCCGGTGGCACTGTGCTGGGCGCTGCGCATCGACCACGGCACGCGCCTGCGGCTGCGGGTGGAGCGCGGGGATGCGGGGCTGTGGGGCGAACTGCTGGAACTGCAGCAGCCCTGATGGGGGGCGCCGGCGCCGGGCCATGTGACGACCAACGGTCGTCACCCACCACGACCAACGTTCGTCACCCACCACGGCCAGCGGTCGTCACCCACCAGGATCAAAAGCCGTCAGTCGTTGTTGTCGTCGAAGCGATGTTCGCGTACCGGGCCGGAGGCAGGCCCCGGCGCTTTCAGCGGCTGCAGGGCGATGCGCGCTTCGTAATCCTGCACCAGCGCGCTGCGCTGGGCTTCGGTCAGGTCCTGCCAGTGGCAGTCCAGCAAGGCGCCTTCCAGCGAATACAGCAGGTTGAGGCTGGGCTTGAAGCCGGCCCTTCGCACCTTGACGAAGGCCCCCACCGAGCCGATGGCGAGCAGTTCTTCGCGGCTGCGCAGGCCGACCTGGCGCAGCCATGCCGCGCTCTTGGGACCGATGTTGCGCAGCTGCAGGGTGCTCATCGCAATGCGTCGATGAACACGGCGGCGATCGCTTCCAGGCCGGCCTGGTCGTCGGCATCGAAACGCGCCAGCAGCGGGCTGTCCAGGTCGAGCACGCCGATCAGGGCGCCATCCTTGACCAGCGGCACCACCAGTTCCGAACGCGAGGCCGAATCGCAGGCGATGTGGCCCGGGAAGGCGTCGACGTCGTCGATGCGCTGGGTCACGCGTTCGGTGGCGGCCGCACCGCACACGCCCTTGTGCAGGGGAATGCGCACGCAGGCGGGCAGGCCCTGGAACGGGCCGACCACCAGCTCGGTGCCGTCGAACAGGTAGAAGCCGGCCCAGTTGAGGTGGGGCACGGCGTGGTAGATCAGCGCCGAGAGGTTGGCCGCGTTGGCGATGCGGTCGCTCTCGCCATGCACCAGGCCACGGGCCTGGTCCAGCAGCTGGGCGTATTGTTCCGGCTTGCTGCCGGTCAGCGAAGAAGTGGCGAACATGCCGCCAGTTTAGCAAGGCACGGCGGTGCTGGCGGCCAGTGCCGTGGCCAGCGCCCCGATCCGCGCGATGCCCGCCATGTAACGCGCATCCAGCTCCTGGCAGCAGGACAAGCGCAGGCAGTGGCGGTAGCGCGCGCCGCGCGAATAGATCTGGCCGGGCATGAACACGATGTCCTCGGCCAGTGCCTGTTCGAACAGCTCGCCGGTGTCCACGCCGGGAATCTCCAGCCACAGCAGGAAGCCACCGGTGGGTTCAGTTGCCCGCGTGCCGGGCGGGAAATGCTGGGCAACCAGCTGCCGCACCTTGCTGGTCTGCTCGCGGTACAGGCGGCGCATGCGGCGCAGGTGGTGTTCGTAGTTGCCGGCTTCCAGGAAGGCGGCGACCGCATCGCCGAGCAGCCTTGATTCGGCGCCGCTGGAATGGAACTTGAGCAGCGCGATGCGCTCGATGAAACGCCCGCCTTCCAGCCAGCCCACGCGGTAGTCCGGTGCCAAAGTCTTGGAAAAACCCGCGCACACCATTACCCAGCCATCGCGGTCGAAGGCCTTCAGCAGCGGCTCCAGCGGTTCACTGTGCTGCAGTTCGGCGTACACGATGTCTTCGATCACCGGCAGGCGGCGTGCATTGGCCAGTTCGGCCAGGCGCTGCTTGGCCGCCACCGGCATGGTGCAGCCCAGCGGGTTGTGCACCGTGGGCATCACCACCAGCGCGGCCAGTGCGGTGGTGTCCAGCAGCGCATCGAGTGCTTCCACGTCCAGGCCCCGCTGCGGGTGGGTGGGCAGTTCGATGGCCTGCAGGCCGAGGCTGGCCAACAGGGGGTAGAGGTTGAAGTACGACGGCGCTTCGATGCCGACCGCATCGCCCGGTTCGGTCACCGCGCGCAGCGCCAGCTGCAGGGCCTCCATCGCCCCATGGGTGAGGGTGATCCGTTCGGGTACGGTGTGCAGGCCCATCCGCGGACCGCGCTGCACGATCTGCCGGATCAGGGCCTGCGAGCCATCCGGCCGCGCATACGTTTCCACCGTGGCCAAGCTGCGTCGCAGCACCTGCGCGGTGGCCCGCTGCAGCTGCACGCCGGGATAGAAGGCGCGCCCGCGCGGGCCGGCGAAGGCCAGGTCCAGCACCTGTGGCCGCTGCTGGGCGGCGAGCACGCGCGCCAACATCGCCGGCTGGCTTGGCGCAGTGGGCTCCGATGGGGCATCCCGCAGCGATCGACGGGGCACCTGCAGGCGGGCGGCAACTTCGAAGCCGGACCGCGGCAGGGGCACCACCAGCCCGGCATCTTCGAGTTGCCGGTAGGCGCCGATCACGGTGTTCAGGCTGACCTTGCGCTGCTGCGCCATCTGCCGCAGCGAGGGCAGGCGCGCACCGCTGGGCAGGCGACCGGCGTGGATCGCCAGGGACAGCTCATCGGCCAGTTGCTGGTAGCGGGGCGGGGCGGCCAGGGCGGCCATCTGTATCCAACCAAATAGGGGGAGCCTGCCACTGTACCCCTGTTTCTGCGCGCCCTACGATGCCTGTCGCTGGCATCAGCTCCGGCATTTCCCCCACGCACGTCCGCCATGGACGTGCGTTTTTTTTGCACGCTTACTTCATCGGCACCAGCACCGGATCGCGGCGGTACAGCTGCGGGAACCGCTGCTGCAGGGCCACCAGTTTGGGTGCGTCGTAGTAGCGGATGTAAGCGGCCTGCGGATTCCGTTCCAAGTAGTTCTGGTGGTACGCCTCAGCCGGGAAGAACCGCTTGCCGCTGCCCAGCTCGGTCACCACCGGAGACGAGAACGAGGTGCCGATCTGGCCCACGTAGGCACGGTTGGCGGCCTGTTGCCGGGCATCGTCGCTGAAGATGGCGGATCGATACTGGGTGCCGTGGTCCGGCCCCTGGCGGTTTAGCTGGGTCGGGTCGTGCGCCACCGAGAAGAACACCTGCAGCAGCTGGCCATAGCTGACCTGGCGCGGATCGTAGTCCACCCGCACCGCTTCAGCATGGCCGGTACGCCCGCTGCTGATGGTCTCGTAGCGTGCCGTCGATGCATCGCCGCCAATATAGCCGGAGACCGCGTTGCCCACGCCCTTGACGTGCTGGAACACGCCCTGCACGCCCCAGAAGCAGCCGCCGGCGAATACCACGCTGGCCTGCGTGCGCTCGTCCTTGAACGCCGCCACGCCGGTGGGAGCGGGCAGGGCGCGGCTTTCTTCGACGCCGCGCGCCGGTGCCATGCCGGCGCCGATGGCCGGGCCTGCATCGACCGCGAACACCACCAGCGCACCCACTACCAGCGCGGCCACTGCCGCGGCGATGCCTTGTTCCAATGAGAATTTCATGCGACCTCCTCAGCCAAACGTAAACGCGTAGGCCTGGACACCCGGGTCCAGGAACTCGATCTCGAACAGGTGCTCACCGATGTCCGCGCGCTGGCGCACCAGCTGGTACAGGCGATGCTCATCGACCACGCCAGTGCCGTCGGGCTGCACATCGCCGCCTGCATCGGCGGCCTGCAGCGGCTTGCCATCCAGCAGCACGCGGAAGCGGAGGGGTTTGCCGTCTGCCGCTGGCGCCAGCACCAGGTGCAGGTCGCGGGCGTGGAAGCGGAAGGCGATGCGTCCGCCCGCCGATGCCAGCGTGGCCGACTCCTGGTCGACCGACCACCGGCCGCGCAGCGCCCACTGGTTCAGCGCCCACTGTTGCGGAAGGTCGTAGTCGAATGGCTGATCGCGGCGGAAGCCACCGGGTGAGGCAAAGTGCTCCGCACGCGCATGGCCGAGGTAGGTTTCCGGCGAACGCAGGTTGCCCATGTCGGCCTGCTCGGCAACGCCTTGCAGGGTGGCGGCGGTGGGGTCGGCCGGTGGTGGCAGGTTGGTCTGGCCCGCTTCCTGCAGCAGCCGGCGGATCACCTGCTCGGAGTGCGCATAGTTGCCCTCGCCGAACTGGTGCGCGCGGATGCGGCCCTGCGCATCGACGAAATAGTGCGCTGGCCAGTAGCGGTTTTCGAACGCGCGCCAGATCGCATAGTCGTTGTCCAGCGCGACCGGATAGGTGACCTTGAGCTGCTCGACCGCACGCATCACGTTGCGTGGATTGCGCTCGAAGGCGAACTCCGGGGTGTGCACGCCGATCACCACCAGGCCGTGGTCGCGATAGCGCTCGGCCCATTCGTGCACGAACGGCATCGCGCGCAGGCAGTTGATGCAGGAGTAGGTCCAGAAGTCGATCAGCACCACCTTCCCACGCAGTTGTTCGCGGGTCAGCGGCGGGCTGTTGAGCCAGCCGGTGGTGCCTTCCAGGGCAGGCAGCTGGCCTTCGACCGGCAGCGGCACATCAGCGGCGGCCGCGCCGGTGCTGGTCATTGCCACACCGCCCGGCTGCGCGCCCGGGACGGCGTCCAGCAGGCCCTGTTCCAGCCGCGCCGTGCTGACCGCGGACAAGCGGGTGAGGACCCCCGTGTCCCAGCCCATTGCGATGGCGACCACCGCCAGCAGCGCCGCCACGCCGAGCACGCGGCGCAGCACGTTGCCCAGCCCCAGGCGTGCCTTCAGCGCATTGAAGACGCGGCCGCCCACCCACACCGCCAGCGCGAGCGCGGTGACCGCGCCCAGGGCATAGGCAAGCAGCAGGCTGCTGGTGCTGGCGCTGGCGCCGTTGAGCGCCGCTCCGGTCAGCACCAGGCCGAGGATCGGTCCGGCGCAGGGGGCCCACAGCAGGCCGGTGGCGATACCCACCAGCAGCGACGTACCGGCGCCACCACGGCCGGCATCGTCGGCGGCATCGGCACGCGCGCTGAGGCGGGCGCCGACGCGCTGGAACGGCGCCAGCAGGCGGTCGGCAAAGGCCGGCCACAGCAGCGCCAGGGCGAACACCGCCATGACCACCAGGGCGACCCAGCGGCCGATCTGGTTGGCCTGTGCCACCCACGCACTGCCCACCGCCGCCAGGCTGGCCACCACGGTGAAGGTGATCGCCATGCCCAGCAGCAGCGGCAGGGTGCTGCGCAGGAACGAGCCGCCGGCACGCGCGAACACGAACGGCAGCACCGGCAGGATGCACGGACTGAGCAGGGTCAGCAGACCCCCCAGGTAAGCCAGCAGCAACAGCATCAGCGACGCTCCATCAACAAAGGAAAGGACATCAGACCGGAACCCGCCAGGCGCTGCCGGCATCGTTGGCATCGGTGCTGGCGGCAGGCTCGAAGGTCAGCGCGGCACCGTTCATGCAGTAGCGCAGTCCGGTCGGACGCGGGCCATCATTGAAGACATGACCCAAGTGCCCGCCACAGCGGCGGCAGTGGATTTCCACGCGGACCATGCCGAACAGGGTGTCGCGCTGTTCCCCGACGGCATCGTGCAGCGGCGCCCAGAAACTTGGCCATCCGGTGCCGCTGTCGAACTTGGTCGAGGAGGAAAACAACGGCAGCGCGCAGCCGGCGCAGTGGAAGGTGCCGCGGCGCTTCTCGCGGTCCAGTGGGCTGCTGCCCGCACGTTCGGTCGCCTGCTGGCGCAGCACCGCATACTGCGCCGGGGTCAGCTGCTGCTTCCATTGGGCGTCGCTGCGCATGATCTCGTAACGTCGGGCAGGCGCGGCTTCGGCGGCGGCCGGCGCGGCACGGCTGCAGGCGCCGATACCCAGCACGCTGGCGGCAGCGGCCATGCCCCCCAGGCCAAGCAGGTGACGTCGGGACAGTGACATGGCCATCTCCAGCAGGGACGATGGGGCCATGCTGCGCCCCTGCGGATCAACGAATCCTCACAGAGAGTTCAATTTTCCGTGATACATCCGGGTCGGCCTGCGCTGACAATGCCCTTACGCTTCCTGATTGCCCCTGCCTCCATGACTGACGCCCAGCGTGTCCTGATCGTCGAAGACGACGTCCATATCGCCGACCTGCTGCGCCTGCACCTGGCCGACGAGGGCTATACGGTGGTGCATGCCGCCACCGGCGATGACGGCATGCGGCTGCTGGAACAGGACGGTCCGTGGGATGCGCTGGTGCTGGACGTGATGCTGCCGGGCGTGGACGGCCTGCAGATCTGTCGACGCGCGCGGGCGATGGCGCGCTACGTGCCGATCATCATCATCAGTGCGCGCGGCAGCGAGACCCAGCGCATCGTCGGGCTGGAACTGGGCGCCGATGACTACCTGGCCAAACCCTTCTCCATGCCCGAACTGGTGGCGCGCGTGCGCGCGTTGCTGCGGCGTGCCGAGGCGATGGCGCAGAGCGCGCGGCTGGACGCCGGGGTGATCGAGCTGGGCAGCCTGCGGCTGGATCCGCTGGCACGCGTGGCGCTGCACGCCGGCAGGGAGCTGGAGCTCACCCCGCGTGAGTTCGACCTGCTGTTGTTCTTCGCCCGCCACCCGGGGCAGGTGTTCGCACGCGCGGAGCTGCTGGACCAGGTGTGGGGCTATGGCCACGATGGCTACGAGCACACGGTCAACACCCACATCAACCGGCTGCGCAACAAGATCGAAGCCGACCCGGCCAACCCGAAGCATATCCTCACGGTGTGGGGCCGCGGCTACAAGCTGGTCGGTGCCGCCGGAGGTGGTGCATGAGGTTGCGCCTGCGCCTGTGGCAGAAACTGGCGGCGGTGTTCGCCGCGTTGCTGGTGCTGTGCAGCCTGGCGCTGCTGGGCATGCAGATGCGGATGGCGCTGCGGCATGAGCAGGAAGTGGTGCAGCGGCTGTCGCTGGGGCTGGCCGGGCATATCGCCCAGCGCAGCGAGCTGATGGACCAGGCCGGGATGCGCGAGCCGGAAGTGCGCGCGCTGTTCGGCCAGTTGATGGCGGTCAACCCCAGCGTGGAGGTGTACCTGCTGGATGACCAGGGCCGCGTGCTCGGCCACGATGCGCCCAGTGGCCACCTGCATCGCGACCGGGTGGACGTGGCGCCGCTGCAGGCACTGCTGGCCGGCGCGCCGCTGCCGATCCTTGGCGATGATCCGCGCAGCAGACGCGGGCGCAAGGTCTTCAGCGTGGCCCCGCTGGTGGTGCAGGGCAGGTCGGCGGGTTATGTGTACGTGGTGCTGGTGGGCGAGCAGCGCCAGATGCTCGCCGACGACCTGGCCGCGAGCAGCCAGTGGCGGACCATGCTGTGGTCGGTGGCGCTGGTTGCGGTGCTGGGCATGCTGGCCGGCCTGGTGGCGTTCTACTGGGTGACCCGCCCGCTGCGGGAGCTGACCCGGCGCATCCAGTCCTTCGACATCGATGCGCCCACCGACCTGCCTTCGCTGCCCGCCCTGCGCGGGGATGAGCGCGACGAACTGCTGATCCTGGAGCATGCCCACGCACAGATGGCACACCGGCTGGGCGAGCAGTGGCAGCAGCTGCGGCAGCAGGACCTGCAGCGTCGCGAGATGGTGGCAAATATTTCGCACGACCTGCGCACGCCGCTGGCATCGCTGCATGGGTACCTGGAAACACTGGCGATGAAGGAGGCGACATTGAGCGTGGAAGAGCGCCGCCGCTATCTTTCAATCGCGCTTTCGCAGAGTGCCAAGGTCGGCGGACTGGCACGCGCGCTGTTCGAGCTGGCGCGTCTGGAACACGGACAGGTGCAGCTGCAGTGGGAAGTGTTCGCCCTGCCGGAGTTGCTGCAGGACGTGCTGCAGAAATTCGAGTTGTCCGCCCAGGCAAAAGGCCAGCAGCTGGATGCCGGGTTCCCGCAGGGACTGCCGCTGGTGCGGGCCGATGTCGGGCTGGTGGAGCGGGTGCTGACCAACCTGATCGACAACGCGCTGCGGCACACGCCGCAGGGGGGACACGTGCACGTTGCGTTGGCGGCCGATGCGGACAACGTATGGGTCACGGTCAGTGATGATGGCCCGGGCGTCGATGCGGGGGTGCGCGGCACCTTGTTCCAGGCGCCTGCAGCGCTCGGGCCGCGGCGTGGCGAGAACGGTGGGCTCGGCCTGCTGATCGTGCAGCGCATCGTGCAGTTGCACGGCCGCCAGATCGCCCTGCTGGAGACCGCGCAGGGTGCGGCGTTCCGGTTCGCCCTGCCACGGGCACGGCCATAGGCAAAAAAAAAGGACCCGACAGAGGGAGGATCTGTCGGGTCCTGCGACTGCACGGGGGGAGGGACCCATGCAGTGTCCTGGCGGTCTGCGGCTCCGGAATCCGGTGATTCGCGACCTGTTGCAATGCAGCATACGCCTTTCGTGCTGCATTGCAACAGGGGCTGGGAAATTTTCAGCCGCGATGAAAATCGCGTTCAGGATCAATCGCTTGCTCAGCGGTTGGCGGGGCCCCGATAGCGGCAGCCGGAGGTGCAGGTCTCGTGCACCGTGATTTCGCTCAGTTCCGGCAGCACCGGCTTCAGCTCCTGCCAGATCCATGTGGCGAGGTTCTCGCTGGTCGGATTTTCCAGACCCGGGATGTCGTTGAGGTAGTGATGGTCCAGGCGGTCGTAGATCGGCTGGAACGCGGCTTTGACGTCGCCGAAATCCATGATCCAGCCGGTTTCCGCGCCGGGTTCGCCTTCCACCTTCAGCTCCACCCGGAACGAATGCCCGTGCAGGCGCGAGCACTTGTGGCCCGGGGGCACGTTCGGCAGCCGATGCGCTGCCTCGATCATGAAGACTTTGAAGATTTCCATGCCGCGATTGTAGCGGCCCGGGGACGACAAAGCCGTTTCATGGGCAACAACTTACTTTCCATCGCGATGAAGAGATGTTAGCTTCTCTTATATCCGTATGAAGAGATGTTATTGGCTGTACCGCGGCCATTCATGTGCTACTGCGGAACTGTTACCACCACCCACCCCACGATTTCGACATGCCCCAGCACACCTTGCTCGTGGCGGCCCTTGCCGCCGCCCTGGCCGCGCCTTTGCCTGCCGCCGCCGAAACGTCCGCCGACACCGCTGCCGGTGGCGATGCCAGCACCCTGGCCGCCGTGCGTGTCACCGGCTCCAACATCAAACGCACCGACACCGAAACCGCCAATCCAGTGCAGGTGATCGGTCGCCAACAGCTTGAAGCGACCGGCAAGGCGTCGGTCGCCGACGTGCTGCGTTCGATCTCCGCCAATACCGGCAACGCCGCCAACGAGACCTCCAACAGCGGCTGGGCCTCCGGTTCGGCTGGCATCGGACTGCGCGGGTTATCGCAGAAGAACACGCTGGTGCTGCTCAACGGCCGTCGCCTGGCGAATTACGGCTTCCCGGCCAATGGGCTGTCGGATACCTTCGTCAACCTCAATGCGCTGCCGCTGGTCGCGGTGGAACGCATCGAAGTGCTGAAGGACGGCGCGTCAGCGGTCTACGGTTCGGATGCGGTGGCCGGCGTGGTCAACATCATCACCCGACAGAACTACCAGGGCGCGGAGATCGGTGGCAGCGTCGGCACCGCCGACCAGGGCGGGCTGGACGAGACCAAGCTGAAGTTCGTCGGTGGCCTGGGCGACCTGGAGACCGATGGCTACAACATCCTGGTCAGCCTGGAAGCCTACAACCGTGACCGGCTGGACCAGGACGAGCGTGACCTGACCCGGTCCGGCATCTACAGCGACCAGCCCGGCGGCCGCTGGAACGGCTGGTCGGCCAAGGGCGCACGTTACCTGGTCAACGGTGTGTCGGTGCCGATGCTGGACGCCAACGGGCAGTGCCCGGACGGCACCACCCGCGTGGCCAGTGCGCCGATCGACGGGCTGGCCGGCGACACCTGTGGTTTCAACCAGGCGCCGCACACCACCCTGATACCGTCGACCAAGCGCTGGCAGGCCTACGCCAACGGCACCTTCCGCCTCAGCGACAACGTGGAAGCGTTCGGCGAAGTGCTGTACAGCGAGGTCAAGGGCGTGTCCTGGTTCGGCAGCAGCCCGTTTTTCACCCTGGAAAGCGGGCGCTTCGCGCTGAACGCCGATACCGGGCTGGCCGAGCCGGTGTCATCCAACCTGCCGGCAGGCAACCCGTACAACCCGTATGGCCGCGCGATCCCCATCGAATACACCTTCTTCAACCTCGGCGGCACGATCAAGACCAACCGCTCGCAGTCCTACCGTGGCCTGGTCGGGCTGCGTGGCAGCAGCGAGCGCTGGGACTGGGAAGTAGGCGCCTTCGGTGCACGCAGCAGCGAGCGCGAGACGGTGTCCGGTGGCTTCGCCAACCGCTGGGCGCTGGCCGATGCGCTGGCCACCGGCAGCTACAACCTGTTGGATCCGTCGGCGACCCCGCAGTCGGTGCTCGATGGCATCAACATCGCCACCCTGCGCCCGGCCGAGTCCAAGCTGCAGGGCATCGATGCGAAGATTTCCGGCACGCTCGGCCATACCTGGGCCGGTGACATCGGCTTCGCCTCCGGCGTGGAATGGCGCCGCGAGAAGCTGGATTCCAACAATCCGTGGCAGATCGATGCCGGCCTGCAGGTACGCCCGGCGATCGCCGAAGTGCACGGTGAGCGCACGGTCAGCGCCGCCTACGCCGAGGCCATCGTGCCGCTGGCCTCGAAGCTGGAACTGTCGGTGGCCGCGCGCGCGGATCATTACGATGACTTCGGCGACGCGTTCTCGCCCAAGCTGGGCCTGCGCTGGCAGCCGCTGGACTTCCTGCTGGTGCGTGCTGCCGCATCGAAGGGCTTCCGCGCGCCGTCGCTTTCCGAGAACTCGGACAGCACCAGCATTTCCTACGGCAGCGTGGTCGACCCGCGTGACCCGGACCTGCCCGGCTCGCGGCAGAACCCGACCTTCTTCACCGTCGGCAACACCGAGCTGAAGCCGGAACGCACGCGCAGCTACAACTTCGGCGTGGTGCTGTCGCCGTGGGCGAACACCAACCTCAGTGTTGATTACTACAGGATCCAACTGGAGAACCTGGTCGGCACCAACAACACCCAGACCCTGGTGACCAACGACGTGCCGGGCGCGGTGCAGCGCGATGAGCGCGGCAAGATCCAGGCCGTGTACAACCGCTACCAGAACCTGAGCGACCTGAAGACCTCCGGCATCGACGTGGAGCTGCGCCAGCGGATTCCGACCGAGCGCCTGGGCACCTTCAACCTGAGTTCGGCCTATACCCATGTGCGTGACTATCGCCGCCCGACCGTGATCGGCGGTCCGCTGGTGGATTACGCCGGCAGCAACCTGGGTGCCACGCTGCCGAAGAACAAGGCCACCACCACACTGGACTGGAGCCATGGCGACGTGCGGACCGCGCTGACCTGGTACTACACCAGCGGCTACGACCAGAAGGCCAGCGCCACTGCGCAGGCGGTGCAGGACCGCGTGGATTCCTACAGCCAGTTCGATCTGTATGTGGGGTACACCGGCTTCGAGCAGCTGACCCTGTACGCGAAGATCCAGAACCTGGGCGACGAGGATCCGCCGTACGACGCCTCGTTCCCGGGCATCCGCGCACCGTATGACTTCAGCCAGTACGACCTGCGCGGCCGCTACTTCACGGTGGGCTTGGACTACCGCTTCTGAGCCGCCACGCGTGCGTCATCGGTCATGCCGGCCGGCCACTCCGCGTGGCCGGTCGGGCTGTACTGGCGCTGCAGCGCCATCATCCATGGGGAATCGTCGTGTCCTTCCATCGCAGTGTGTTGTTGTCCCTGTTCGTTGCCGCTTCGGCGTTCGTGCTGCCGGCCGCGCCGGTGCAGGCGCAGAGCGCCTACTTCTTCCCGCAGGCCACGCAGGCCACGGATTTCGATCCGGCCATCCCCACCCCGCAGCAGTTCCTGGGCTATGAGATTGGCAGCCGCTACACCCGGCATGACCAGCTGGTGGCCTATTTCAAGGAACTGGCCCGGCTTTCGGACAAGATCACGGTGCAGGAGATCGGGCGCAGCTACGAGGGCCGCCCGCTGCTGATCGCCACGCTGACCGGTGCGCAGAACCACGCGCGGCTGGAGTCGATCCGCCAGCAGCACGCCACCCTGGTGGATCCGGCGCAGCCGCGCAGCGCGGCCGGTGACAGCCCGGTGGTGGTGTGGCTGGGTTACAGCGTGCACGGCAACGAAACGTCCAGCGGCGAGGCGGCGATGCTGACGGCCTACTACCTGGTGGCCAACCGCAGCGCGGAAACCCAGCAGTGGCTGCAGAACGCGGTGGTCCTGTTCGACCCGGCACAGAACCCGGATGGCCGCGACCGTGCGGCGAACTGGCACAACGCGTATGCCTCCAGCCCCGCCTCGCCTGATCCGGCCGACAAGGAGCACGTGGAGCCGTTCCCGCAGGGCCGCACCAACCACTACTTCACCGACCTCAACCGCGACTGGCTGGCGCTGACCCAGCAGGACAGCCGACCGAAGATCGAGGTGTTCCACCAGTGGTATCCGAATGTCCAGATCGATTTCCACGAGATGGGCAAGGACAGCACGTACTACTTCGAGCCGTCGCCGAAGAGCATGCACAGCCCGCTGCTGCCGGCGTCTTCGTACGAGTTCAACAAGACCTTGGCCAAGTACCACGCCGCCTCGCTGGATGCGCTGGGCTCGCTGTACTACACCGGTGAAAACTATGACAACTTCTCCCCGGTGTACGGCTCCACCTACCCGGATTTCCATGGTGCGGTCGGGGTGACCGTCGAACAGGCGAGCTCGCGCGGACGCGTGCAGGAGTCGGTCAACGGTCCGTTGACATTCCCGTTCACCATCCGCAACCAGGTGGCCACCGGGCTGGGCACGGTGCGCGGCGCGGTCGCCGAGCGCGAAGGCCTGCTGTCGCTGCAGAAATCCTTCTTCCAGTCGGCGCTGAAGCAGGCCGGCCAGCAGCCGTTGAAGAGCTTCGTGTTCGGCGACGCGCACGACCCGGCGTTGACCCGGAAGCTGCTGGAACTGCTGCTGCTGCACCGGATCGAGGTGCACGCGCTGGCGTCGGCGGTGACCGTGGACGGACGTCGTTTCGAACCGGGCAGTGCCTATGTGGTGCCGGCGGCGCAGCCGCAGTTCCGGCTGGTGCATTCGATCTTCGCCGACACGCCGCAGATCAAGGGCGATGTGTTCTACGGCAGCACGTCGTATGCGATCGCACCGGCCTACGGCGTGGCCTTCGCGGCCAGCAGGAGCCGCATCGGTGAAGGCGCCCGGGTGACTGCGGTGGCCGACGCGCACGGTGGCGTGCAGGGCGGACAGGCCGGCTATGCGTACGTGATCGACTGGCGCGACTACAACGCCGGCCGCGCGCTGTATGCACTGCAGGCCAAGGGACTGTCCACGCGGGCGGCGTTCCAGGCGTTCACTGCCGGTACCTCGGCCGGCGAGGTGGCTTTCGCCCCGGGCAGCATCGTGGTGCCGATCGCCGGCCAGCCACTGCAGGGCGCCGCGCTGCTGGAGGCGGTGCAGGCGGCGTCCAAGGACAGCGGCGTGCAGGCCTACGCGCTGGCCAGCGGCCAGAGCCGCGGTGGCATCGACCTGGGCAGCGACAGCGTCAAGGCGCTGCGCAGACCGGCCGTGGCGCTGGTGATGGGCGAGGGTGTCAATGCGACCGAGATCGGCTCGGCGTGGTTCCTGCTGGACCAGCAGCTGCAGCTGCCGGCGAGCAAGATCGATCCTTCGCAACTGGGCAAGGTGCCGCTGGACCGCTACACCTCCATCGTGTTGTCCGGTGGCAAGTACGAGGGCGTGGATGAAGCGGCGGTCGGCGCGCTGAAGCGCTGGATCCAGGCCGGCGGATCGTTGGTGACCTACGGCACCGCATCGCGTTGGGCGATCGAGAAGAAGCTGGCTGATGGCGAGAAACTGGGCACGGACGAAGAGGCCGCTGATGCCTCGCGCAAGGCGTTCGGCGACCAGCGCGACATCGCGGCCATCGAGCGGGTGAGCGGCAACATCCTGAGCGCGGACATCGATACCAGCCATCCGCTCGGCTTCGGCACGCCGCGCCGGCAGCTGGCGGTGAACAAGGAGAACGCGGTGGTGCTGCAGCCCAGCGCCAATCCGTTCTCCACGGTGGTGCGGGTGGACGAGCAGGTGCGTGTGAATGGCTATCTGTCCGATCGCAATCGAGCGCGGGTGAGTGGTTCGGCGTGGTTGCTGGTGTCGCCGCAGGGGCAGGGCAACGTGGTGCTGTTTGCCGATGATCCAGCGCACCGCAAGTACTGGCACGGGACGGACCGGTTGCTGGTCAATGCGCTGTTCTTCGGCAATCTGCTGAATCCTGCGAAGCCGCGGGGGTAAGGGGTGGGTTTGCCGGGCTTGCAGCCCGGCGGCCCGCTTTGAAGCAAAGGCAAAAGCCTGCAGGGCTATGTGTTGCTGGGGCGGGGTGGCTGTGCAGGACACGCCGCAAGTACGTCCCTGTAGGCTCGCTTTTCGCATCCATGCGAAAAGACGGTCCTGCACAGCCACCCC
>NZ_JBJDOQ010000006.1:65970-200983 GCF_044901215.1 Stenotrophomonas sp. NPDC078853 | reverse complement strand
CGCATGGGTGAGGGCGCTTTGCTTGCGAAGCACGGCTTCGCAAGCGCCCGAACGCACAGCCGCCCAGCGGCTGGGCCGGACCCCGGAGGGGCAGCTCTTGCCGTCCCCCGACCAGCCCCATCGCCCGCCCCCAAGCACGTAGCCAACTGTACGAAGCCACCCGCGAGGGGGTCACACCCGTTCGACCCACCGTCACCGCATAATGGCGCCCCGCATCCCCGGATCCCCCGTGACCAACGCGATTCCCGCCCTGCAGCCGCTGAGCACCACCGACCGCATCACCGTGATGGACATCCTGCGTGGCGCCGCCCTGTTCGGCATCCTGTTGATGAACATCGAAGCGTTCACCGGTCCACTGGACCTGTCCTTCACCGGGGTGGATCCGCACTGGCACGGCATCGATTACCTCGCCGACGCGCTGGTGTATGTGTTCGTGCAGGGCAAGTTCTTCCTGCTGTTCTCGCTGTTGTTCGGCGCCGGATTCGCGGTGATGGCCCAGCGTGCACAGGGCGCCGGGCGGGACTTCACGCCGATCTACCTGCGTCGCAGCGTCGCCCTGCTGCTGATCGGCGCCTGTCACGCGCTGCTGGTGTGGTCCGGCGACATCCTGCTGGTGTATGCGCTGCTGTCCTTCCTGCTGCTGGGCACGCGGCGCTGGCCGTTGTCGATGCTGCCGGCGATGGGCGCGCTGGTGTATGCCTTCGCCGTGGGGCTCAGCCTGCTGTTCGCGCTGCTGGTGTGGGCGGCAGCGCGCGGTGGCAGCCCGCTGGACAGCGCCGGCAGCATGCGCGCGGCGCAGGAGGTCATCGAAGCGCAGCGCCTCGCCTATGGCCAGGGAAGCTGGGCGCAGGCCAATGTGCAGCGCTTGGCCGACCTGCGCCACATGATCGGCGGCATCCTGATCACCGGGCCGGAGATCTTCGGCATGTTCCTGATCGGAGCCTGGTTCGCGCGCAGCGGTGCACTGGCCGACCCCACGCGCTTTGCGCCTCTGTACGCGCGCCTGCGCTGGATCGCCATGCCCGTGGGCGTGGCGCTGATGCTGGCCAGTGCCGCGTGGCACCCCTACCTGGCGCCCGGCGAGTTCACCGTACAGACCGGGCTGTCCTACGCGCTGGCGGCGGTGGCTAGCCTGCTGATGGCGCTCGGCTATCTGGGCTGGATCGTGCACGCGCGGCACGCGCTGGGCTGGCTGGCCGCCCCGGGGCGGATGGCGCTGACCCACTACCTGCTGCAGTCGCTGCTGTGTACCTGGCTGTTCTTCGGCTATGGCCTGGGCTTCTTCGAACAGCTGCCGCGGGCGTGGCAGCTGATATTCGCCGTGGCGTTGTTCGCGCTGCAGGTGGGCATCAGCCACGTGTGGCTTGCACGCTTCGGCCATGGCCCGATGGAGTGGCTGTGGCGGGCGATGACCTACCTGCAGTGGCCGCCGCTGCGGCGCACGCCGCAGGCGCGCTGATCGGGCACCGTCACGTCTGGCGCGCGGCCGCTCGTGGCATGCTTTGCACTGGCACCCCCTGTTGATGCAACGAAGCGAGCGAGCCCGATGACAAGCACTGCGCATGACTACGATCTGATCGTCCTGGGGGGCGGATCGGGAGGCCTGGCCGCTGCCTTCCGCGCGGCACAGCACGGCAAAAAGGTGGCGATGCTGGAGCCCGGCGAGCTGGGCGGCACCTGTGTCAACGTCGGCTGCGTGCCGAAGAAGGCGATGTGGCTGGCGGCCGATCTGGCCGGACGCATTGGACTGGCACGTGCAATGGGCTTCGACGTCCCGCTGCGTCCGGCGCTGTCCTGGAAGGAACTCGTGGTGCATCGGCAGGCCTATATCGAGAACATCCATGTCAGTTATCGCAAGCGCCTGGACGAGACCGGCGTAGTGCGCGTGCCACGTCGTGGGCGGCTGGTGGATGCGCATACCGTGGAGTGCAGCGACGGAGTACGCCTCAGCGGCGAGCACATCCTGCTGGCTACCGGCGCGCACCCGCAGCGTCCGGACATCCCCGGCGCGGAACTGGGCCTGGTCTCGGATGATTTCTTCAATCTGTGCGACGCACCGGCGCAGGTCGCCATCGTCGGCGGTGGCTACATCGCGGTGGAGCTGGCCGGATTGCTGCAGGCGCTGGGTAGCCGGGTGACCCTGCTGGTGCGCGGTGGTCGGCTGCTGGACCGCTTCGATGGCGAACTGGCGGCGCAGCTGGCCGACAACCTGTGCCACCAGGGGGTGCGCATCCAGTTCAACTACCGCCTGCGTGGACTGCAGCGCGACGATGACGGCCAGCATGTGCGCGTGCTGGGCCACGATGGTCCGCTGGACAGCGTATTCGACACGGTGTTCTTCGCCATCGGCCGGCGCGGCAACTCCACCGATATCGGCCTGGAGCAGGTCGGTGTGGCGGTGGGTGACCGCGGCGAGGTGATCGTCGATGAGTGGCAGGACACGTCCGTGCCAAGCATCCACGCGGTGGGGGACATCGGCGGCAAGGTGGGCCTGACGCCGGTGGCGATCGCCGCTGCGCGGCATCTGATGGACCGGCTGTTCGGCGGCAAGCCGGACGCGAAGATGGACTATGAAAACGTCCCCAGCGTGGTGTTCTCGCATCCCCCGTTGGGCATGGTCGGCCTGGGAGAAGAGGAGGCGCGCGCCCGTTACGCCGAGGTGCGCACCTACCACAGCAATTTCCGGCCGATGCTGCAGGCGCTGGCCGACGGCACCCAGCGCAGCATGTTCAAGCTGGTCTGCGTGGGCGCCGAGGAGCGCGTGGTCGGCGTACACCTGCTGGGCGAGGCGGCCGACGAGATCCTGCAGGGCTTCGCGGTGGCGGTGAAGATGGGCGCGACCAAGGCGCAGTTCGACGACACCGTGGCGATCCATCCCACCTCCTCGGAAGAGATCGTGCTCATGCGCGGCTGAGCGCGTAGTGCCAACCTCGGTCGGCATGCAGCAGGACGAGCAGGGCGGCGCGCATGCGATAATCGCGCGCTGCATGAGCGCCCCTTCGCATATCGCCACCTCGTCCACCCGCATCGCGCTGGGAGGCATCGGGCTGGCTGCGATCGGTGCGGTGGCAGCGTCCGGCAAGGCCGTCATCGTGAAGCTGGGCCTGCGCCATGGCGTGGATCCGACCACTTTGTTGGCGCTGCGCATGGCGATGGCGTTTCCGCTGTTCCTGCTGCTTGCCTGGTGGTCCTCACGCCGTGCCGCATCGCTGGGCTGGGCTGACCGCGCACGCATCCTGTGGCTGGGTTTCACCGGCTATTACCTGTCCAGCTGGCTGGATTTCCAGGGGCTGCAGTACATCAGCGTGACGCTGGAACGACTGATCCTGTACCTCAACCCGACCCTGGTGCTGCTGATCAACGTACTGCTGGCGCGGCAACGCCCGGGCCGTTGGCAACTGGCCGCGCTGGCGCTCAGTTACGCCGGCGTACTGGTGGCGTTCGGCCACGACCTGCAGCGCGAAGGCGGGCAGATCGTGCTTGGCAGCCTGCTGGTGCTCGGCAGTGCGATCAGCTACGCGCTGTATCTGTTCGGCAGCGGGCAGGTGGTGGCGCGCATCGGCGCTGTGCGGCTGACCGCGCAGGCCAGCTGCGTGGCCTGCGTGCTGGTGCTGCTGCATTTCGGCCTGACCCATCCATGGCCGCTGCTGTGGCAGGCACCGGCAGCGGTGCAGTGGCTGTCGCTGGTCAACGCAACGGTCTGCACGGTGCTGCCGGTGATGGCGATCATGCTGGCGGTCAAGCGCATCGGCTCGTCGCTGGCCGCGCAGGTCGGTATGCTCGGGCCGGTTTCCACGATCGTGATGAGTCTATGGCTGCTCGACGAACCGATGGGCCCGGCGCAGATCGCCGGCACCGTGCTGGTGCTGTGCGGGGTGCTGCTGGTGACCCGCCTGCGGCGCTGACCCCGGAGCAGGCGCGCGAGCGCATCCTGGCGGTGATCCGCGCCATTCCGGCCGGGCAGGTGATGGGATACGGGCAGGTTGCCGCGCGCGCCGGGTTGCCGGGCAGGGCGCGGCTGACCGCGCGCGTGCTGGGCATGAACGATGATCCGCAGCTGCCGTGGCACCGCGTGCTGCGCGCGGATGGCCGCATCGCCATGCCGGAAGGTTCGCGCGGCTGGCGCGAGCAGAGCCAGCGCCTGCGTGCCGAAGGCGTGGTGGTGGAACGAGGGCGCGTGCGGATGCCTGCGCTGGATCCGGCGCAGGCGCTGGACGCGGAGATCTGGGGGCCGCGCTGAGCGCGTCAGCGGGCTGAACGCATGAGCGGCTGAAGACAACGCCATCCACGGGCGCTGCCGTTATGATGGAGGCCGTTCCAGAGGATGCCTCCATGCTTCCGCGACTGCCCACCGTTACCAAGGCGTTGCTGATCGCCAACGCGATCCTGTTCCTGCTGCAGCAGCCGTTCCTGCTGGGCGATGCGACCTTCGCACCGTTCATGCTGCAACCGCTGCAGGGCAGCTTCGATGCGTTTTCGCCCGGCGGCAACTTCCAGCCGTGGCAGCTGCTGACCTACGGTTTCCTGCACGGCAGCTTCGGCCACCTGTTCTTCAACATGCTCGCCGTTTTCATGTTCGGCGCACCGCTGGAACAGACCTGGGGCGAGAAGCGCTTCCTGACCTTCTACCTGGTCTGCGTGGCCGGCGCGGGCCTGTGCCAGCTGCTGGTGGGCAGCCTGATGGAGAATCCGGCGACGGTGCTGGGGGCTTCCGGCGGCGTGTTCGGCCTGTTGCTGGCCTACGGCATGCTGTTCCCGAACCAGCGGGTGATGCTGCTGTTCCCGCCGATTCCGATGAAGGCGCGCACCTTCGTGATTTTGTTCGGCGTGGGCGAACTGGTGCTGGGCGCCACCGGCTGGCAGCCGGGCGTGGCCCACTTCGCGCACCTGGGTGGCATGTTGTTCGGCTGGTTGCTGATCCGCTACTGGCGCGGCCAGCCGCCGTTCAAGCCGCGCCCACCGGGCCCGCCGAAGCGCCCGAACCACCTGCGCTCGATCAAGTAAGACAGGCCCGGGGAGTGGCGGCCGCTGGCCGTCACGTGCGCTCACCGGATGGCGGCCTCGATGGTGGCGATGTCGATCTTGTGCATGCTCATCATGGCGTCGAAGGCGCGCTTGGCCAGCGCCTTGTCTTTACTGGTGACGGACTCCAGCAGGATGCGTGGGGTGATCTGCCAGGACACGCCCCAGCGATCCTTGCACCAGACGCAGGCGCTTTGCTGGCCCCCGTTGCCGACGATGGCATTCCACAGCCGGTCGGTCTCGGCCTGGTCTTCGGTGGCAACCTGCAGCGAAAACGCTTCGGTCTGGCGGAAGGCGGGGCCACCATTGAGGCCGACGCAGGGCAGCCCGCAGACGGTGAACTCCACCGTCAGCACGTCGCCCTGGCTGCCTGATGGAAAGTCGCCGGGCGCATGGTGGACGGCGATCACCCTGCTGTCCGGGAAGGTCTGTGCGTAGAAGGTGGCCGCATCCAGCGCGCCGTTGTCGTACCAGATGCAGACCGTGTTCTTGTGGACCATGGTGGTGCTCCCGAAGGGACGAGCGTGCAGCGATAGCACGGCCGCTGTTAATCCCGGATCGTGCTCTACCGAGCCGCTGCCACGCTACCCTGTCGGCAGCGCGGACAGGGACGCAACGCAGGTGAAGATTCTCATCCTCGGGGGTTACGGTGTGTTCGGCGGGCGGCTGGCACAGCTGCTGGCCGACCTTCCCGCAGTGGAACTGCTGATCGGCGGGCGCAACCTGGCCGCGGCAACGGCGTTCTGCAAGGTGTTTGCGGGCCAGGCCCGGGTGCGGCCGCTGCAGCTGGATCGGCGCGCGCTGGCGCCTGCCCTGCAGCAGGAGCAGCCGCACCTGGTAGTGGATGCCTCCGGGCCGTTCCAGGCCTACGGGGCCCAGCGCTACGCGTCCATCGCCGCCTGCATCGCGGCGGGCATCGACTACCTGGACTTCGCCGACGCGGCCGATTTCGTTGCCGGCGTCGGGCGCTATGACACACAGGCCAAAGCGGCCGGGGTGTTCGTGCTGTCCGGCGTCAGCAGCTTCCCGGTGCTGACGGCCGCGGTGCTGCGGCAGATGGCGCGGCACATGGACATCACCCGCGTGGAAGCCGGCATTGCGCCCTCGCCCTACGCCGGCATCGGTCTGAACGTCATGCGCGCGGTGGTGGGCTATGCCGGCGCGCCGGTGAAGCTGCGTCGCGAGGGCCGCGATGCACACGGCATCGGCCTGGCCGAGAGCCGGCGCTTCACCGTGACGGTGCCGGGCAGGGTGCCGCTGCGCAACCTGCGTTATTCGCTGGTGGACGTACCGGACCTGCAGGTACTGCCGCCGGAGCATCCGGCCATGACCGATATCTGGATCGGTGCCGGACCGGTGCCGGAAGTGCTGCACCGGATGCTCAACCTGCTGGCCGCCGCGCGTCATCGCCTGCGCCTGCCTTCGCTGCAGCCGCTGTCCCCGCTGTTCCATCGGGTGCTGAACCGGATGAAGTCCGGCGAGCACCGCGGCGGCATGATCGTACGCGCCACGGGGCTGCGCGCGGGCGTGTCCATCGTGCAGAGCTGGCACCTGTTGGCCGAGGGCGATGACGGTCCGTACATCCCGTCGATGGCCATCGAGGCAATCATCCGCAAGCTGCTGCAGGGGGAGCGCCCTGCGGCGGGTGCGCGCGCGGCAACGCATGCGCTGGAACTGGCGGACTATGAGCGGCTGTTCGAAGGCCGCAGCATCCACGTCGGTTTCCGCCATGAGGTATCCGGCGCCAGCCTTTACCAGCGCGTGCTGGGCAGCGCGTATGCCAGTTTGCCGGCGAGCGTGCAGGCCCTGCATGCGCCTTCGGCACCGAAACGCTGGCACGGCTCCGCGCGCGTGGAACGGGGCAGCGGCATGCTGTCGCGGTTGTTGGCAGCGGTGTTCGGCTTTCCCCCGGCGGGCGAGCAGGTGCCGGTGATCGTGGAGTTCACCGAGGAGGCCGGTGGCGAGCGCTGGACACGCCGCTTCGCCGGCAGGACCTTCTCTTCGCTGCAGACCGCGGGCGTGGGCCGCAACGAAGCCCTGCTGGTCGAACGCTTCGGAGTGATCGACGTCGCCCTGGCGCTGGTGGTGGACGGCGGCCGGCTGCAGTTGCTGCCGCGGCGCTGGTCGGTGTGGGGCGTGCCGTTGCCGCGATGGCTGTTGCCCGGTGGCAACAGTTTCGAAGCGGACGTGGACGGTCGCTTTGCCTTCGACGTGGAGATCGCCGCGCCGCTGGTGGGGCGGATCGTGGCCTATCGAGGAACGCTGGACGCGCACCATGAGTGAAATGCGGATGTCGCGAGTGGCCGGGACCCCGCTTCCGGCTGTCGCGCCTGTGTGACCGGGGCAAGCTGATTGCGTAACCGAGCGCCGTCATCGACCCCGAAATGCCCTCATGTCGTTTTCGTCATAGGCCTGCGGTTCAGCTGCTTGTTCAACTTGCGTTGCAGATCTGCGGTGGACCGCGGCCTGCTTCCCCTTGGACAAGGAGTTTGCATGAGCAGCATCAAGCGGGCCGCAACATTGAAGCGGACCAGCATCGTCGTGGCCCTGATGTCGATCATCGGCGCGGCCTCCGCACAGAGCACCACCGGCTCGCTGTACGGCAGCGCACCGGGCGCTGCGGGCGCTTCGATCATCGTGGAGAGCGACAGCGGCCTGAAGCGCACCGTGGAGGTGAACGCCAACGGCCGTTACACCCTCGGTGCGCTGCCGGTCGGCAAGTACACCGTGACCCTGCAGCGCGATGGAAAAGTGGTGCAGCAGCGCGACAACGTGCAGCTGAAGGTCGGTGCAGGCACCGATGTCTCCTTCGCAGAAGCGGCGGCCACCACGCTGGAAACCGTGACCGTGACGGCGGCCCAGCTGCCGAAGATCGATGTCACCAACACCGTCTCGCGCTCGGTGATCACCTCCGAACAGCTGGATGTGCTGCCGCTGGGCCGCAGTGCCGAAGCGATCGCGCTGCTGGCGCCGGGCGTGGTCGCCGGCAGTGGCGCGTTCGTCAACGGTTCGCGTTCTTCGCTGTCCTTCGGCGGCGCCAGCGTCACTGAGAACGCGTACTACCTCAACGGCTTCAATGCCACCAATCCGCTCAACAACATCGGCGGGGTCAGCCTGCCCTACGGCTCGATCGACCAGCAGGAAACCTTCACCGGCGGCTACGGGGCCAGTTACGGACGCTCCACCGGCGGGGTGATCAACCAGCTCGGCAAGCGCGGGACCAACCAGTGGCATTACGGTGTCCAGGCTACTTGGCAGCCGGGTTCGCTGGCCGAATCGCCGCGCGATATCCGCTACCCCGGTGCTTCGCTGCCGCCCGGCTATGAACTGCAGGATCCCACCCTTCCCGGTTCGCTGTACCGTTCGCGACGCGGCGACAGGGCCGACCGGACCACCTACAGTGGCTATGTCAGCGGCCCGCTGATCGAAGACCGGCTGTTCTTCCACCTGGCCGGCGAGTACGACCGGTCCAGCGGTGTTCTGACCAACAGCATCGAGTCGGCCCAGCAGGGCAGGCGGCATTACACCCTGGATGCGCCGAAGTTCTACGGCAAGATCGACTGGAACATCAACGACAGCAATACGCTGGAGTACACCCGCATCCAGAATACGGATCGCTACGACGCCTACTACCGTGCCTACGACTACCCCACACGGCAGGAAGGCGAGCGCACCGGCACGTTCGCCAACACCACCAAGCTCAAAGACAACTTCGATATCTTCAAGTTCACCAGCTACCTCAGCGAGGACCTGACGCTGAGCGCGCTGTGGGGGCGCAGCAGGCAGCGCAACCTGGACGCGAATCCGCTCGATTCGTCCAATCCGTTCATCAGCGGCGCCAACAACCAGGATCCCTCCATCACCGGTGGCACGCCGATCCGCAACGACCAGCCCGCCATGAATGACAAGGCTTCCAATGCGGGCAGCAACACGCGCGGCCTGCGCGTGGACCTGCAGTACCGCATCGGCGACCACGAGCTCACCGCCGGCATCGACAACATGACCTTCCAGGCCAACAACGAGGGCCAGGCGATGACCGGTCCCGGCCATGCGTGGATCTATTCGCGCGTTGCCCCGGGCTCCTCGCCGTCACCGGGCTTCGGTATCACCCCGCCCGGCGGTGACGGCTACTTCGTGCAGAAGTACATCTTCTCCACCACCACCAGCATGTCGCTGCAGCAGAAAGCGTACTACCTGGAAGACCGCTGGCAGGTGACCCCGGACTGGCTGCTGACCCTGGGCCTGCGCAACGACAAGTTCACCAACTACAACAGCGCCGGTGTCGCCTATGTGGAAAGTGGTGACCAATGGGCCCCGCGGCTGGGCGCGGCGTGGGATGTGTTCGGCGATTCCTCGTTGAAGGTATTCGCCAACCTGGGGCGCTACTACCTGGCGCTGCCCAACAGCGTGGCCATCCGCGGTGCATCGGCGTCGACGTATACCCGCGAATACTTCACCTACAGCGGCATCGATGCCAACGGCAACCCGACTGGCCTGACCGCGCTGGGACCGGGTCCGGTCTCTTCCAACAACGAGTACGGGCAGACGCCTGACCCGCGCAGCGTGGCGCCGGCGGACCTGAAGTCGCAATACCAGGATGAGCTGATCCTGGGCTTCGAAAAGACCCTCGGCGATTCCTGGAACAGCGGCGCCAAGGCGACCTACCGCCGCCTGCAGACCGCGATCGACGACACCTGCGATGCCGGCCGCATCGGTGAAAAGCTGAACGCGATGGGGGTGGATTCCAGCACGCTGGATATCCCCGGCTGCGTGATCTTCAACCCAGGCAAGCGCAACACCTTCCTGTTGAAGAAGCGCGACGGCTCGGGCTATCTCCCGGTGAGCATGAGTGGCGAAGATTGGGGGCTGGGTGGGCAGAAGGCCAAGCGTGACTATATGGCGGTGGACCTGTTCATCGAGCACCCGATGCGCAACAACTGGTACGGCCGCGTGGACTACACCTGGTCGCGCAACTTCGGCAACACCGAGGGCCAGGTGAAGTCGGACCTGGGCCAGAACGATGTGTCCAAGACCCAGGATTGGGATTCGTCGTACCTGATGGAATACGCCGGCGGCTACCTGGCCAACGACCGTCGCCACCAGTTGAAGGGTTACGGGGCCTACCAGTTCACCGACGAATGGACGGCCTCGGCCACCCTGCGGATGATGTCCGGTGCACCCAGGACGTGCCTGGGATACTACGGCGCCGACGAGAGTGACCCGGTCGGTTACGGATCGTCGTACCACTACTGCAATGGCAGCCCGTCGCGTCCTGGCGATGCCGGTCGGCAGCCGTGGACCGCGCGCGTCGACCTCGGTGTGATGTATCGCCCTGCGTTCGCGCAGAAGCGGCTCGCATTCGGGCTGGATGTGTTCAACGTGCTCAACCAGCGCCGCCCGCTGCAGTCCGAGAGCAAGTATGAGCAGGGCCCGTACACCGTCTCCAACCTCTACGGCGTCGGCACCTACTTCACTGCGCCGCGCTCGGCCCGGCTGACCGCCTCGTACGATTTCTGACAATCAGACGCTGCACCGGCCACGAAAAAGGGCGCCCCTCCGGGCGCCCTTCCTGTTTGCTGCCGAAACAGCCGACTCAACGCCAGACGCGGATCTGTTCGGCATCGGTACGCTGCATCGGCTGGCCCGGCTTGCAGGTGAAGCTGGCGCCGAAGGCCGGCAGGTTGGCCAGCGGGCCATTGGTGCGCCACTTGCCCGGTGCTTCGATGTCCATGCTCGCACGTGCCGCTGCTTCGTTGGGCGACAGCTGCTGCGGCCACAGGGCGGCCCAGGCAGTGAAGAAGCCCTGCTGGTCAGCCGGCTTGGCGTTGGCTTCGACGGCGCGGTAGGCATCCCAGGCCAGCTCCAGCCCGGCCAGGTCGGCCAGATTGTTGTCCGCAGTGAGCGTGCCGTTGACCTTGGCACCCTTCACGCCCGGGAAATCGTAGGCGCTGTACTGCGTGGCCATGCGCGTGCCGAGCAGGGTCCAGGCGGTCTTGTCGGCCGGGGTCCACCAGCTGCGCAGTTCGCCACGTGCGTCGATCAGCGCGCCCTTGGCGTCGATCGCACGGGTCAGCTCATGGCCGACCAGTGCGCCGTAGCTGCCGAACTTGTTGGCCGCGCTGGACTGGGCGTTGAAGATCGGGTCCTGCAGGGCGGCGGCGGTGACGATCAGGCGGTTCTGCGCCAGGTCATACGCCAGCGACGGCTGCTGCGGCAGGACGTCCCAGCGACGGTCTGCGTTGCCGCGGCCGATGCGCTTCATTTCTTCGCGGTGGCGCCAGGTGGAAGCGATCAGCATGTTGCCGCCGAAGCTGCCGCGGCCCATCGGCTGCACGCTGTAATCCAGATCGCGCAGCGGGGTGCCGATCTCGATCTTCAACGCGCCCAGCTTGGCTTCCGCTTCGGCCTTGGCTTCGGCGCTCAGCCAGGTGCTGCGCTTGACCGCTTCGATCTGCGTTTCGCGCAGCTTGTCGATGATCCAGGCCGCCTGGCGGCGATCTTCGGCGCTCAGGTGCTTGGCGGCGTACTCGCGGCCGAGCATCGGACCGGCGGCGACGTTGATCGCATCCAGGACCTGCTCCCAGCGCGGGGCGGGCAGGGTCTGTGCACGCAGCACGCGGCCACGGAATTCGAACTCGGCGTCACGGTAGGCCTTGGACAGGTACGGTGCCATCGCATCGCCCACGCGCCAGCGCAGGTAGGCCTTCCACTGGTCCGGCTTGATCCGGGTGACCATGCCGTCCAGCGCCTGGAACAGCGCGGCGTCGGACAGCGACACCAGGTCGTCGTTGACGCCCTGCACCTTCAGGAACGCGTCCAGCTGCAGGTTCTTGTAGCGGCCGTTGAGGTCGCGGGTGGAGATCGGCGCGTAGTTGCGGAACGGGTTGTTGAGGTCGGCCAGCGACTGCGCGTTGCGCGCCAGCTCGGTTTCCAGCGCGATCACCGAGGCGACCTCGGTATCCAACTTGGCCGCAGGGGTGCCGGTCAGCGCCAGGATCTGCTTGACGTAGGCGCGGTAGCGGCCCATCACCGCGACGGTGTCGGCGTCGGTGCGGGTGTAGAAGGCCGGGTCCGGCAGGCCCATGCCGCCCTGCATGAAGTAGCCGATGTGGCGGTCCAGCGCCTTCAGGTCAACGTCCGGGCTGAAGTTGAACGCCACCGGGATACCGACCTGGTGCAGGGCGGCGATCGAAGCGGGGACATCCTTGGCGCGCTTGATCGCATTGATGCGGGTCAGCAGCGGGGCGATCGGGTTGGAGCCATCGGCTTCCACCGCCGCTTCATCCAGGCCGCTGGCCCAGAAGTCGCCGAGCAGCTTCTGCACGTTGCCCTGCGGGCTGGCCATGGCGCCGTCCAGCAGTTCGCGCTGCTGCAGGCGGCTGCGCTCGACCAGTTGCCCCAGCGCGGTGGTGGCGCCGGTCTGCGGAACCGGGTTGGCCTTCAGCCAGGCGGCATTGGCCGCGTCGTGGAAATCGGTGCACTGCGCGCTGACGGCCGGCGCACGTGCGGCCTTCTTCTTGGCGGCGAGCGCATCGTGGACGGGAACCAGCATGGCCAGGCTGACGCCCAGGGAGATGGCAAGCGGACGAAGAGTGGGCATGTAGAGCAAATCCATGATGGATTAAGGGCGGGCGAACTATAGCAAGCCGGGCATGTGCACGGCATGCACGCCAGCGCCGGTCACCCCGCGGCCGGCATCACCAACGAAGAGGCCCGGGTTTCCCCGGGCCTCGCTTTCAACGCGGCTTCAGCCGTGGCTTACCAGATCACGACCTTGGCATCGCCAGCGCGCGACATCGGCGAGCCGGCCTTGCACTGGAACGCGGCGGCGAAGGTCGGCAGGTTCGACGGCGCGCCCATCGCGCGGAACTGCGCCGGTGCGTGCGGATCGGTGGCCAGGCGGACCTTGGCGTTCTCCGGGGTGTACTTGGTGCGCCACACGGTGGCCCAGTTGAAGAAGAAGCGCTGGTCGCGGGTGAAGCCATCGACCTTCGGATCTTCCTTGCCGGCCGATGCCTTCTGCAGCGCATCGTAGGCGGTTGCGAGGCCGCCCAGGTCGGCGATGTTCTCGCCCAGGGTCAGGCTGCCATCGACGGCCTGGCCATCCACCTTGTACTCGTTGAACTGCTTGACCAGCTTGCCGGTCAGGCCGGAGAAGTTCTTGCTGTCCGCTTCGGTCCACCAGTTCTCGAAGTTGCCGGTCGGTCCGAAACGGCTGCCCTGGTCGTCGTAACCATGGGTCATCTCGTGGCCGATCACCGCACCGATGCCGCCGTAGTTCAGCGCGTCGTCGGCGTTGGGATCGAAGAACGGCGGCTGCAGGATGGCGGCCGGGAACACGATCTCGTTCTGCAGCGGGTTGTAGTAGGCGTTGACGGTCTGCGGGGTCATGCCCCACTCGGTCTTGTCCACCGGCTGGCCGACCTTGGCCAGGTTGAACTTGTAGTTGAAGGCGTTGGCGGCGCGGACGTTGCCGAGGAAGCTGTCACGGCCGGTTTCCAGGCCGGACCAGTCACGCCACTTGTCCGGGTAACCGATCTTCGGGGTGAAGGTTTCCCACTTGGCGATCGCCTTGGCCTTGGTCTCATCGCTCATCCAGGTCAGGCCCTGGATGCGCTCCTTGAGCGAATCGGCCAGGTTCTTCACCAGCGTTTCCATCTTCGCCTTGGCTTCCGGCGAGAAGGCGACCTTGACGTACAGCTGGCCGAACGCTTCGCCGGCACCATTTTCGATGGTGCCCAGCACGCGCTTCCAACGCGGCTTCTGTTCCTTCTGGCCGTTGAGGGTCTTGCCGTAGAAGGCATAGTTCTCATTGGCGAAGGCATCGCTCAGGTACGGCGATGCGCTGTCCACGGTGTGGAAGCGCAGGTAGGCGCGCCACACGGCCGGATCGGTATCACCCAGCGCCTTGCTGACTTCCTCATGGAAGGCCGGGATGGCCAGCGAGAACTTCTCCGGCGCGGCCACGCCCTGGCTCTTGAAGAACTCGGTCCAGCTGAAGTTCGGGGTCAGGGTATCGGCTTCGGCCAGGGTGACCGGGTGGTAGTACAGCGAGACGTCGCGCGACAGTTCGACGCTGGACTTGGAGGCCTTGGCCAGGCGGGTTTCGAACTTGATGACCTCGGCTGCCTGGGTGGCGGCGTCGGCGGCCGGCACGCCGGCTAGCTCCAGCACCTTGGCCACGTGGGCCTGGTAGGCCTGCAGCTTGTCAGCCTTGGCCGCGTCGGTATAGAAGGTCTTGTCCGGCAGGCCCAGGCCGCCCTGGCTGGCGTAGGCCATGTTCACCGCGGAGTTCTTGAAGTCCGCTTCGGCGCCGAAGCCGAACAGCACGTTCTCACCCTTGGCGGCGGTGTCACGCAGGTAGGCGGCGATGGCGGCCTTGTCGGACAACGCGTCGATGGCGGCCAGGTCGGCCTTCAACGGCTCGATGCCCTGCGCGTTGATCTTGGCTTCGTCCATGCCGGTGGCCCACAGGTCACCGACCACCTTTTCGATGTGGTTCGGGTTCTTTACCTGCGCGACCTGCTCGGCCAGCTGGTGCTGGGCGGCGACCGAACGCTCGTCGAGGATGGTGAACGCGCCCCAGCTGGTGCGGTCGGCCGGGATTTCATTGGCGGCCAGCCACTTGCTGTTGACGTAGTCGCCGAAGGCGGTGCACGCGTCCAGCGTGGTGTCCAGGTCGCTGGGCTGGAAAGCGTTGTACGCCGGCAGCTTGGCCTGGTCCAGGGTGTAGGTGTGGGCTTCGGTGGCGGCGGCCGGGGTGGAGGCGGCGCCTTCCTTGGCCGGGGTTTCGCTCTTGCCGCAGCCGACCAGCGCGGCCGAAACGGCCAGGGTCAGCAGGACGATCTTGGGAGTACGGGTCACTTTTGTATGGCCTCCAGGCCGCGTGATGTCTGGGAAGGTTCCCAGAGGGCTGTAGGCCGGACGATACGCCTCCGGCCAAGCCTGCAAGGGTGTCGAAGGTCATGTCGGGGCGCAAGAGGCTTCGCCGGACAGGCTCGGCAAACGCAGGGCGGCGCCCGCATCAAGACGGCACGCCACACAGGGCAGGAGCGGCACGTGACCCACCGGCTTGTATCATGGCAGCCGACCGTCTTTAAGATTCCGGAGCACCGCAGTGAACAACCCGCAACGCCGCCCCCACGCCAGCCAGGTCCAGAAAGGACTGAGCCCGCATGCGCGCATCCGCAACGTCGTCGCGGTGGGCTCGGGCAAGGGCGGGGTCGGCAAGAGCACCACCTCGGTGAACCTTGCGGTGGCCCTGCAGCAGCTGGGCGTGCGCGTGGGCTTGCTGGATGCGGACATCTACGGCCCGTCGGTGCCGGCGATGATGGGTCTGTCCGGCCGCCCGGAAAGCCCGGACAACAAGAGCATCGAGCCGCCGCGCGCGTTCGGCGTGGACACCATGTCGATCGGCTACCTGATCGAGGACGAGACGCCGATGATCTGGCGCGGGCCGATGGCGACTTCGGCGATGACCCAGTTCTTCAACGACACCCTGTGGGACGACCTGGACGTGCTGCTGATCGACCTGCCACCGGGCACCGGCGACATCCAGCTGACCCTGACCCAGAAGATTCCGCTGGCCGGCGCGGTGATCGTCACCACGCCGCAGGACATCGCCACCCTAGATGCGCGCAAGGCGCTGAAGATGTTCGAGAAGGTGGAAGTGCCGGTGCTGGGCATCGTGGAAAACATGGCCGTGCACACGTGCAGCAACTGCGGCCACGTGGAGCATCTGTTCGGCCACGGTGGCGGGGAGAAGATGGCCGCGCAGTACGGCGTGCCGCTGCTGGGATCGCTGCCGCTGCAGATCGACATCCGCGAGCAGGGCGACGCCGGTACCCCGATCACCGCCGCCCAGCCCGAGTCCAGTGCGGCACAGGCCTACCGCCAGGCCGCCAGCCGGCTGCTGGAGGAACTGGCCAGGCGCCCGCGTGCGTCCATCCCGATCCTGTCCTCGCTGCTCTGAGCGGGTCAGCCCTGTAGAATCAGCTCCCGGGCGCGCACCCGCCCCTTCCAGCCAGGACCTAGCATGAGCATCAAGAGTGACCGTTGGATCCGCCGCATGTCCGAACAGCACGGCATGATCGAGCCGTTCGAAGCCGGGCAGGTGAAGCAGGCCAACGGCGAGCGCATCGTCAGCTATGGCACGTCCAGTTACGGCTACGACGTGCGCTGCTCGCGCGAGTTCAAGGTCTTCACGAACATCAATTCCACCATCGTGGACCCCAAGCACTTCGACCCGAAGAGCTTCGTCGACGTGGTGGGCGATGAGTGCATCATCCCGCCCAACAGCTTCGCGCTGGCGCGCACGGTGGAGTTCTTCCGCATCCCGCGCGATACATTGGTGGTGTGCCTGGGCAAGAGCACCTACGCGCGTTGCGGCATCATCGTCAACGTGACCCCGCTGGAGCCGGAGTGGGAAGGTCATGTGACCCTGGAATTCAGCAACACCACGCCGCTGCCGGCGCGCATCTACGCCAACGAAGGCGTGGCCCAGATGCTGTTCTTCCAGGCCGACCAGGATGACATCTGCGAGACGTCCTACAAGGACCGTGGCGGCAAGTACCAGGGCCAGACCGGCGTCACGCTGCCGCGCACCTGAGCGTCCGTGGCGTGCCGGCCCCTCAGGACCGGCACCGCCGGGGCCGTGGTTTACTTGCCGCGGCCGAACAGCATGCCGATGCCCACCGCCACCAGGCCGACCGGCCACCAGGTGGTGAGCAGGCGGGTGAAGTTCATGTTGGTCCAGCCGAGGTTGGTGGCGAGCATGAACAGCCCGACCAGGATCAGCAGGATGGCAGCGACTAGATTGAAACGCATCGGAGTCTGCGAACGCTCAAGGGTGGGGCGGATATCCTAGCTTGTCCTTCCAGTGCGCGACACGCCGCTGCAGTTCGTCGGCATCATGCCGATGCGCCTGGCCACTGCCCCAGACCGGTCCGGGCCAGGCCGGGTCGCCCTCGTGGCGGCCGATCACGTGGAAATGCAGCTGGCGCACGATGTTGCCCAGCGCCCCGATGTTGATCTTCTCCACGCCGTCTTCGGACTTCAGCGCCTTGGAGGTGCGGTTGAGTTCGGTGCGCAGCTTGTCCTGCTGGTCGCCGTCCAGTTCGATCCATTCGGTGATGCCGGCCAACCGCGGCACGATCACCAGCCACGGAAAGCGTTCGTCGTTCATCAGCCTGATCTGGGACAGGGGGCCGTCGGCCACCAGCACGCTGTCGTTGGCCAGGCGCGTATCCAGTTCAAAATCGCTCATCCAAGATGCTCCGTGAAGAAGTCCAGGGTGCGTTGCAGCGCCAGGGCGGCGCTGTCTGGATCATACGCATGTCCGACCTCGCGGTTGAAGCCGTGGTCGGCCGGGTAGACGAAGGTTTCCATCTTCGGCAGCTTTTCGCGGTGTGCGGCGATGGCCTCCGGCGGAATGCTCTTGTCCAGCGCGCCGAAGTGGAACATCACCGGCGCCTTCGGGGTCTCATCGAGGAACTGCACGTTGCGCGCCCCGTAGTAGCTGACCGAGGGCAGGCCCAGCCGCAGCGCGGCGAGCAGGGCGATGCTGCCACCCCAGCAGTAGCCCACCGTGCCGACCTTGCCATGGCTGGCCAGCCGGGTAGCCGCGGCACGCACCAGCACCAGCGACTTTTCCACGCCGATGGCGTTGACCGCATCCAGGCCGGCCTTGACCCCGTCGTTGTCGTAGGGGAGCTCGAGCGGCTTGGCCGCGTCGGCATCGTCGAGCAGGTCGAAGAAGGACGGCGCCAGCACGGCATAGCCCTGGGCGGCAAAGCGCTCGGCCACCGAGCGCATGTGCTCGTTGACCCCGAAGATTTCCTGGATGACCACCAGGCCGCCGCGCGGGGTACCTTCCGGCAGCGCCTCCCAGGCCCGGGCCTTGCCGTGGTGGGTATCCAGGTTGATCCAGTTGCCCATGGTGCGACGCCTCTTCAGAGTGATTTCGACAGCATTATCCTCCTGGGCGACGTCAGGGCGGTGTCAGCTCAGCGGCATCCCAGGTGTTGTGGTTGCTTGCCCTGCGCCCTCAAATCGGCAAGAAAGGCCTCGAACCTGGCCATCGCCGCCTGCAGGTTCGGCTCGACGTACTCCACGCGGCGGACCACGGGTTGGCCGTTCTCGTACAGCTGGTAGGAGCAGGTATAGCTGTTGGTGGCGGCCTTGGCGGGCGGCAGGCCGGCGGCCAGAAGCACGGTGGCCAGGCAGGTGGCGGCAAAGGGTTTCATCGGAGACTCCTGTTGGAGGGATGCCGGCAACGTGCCGGCCCCGGGGCGCGGGCGATGTCTTTCGCGCGCCCGTCGATCCTGTGGCGGGCCGGGCAGTCTGGCTATGCAGAATGCTGCGGAATCCCTGTGCAGGGGGCGAGCGTGTCCTTACCGACGCCAGCTGTCGGCCGGGCAGGGTTCAGGGGCCCCCGGCGGGCCCGGTATACTTGTCCGATCCAGGCCCCCAGGCCACGCCCGGCCCAGGCCCCCAGAGTCCCGATCCATGTCCCTGCTGAACCCCAAAGTCGGCTTCGTCAGCCTTGGCTGCCCATAAGGCCGTTTAAATATACTTCCCGTACTCGAAGGCACCGCTGACTGGCGCGGTAGGGATGGCTAGAATCGACCGTTCTTTGTCGATAAGGGGGGGGGCTCAGTGAGCGAGCAGATGCGGCGGTTGAACGATGACCTGACCGAATGGTTACGGGAAAGAAATACCAACAAGGGTGACAAGTTCACCGTCGGTGACGTCATGGCTGGCCTGAGCCTCGGTCCTGCCCATCGCCCGGTCGTGGCTGAGCTGCTCGATGTGTGGCTCAAATGCGGCTTTGTGGAGAAGTTCGGAGCGCGTGAACAGCTCACTGCCGTAGGTTTCGACATCCTGTACCCCGAATCCACTGAAGAAGCAGAGGCGGTTGTCAGAGCTGACATCCTCGATTTCCTGCGAGTGGAGGGCCTGAAGGACGGCCATGTTTTCATTAGCCAGAAGTACCTGGCCGAACGTCGCGATGCCCTAAACCCGCGTCAGCGGGAAGTGATTCAGGACGTGATTGAAGATCTGATCATGGAAGATCTCTTGGCACGAGACTCGCGGAGGGCGATCGTGCTCACGGCGGCAGGGGTCGTGGCCCTTTCGTAAGCATCTGACCTCTGCATGTTGTGCCGCTTGCCGCCACGCTAGCCATGTATCAAATCTAGGGACGCCGCGGCAACGAGGGAAATTGCATCACGGTCTACGCAGCCTGCGTAGACCGTGATGTGGTTCAAATGTCCGATCCGATCGCACCGTAGACGGTGCGCAGTTCGCGGGACAGGGTTCCCTCGACGGCGGATACCAAGCCTTTCGGGAAGGCGACATAGACGATGCCGCTTAGGTTCGAAGGCACGTTGACGCCATCCTCGTGAAGGAGGATCACCTTCGATCTGCCGTATCGTCCATGGAAGTAGCCGATCTCATGAATCACATTCTCGCGAGCACGGGCCTGGCCTTCCGCGTCTGCATCGTCGCCAGTCATTACGATTACAGCGCTATCGCACTGGTCGGCGCCGCCCTCGAGCTTCTCAATGATCGTCCTGCCGGCGCTGGCCTCTTGTGCGAGCTCCATGGTCAATAGGTGCAGGTCCTTCTCGATGTAGGCCTGAACCGCTCGCCAATCCTGGGCGTGACCGTGACTGATGAAGACCCTGCGGGGAGCTGGCTTGACGGGCGTCGGGGGCATGGTGAGGGCGCTGTTCGCGCGGATCTCGAAGACCTCATCGATAGTACGAGCAAGATGCTGCAGCTGCCCTCTGTGGAAGTAGCCGCTCAACATCCCATTGATATCGACGGCAGCAGGTGCCTCGGGTACGTTCGGAATGTCCGCAAACAAGTCCGGATGTGAGGCCCGCATTATCGACAGCTGTTTGTTAGCTCGTTTGAACAACGACGAGACTTCTTGCGAGTTAAACGCAGATGCTCGGGTTCCGATAGCGCCGTCGACGCTCTTTTTGATCCCGGCCAACTGCGCCATTGCCTTTCCGATCTCTTCCACACCCCACTCCCAAATGATGAGTGACCGGGAGTCTAGCTGAAGGCGTTCGGAACGGGGCCGTCGCCATCTCGCCCCTTGCGCGCGCTGCGAGCCGCCTTAGCTGACAGGCGCTATTCCGCCGGATTGCGGAGGGCACGTAGATGGCCGTGCCCCTGCAGGTGGTTCCGGTAGGCCTCCACGCTGGCATCCCAAACAGCTTGGGCAACTGCCGGCCCTTTGGCGACGACAACGCCCGCCTGGTCGATGACCGCCAATGAGGCGGGCCTGCCCATCGCATCCGTTACCGACACACCCTCGAAAACTACGGCGCTGATCGTCAGCTGCTGGCTGGATTGCTCAGTAGTGGCCATAGAGCCTCCCGTCGCAATCTGTGAGACGCCCGCGGATACGATCATGGGCATGAACCACTACCTCTACCTCACGGAGCGGGAGATTGTGCATATTGCCAGCTCGCGCGCTGCAGACCTCCACAGCCGTGCGGACCTCAATGAGGCTCGGGCCGCCGGCAAGGCGCGCATGCCACGCGTGCCGTCGGTCGCCGCCACCGGCTACGCCAGAGACACGGCCAATCTGATGATGGCGTTGGTTACGCTGGTCGGGAATGGACGCCAAGAATCGAAGTGACTGGTTCATCGCATCACCTCACGAGCGCGGCAGTTGGTCGCTGGGAACCGTGGGCCCGCGCTTCGGCTTGACGGTGGCGAGCGTGACGCGCTCGCGCGGGCTGGTGACCACCTCGTCGTTGGCGACCCGCGCAGGATTCTTCGGCGCGTCGGCAGTGCGGCAGGCGTCCTCTCCAACTACCGGGATAACGGTAGAGGCGGCCACGGCGGCCTGTTCAACGGGATTCTTGGGGTTGCAGTTCATTAGCTAGTGCCTCCAAACGCACGGCCTGCGCCGTGTAGTATTTGTGTCGTTCCTCACGCACGCTCGCGCTGAACTGGTACTGGCGCAGCGCCTCATCGGCAGCGGCTCTCCAGGCAATTGCTTCTCGCTTTGCGATACGACGGGGATCGTCATCGAAGATGTCGAGCTGGTCAGGACTGGCCATCGCTTGCCGCCGGACGTACTTCCAGCGTGTCCTTCCAGCTGGGATAGAAGCGCAGTCCGCGCGCCTCGCGTATGCCGTCCTCGGCGTCCCATCCGTCGTAGTCACCCAACGTCTCGGTGTACGGGCGCTGATTAAACCAGTGCCAATGACCGTCGCTGTCCATCGCTCGGTAGTTGTAGCCTTCAGGGGCCTCGACCCAACTAGGGGGCCGAGGGTTCGGCGCATCGCCTCCGATTCCGTGCGCGCGCTCCGCCGCGCGGATCGCCCAGGTGCCGTAGTTTTCCAGCGACCATCCGTCCTGCATCGACGGCAGCAGTTCGACGATGTCGGTGGCGGGCAGTGGCGCACGTTGGACGGCAGCAAGAGCATTGGCCGCGCGTTCCATCAATTCGGCGCTGATTCGGTCGGTGGTGGTGCCACCAGGCCCGCGGAGGGTCGCGGCGGCGGATCGCAGTTCACTCAGCAGCTGCAGCGTCATGGCTCACCTCCTTCACGTGGCTCGCGTACTCGATCCAGAGCAGCGCGTCCGCCATCTCTTCCATGGACGAACAGAACGACTCGCCGGGCGCTACCAAGCGAACATCCTCCGGCCAAGGCTGGTTCAGTGCTTCGGCGACTGTCTGTGCCTGCCGTGCCTTCTCCACCTGCACCAGGGCGTGGATACCAAAGGTGATCGCTCGGCGAATGCAGCGCACACCCTTTGCATCGACGCGGTACTCCGGCTCCTGCTCCACGTAGTGCATATCGAGAAAATCTTCAAAGATGCTCATGCTTCCGCTCCCGCCGACCGATACAGGCCGGTCACGATGTCGAGTAGAAAATCCATGGTCACGACCGTGTCGTATCCGAACGCGACTTCCTTGCCATCCGCGTCGCGCATCCCCTGCCACAGCAGTTCCTGCACGTGGTCGGTGAGTAGGCGTGCCTTGCTCAGTGCGAGGTCCACGTCCGCACCTGCCACGACTGACAGCGGCGAGTTGGCAATTTCCTGGCTCTGTGTCTTCGAGCGATCCAAGGCCATCACCGGACTCCCGAGGCGGAGCGCAGCGCCTTGACCATCTCGAGCAGATCGGCAAGAACGAACATATCGTCGTCCGTGATGTCGTTGCTGTTGAGATTCGAGAGCTGTCGCTGGACGAAGTCGAAGTAGATGCTCGCCTTCAAGGTCGTGTGCGCGATATCGATGCCGGCGCAGACCCGAAAGACTGGTGCGTGGTCCTGACTGGGGATGAGGCTGAAGGGCTCTTCCTTGGTGAGGGTCGGCTTATCCACGGCTTGCCCCCTTGAGCGGGTGGCCGCAGACGTTGTTCTGGTTCTCCCGGACGTAGTCGAGCAGGACTTCCGACTCCTCCAGGAGGGATTCCATTGCCAGCATCAGGCCATCGAACGCGTGTTCGGGCAGCTCATGAAGGAGGACGGGCTCGTCCTCGGAACCGGTGTCCCGCTTGTCCTGCCGTGCCGTGAAATCCCTGTGCAGGACTCCCAGGATTGCGATCGAGGCCTTGGTGTTGCGATCCACCCGCACCAGGCGATTCGTCAGGTAGTCCGAGAGGGGGTTGTCCCGCCACATTGTGGTCAGGTAGTGCTCACTGATCGCGAGCCGAGGTTCTTCGGCCGCTGCGGCCGGGGGTACACTGTTCTTCGCCATGGTGGCTTCCTTGATCTGATCGGTTACGGGTGCGACTTGGCAGACGGCTCGGGCGTTGACGCGCTCGGGCCGTCACTGTTTTGGGGCGACGATCTCAAGCGTGCGCGGCGCTCTGATGGCGATGCGAGCTTTGCCGTCGCGCGCTGTGAGAACGACCAAGTGGATGCTCTCTCCAATGCGGATCTCGCCTTCTTCCATCTGCTTGATCACGCGACAGCCGGCCAAGGGGTGAGTGCTGCTGTGGGCCGGCGTAGGGATTTCCTTACTCATCTTTCAGGTTTCCTTGGTTCTGGTTGCTGTGAGAAACTGCAAAAGTCGGGGTAGATGCGTCATCCGGAAATGCGACGCAAATAGAGAGCCCGGTGTTGTGCGCGGCGAAGATTTCGGCAACCCGAGTGGGTATGACGATCGCGGCTGCCAAGGCGACGGCCAGCCAGCCAGTTCTCAAAAGGGTAGGCATCTTGGGTAGAAAGGCCGCGCCGTAACTGGCTCTTTTTCGACGCCAGTTGGACTTCATTTCGGCAACCTCGGGCGGGTGCCCATTGAGTAGCCGACGCCCTGAGCCTTGCATCGGCAACGATGCGTCACAGAGAATCCGAGCGGATCACTTGCGTGCCTAAACAGCACGTCAGTGGCGTGTGCGTGGCAGTGCGTTACCAGGAGTGGTATGCCTCGAGAGGGCAGGCGGCTGATGAAGCGCTTGCGGAGGCTGTTGAGCTGGCGGGCCAAACGGTAGTTGCGCCGCCATGTTTCCCTTTTCAGTGACATCCCTTGTTCCCCATCGGCCGGTGCGTCCGACCTGATGAGGTTAGATTAGGCATTGCTAATCAGAAGTGCAATAGGGATTCCGAATTTACTTAAATTAATTTCTTAACCCATTAAGGTTTGGGGGTCAGGCGATCTGACGCGCGCTGTACTGGACCACGGCCTTGCCGGCGATGAACAAGTCTTGCGGGGCCATGTAAGGCGGGAAGAGGGGATTGGCGCTCACGATGTACACGCCGTCCGACCGTCGCTGCAGGCCTTTGATCTGTGTCTCGCCGCCGATGTTGATCACGTAGATCGCGTCGCCGTCGAAGTAGTCGACGGCCGTATCTACCATGACAACGTCCCCGTTATTGATGATCGGCGCCATGGACGGACCACGGCCCGTGATGAGCTTTAGCCGACCAGGCTTAGGAAGGAACCCCAGGCGCTGCCGAATGTCCCACTCGGCGTACTCCATGCTCCTGATTACTTCGGGGAATTCCTCGTTTACTACGCCTACGCCCATACCGGCTGCTCCATCCAATAGATCAAGGCGAAGGTATCCCGGCGGTGTCTCACGGACGGAGAGTGGAGGTGCATCGGGTGCGTCATCGATGGAACCCTCACCGGTAGCCAACCAGATTGCTGGCACGCCTAGCACGCGCGCGGCCTTAACCATTGCGTCTCCGCGAATGGACTGAGACTTCCCGCTCAGCCATCCATTGACGCTTGGCGCCGACACGCCGACAGCTTTTGCCAGATCGAGTTGGGAAATGCCTGCGCGCGACAGGGCGGTGCGGAGCCGGGAGGAGAGGTCCATCGTTAGGGTCTGCGTACGGGATTAGGCAATGTTACGCACGCAGCCGTTGTAAAGTAAATTAGGAACTGCTAATTTGCCCGCCATGACCACGACCACAACCGTCTCTGCGATCACCGACCCTGTTCAGGCATCGATGCTGATTGATTCCCTTGGGGGCACGAAGCGGGTCGCCGCCCTCTGCTCCGTTCGAGCACCGTCCATCAGCCAGTGGCGCCGCCGTGGCATCCCGCGGCCTTGGGCGTTGTTCTTCCTCGCGAAGTATCCAGAGCGGTTCGACTCCGCCGGTGACTTTGTGGACCCCGCCAAGCCCTTCGACAGCGAGTAGGTCAGTTCTGCTTGAGCCGACGGAATGGCTCAGGCGCAGTGAAGGAGAGCGTGCATCCCAGGCGTGGCAGTGGCCGCTCGGGTGTCTGGCGCGAGAACTCATCGTCCAGATACGACGAAGCCCCCGCTGTCGGCCAGACAAGTGCGGAGGCTTCGTTGAGACCGAGGCCACTATGCCATCCAACAACACCAGCAGCAACCCGGCAGGCGCACCTGTCCCCCTCGTCCGCATCGAGCGTTTCGACGGTGGTGTGTTCGCCATATTCACTGACCCCGACCGTCCGTGGTTCGAATACGACCCGAGTGTGCGCAGCGCCGAGCAGGCGCGTGAAATGGCGCGGCACGTCGCCGACAAGCAATGGGTGACGCAGGCGCACCTGCAGCAGTTCGAAGAACTGATGCGCGCGGAGTTCGGCGAGGGTGCCTGCGGTGGCTAATGCAACCGACGCCCGCATTTCGGTGGCGCTCCCCGGACATCCTAAGACCAAGAAGCTGGCGCGCAGGCTCGGCGATGCCGGGCCGCTGCACTGCATCTACCTGTTCCTCTGGACGGCTGCGAACCGCAGCAATGGCGACCTCAGCGGCATGACCGATGAGGACATCGAGCTCGCAATCAATTGGACCGGCGAACCCGACGTATTCGTGGCAGCGATGGCCGCAGTCGGCTTTCTCGACGGCCAGGAAGGCCAGCGACGTATCCACGACTGGGACGATCACAACGCCTGGGCGGCCGGTGCCGGGGATCGATCAATGCGGTCCAAATTCGCTGTCGCATGTCGGGAGTATGGCCGCGCACGCGCGCTCAAGATGTATCCGGAGTACGCCGCGAGGCTTGCAGTAGATAACGGCAAGATGTCCGGAAAGGGTGGTGCAGACGATGTAGGCGTCCATAGCGGCGATGAAAACGGATCGACTGGATCATCTAACGGATCAGGGGTAGATCATCCAGTAGATCAATCTAGACGATGCCCGCTTCCTTTCCCTTCCGATACCGATACCGTATCCGTTACCGATACCCTTCCTTCCCAAGAACATGAACCCACTGACGTGGGTTTGTCCGCAGCAGGCGGCGATGCCGCTGCTGATGACCGCGGCACCGATGGCGGCAAACAGAGCCAGGACCTGCTCGGCAAGGTGCCGAGGAAGAATGGCCCGCCGCCGTGTCCGCACTTGAAGATCATCGACCTGTACCACGAGATCCTGCCGGAACTGACCGAGGTCCGGGTGTGGGAGGGGGACCGCGAGCGCAAGCTGGCCGCGCGATGGAAGAGCGACGCGGAGCGGCAGAACCTCGACTGGTGGAAAGCGTTCTTTGGCTCCGTCCGCGAAATGCCGTTCCTGATGGGCGAGCGCACTGGCCGTGACGGCCGTGGCTTCACCTGCACGCTGGAATGGCTGGTCAGCCCGAAGAACTTCGCCAAGGTGATCGAAGGCAATTACCTGGACGTGCGTCGATGATCCGCCATGACGAGGACGCGCAGACGTTCAACATCGATGCCGAGATGGCGGTGCTGGCCGGGCTGCTGCTGGACAACGACGAGTTGGCCAATGTGCAGGACTGGCTGGCGCCGGAGGACTTCTACAGCCCCGACCACTCCCGAATCTACGAGTGCCTCTTGGAGCTGTGCGGCGAGAACAAGCTCGCCGATGCGATCACGGTTGGCGAGTGGCTGCAGGACAAGGCAGGAGAAGATGGCCGGCGTCTGGCGCTGCTCGCAAGCGGGATTGCCGGCACAGCGTACACCCGAGCCAATGTCGTCCCTTACGCCGAGGTGGTCGTCGAGCATTCGCGCATGCGGCGGTTCATCGATACCTGCCAGCGTGCGCTGCAGGCGGCAACAGGGCGGCGCGGTCACTCAGCGGAGCAGCTGGCATCCCACCTGTCGACCCAACTGGCCGATATTGCGCCGGCGCGGGCGGTGGGCCCTCGGCCTTACCGCGAGGTGGTGAAAAAGTTCGCCGCCCAGCTCCGCGATCGCCATTTGAACGGGACACCCATCGGTCTGCCCACGCCCTGGGCTGACGTGAACAAAGCCATCGGAGGGCTGCGCGCTGGACAGGTGATCGTGATCGCTGCGCGTTCGAACATGGGCAAATCGTTGATGGGATTCCAGCTGGCGCGTTTCACTGGCCTGCGCGGTCACCAAGTGGTGGAGTTCTCGATGGAAATGGTCGACACCGACGTGGTCGCGCGCGACGTCGCCGCGATGGGGGAGATCCCGCTGCAGTGGCTGGTCGGAAACGGCGAACACGCGTCCGTCGAGGATTCCGATGTCTACTGGGCCAAGGCCGCACCGGCGATGGATGGACTGATGGCGGCATCGGTGCTGATCGACGATGACCCTCAGCTCAGCGCGCCGCAGATCGTTGCCCGTTCCAAGCGCGTGCACCGGCGCAAGCCTGTCCAGCTGGTGGTGGTGGATCACCTCCACGAAATGACCCTGCCCGGTAAGCAGGACGAAGCGCTGGAGCGAGGGCAGGCGCTCCGTGACCTAAAGGGCCTGGCCAAGTACCTCGATTGCCCCGTCGTGGTTCTGGCCCAGTTAAATCGCGCAGGTGCGAAGGGCGAGCGCCCGAAGGTGACGGACATTCGCGGTTCGGGCGGCATCGAGGAGGTCGCTGACGTGATCCTGTTCGTACACCGGCCAGACGTCTACCGGGCTGACGACAGGCCGGGGCTGGTGGAGGTGATCGTGGGCAAGGGACGAAACATCCAGACGGGAGCCGTCGTGTCGCTGCGCAATGAATACCAGTTCCAGCGCGCGGTGGACTGGGATGGACCCGCCTACGAGTTCGACGAACAGCCGCAGCAGAAGAAGCCAGCACCCAAGCCGCTCGGTCGCAGGCTGGGTAGCCGCGCCAACCGGAGTGGCAACGATGACTGACCTCATGCCGACCGGGCCGCAGGCGCTGCGCAACCTTGCCGACACCTTGGAACAACAGGCCCGATCCTATGACCTGCGCCTGTGGCGCTCCCGCGGGGAGCGCTCGACTGTGGCTGAGGCATTCCGCCACTCGGCATCCATTGCCCGCCAGCAGGCTGCAAAGCTCGAGCGGCTGGAGCAACAACTGGCAGCACGCGCTGGGGGTGATTCTTGAGCCATTCCATCAAGGAACAGATGCGGCATTGGGGCCACTACCAGGAGCACAGATTCGTCTCGCCGTTGCAGGCCGAGGAGGCGCTCGCCATGGATACGCATCCACTCGCTAGGGCGCAGCAGTTCGCGCGTGGAACAAAGGTGACGCGGGAGCCAGTGGAGCGTGACGGTCTCGCTCGGCGCCTATTGATGGGGGCTGCTGCCGGGCTGGTTGACGGCCACGGAGGCTACCGGCCGGTATCAAAGGAGTTCGTTGACCACATCCCTTGCGTAGAAACCCGATCCCATGCGCCGAGGTCGGCGACCGCCGCGGTGATGACTGGCTCACCCGACGAATACCGGTGGATCGACCGCGCGCTGTCTGATCTATACCGGCAGAACATGATTCGCGCGCTGGTTGTGATGGAGGAGTTCATCGGTCGGGGTGGCCAGGCGGCCCGGGCGGAGGCGGTGGCAAGAAAAGCAGGTGTCCCGCTGACGAAGTGGCAATACCGCAAGGAATTGGAGAAAGGGATGGCGTTCATGGAAGGAAAGCGCTCGTGAGGGACTATTCGCTAGCACAGCTCGCCCGCGACGCCGTGTATCTATGCGCTGCGTGCGGTGCAGACGGGGTGGTGCGCGTCAGCGTTACCCGATCCCCGGAGGGCAGCATCCGCCGACGGTCCAATTTGGTCGCCGCGCAGTGGGCCTGGATCGGCAGCGAGTCTCGCGCGAAGCTCCTGGTTCGCAGGCTTCGGAGGCAGTGGGCATCGCGCTATGTCGTCGGTGAAGGCTACCGGTTTGACTACGGATCGGAAGGAGCCACGTTTCGGCATGCACTGGACGCGGCCTTCCGCGAAGTTGCAAAGGCATCCCCCCAATGGGAGAAGCTTGGGCTTGGATCACTGATGGTGCTGAAATCAACGCGTGCCGGACGAAGTCGACATGAAGCGCGGAGGAAGTGACATCCGGCACAGCAGAACGCTGCGGGCGTAGACTCTAATTTCAGCCAGAGGAGGCGAAGGTATGCCATTCAATGCAGGCGCGTTTGCAGTGGGGAAGGACTTCGACAGGCCGCTAGGGGCCTTGATTCAGTCAGAGGGAACTTGGTTTATGCGGGCACAAACCAAGGACCGCCAAGATATGTTGGACGTAGCGGTCGCAATCAGCGGCCAGGAAATCGGGGAAATTCGATACCTGGATACGCCATCCAGTTGCGTCCATCTCGCTGACGGCGTGAGGGTCGTGTTCCGGATTGTTGGGGCGATCGAGGGGCCGGGGAAGCCGCCGATGGGCGCTCTGGCATGGTCGGTGGACGGGAAGGAGCAGGCAATTTTGCTCAACGGACGCTACTTGACCGTGGTGGGAACCGAATCTAAGAGTTTCAGCGCCGAGCGCGCGTTCTACTCCAGAAGTTGGGGGGCATGGCTCGTTGGAGAGGATGGGAAGGAAATGGCCAGCGATCCTTTGTTCTTCAACGAAATCGGCCGCAGAGGTGCTGAGGTCGCTTGAGCACGGGGAAGTGCCCGCCGGCCCCTGCGGATTCAGCAAAGGTACGGTTTTAAACGCGACCTTTCTCCGGGTTAGAACCGGAAGAACAACCGTCCCCCGTAAGGAGGACGGTTAGCAGCGGTCAGCGTGCAGGCACCTGGTACTTGCCGTTCCTGACGCCATCAAGCACCGCGTCCTTCACCTTGCGGAATTCGTCCTCGGCCGTGCGGTAGAGGTCGGCCGGCAGGTTGGCCTCAACGAGGCGCCCCTGAAGCTGCGTGCGGCCCATCTCGAAGTTCATCTTCAGCAGGTCCACCATTGCCGCCGGCTCGTTCCTGCGGGGGCTGCCGATGTATGTCGAGAGCGCCTTCTCCTGGGCAACGTCGCGGCCAATGGAGCGTGCGAGTTTCGTCTGATCGTCCGTGTTCAAGCGCGGTTCTCCGCTGTGGGTAGAGCGGTCATCCTACCGCTAGAAGAATGCAAATAACGCTTGAACGTTGCCAACGTTTTGGTATAGTTCTCGGCAAGGTGGGGAGAGTCTCATCTACGCGGCTCGCCACTCGGCGGGCCGTTTGCGTGAATGCCTGGCGGACTGGCCAAAGATGCGCGCGATGTCCGGCTGAGTTTTATGCAATCCTTGTCCGTTCACGGAAGATCACAGGGGGAGCTAATGAAGTCGAGTAGCAGTCGTGTAATGCGTTTCCTTGAAATTAAGATCTCCCACGGAACCGGTGCCAAGACACGGGAGCCATGGGATTTGACCGCAATACTGACGACGGCGGCGGGCAACGCTTTTTATCAGCGGGCCGTTAGGGATGGCGCGAAGAGGGTCGTGCGCATCAAGCACTGTGAATTCTTCGAGGAGAATGGCCGGCCTTATGCAGCTGTTCTCTTTGTAATGGCTGATGCTGGTTATATTGATGCCAGCTACGAGAACATGCAGACGGGAGCGGCGCGTACGTTTGCCAAGGATGACGGGGAGGGATATCGCACCGAGGCACATCTGGTGATCGACCTCTCCTACACTCTCCAAGGCACTACCCAAGTGTATCCTTGCGCTCTTGAAGAGTCGCCGGGGCTGGGGCCGTCAGTCGTTCTGAGTCGACTGAACCATCCCTTGCACAAGGCTGGTGAGCGAGAATTGAAGGAAGGGAACGACACCCATAACTGGTTCCCGGTGGTTTCGCTGGACGGCCTTCTGAGCAGAAGCTTGATCGAGGAGATCGAGAAGGGCGAATTGCTGTCTTTTGATCTTGTGAAGGAAGAGTTGCAGGATCAAGGCTTGGATGAGCCCGAGGAGTTGGTACGTCGTAGGCAGATCCTATGCCTCGACGTCCGGCAAGATCCTGAAGAGGGGCGAGTTTCCGCTGTCATCGCCCGGGCTCGCCAGATCGCGTTCGGCGAAAACTATGAGCAAGTGCGAATTCACTATAAGGAGGAGGGAACCGGCAAGCATAAACAAGCGGTGCTTGACGTTCCCGAGGATGCGGTGGATCCGGGTGAAGAGCTCGAAAAGCTTGTTTCCAGGTCATGCAAGATTGAGCTGCCTGAGGCAATGAACTGGGATCACACAGAGGTTGTGATGACCTTCGCAAAGCAGATGGCAGGGAAGCTCGCTGACGAAAAAGGCGACTAGACATGTGGAAAGCACTACGTCAGTTGATTACACCGCTAGCCTATTTGCGCATTAGTGCTGAAGGCTGGGGCAAAGTCATGATCGATTGGCTACTGCCCGGGGTGCTGGCTGCGGGCGTAACGACCATTTGGTGGAACTGGCCCTCGCTTGTGCCGTTGGGCGGCGGTAGCGGCCTCCTTGTGGGCGTTGGCGCAGTCATGCAGATTTTGGTCGGTTTCTATGTGGCCGCGTTAGCAGCAATCGCCACTTTTCCCACTCTGTCGCTAGAGAATGATGTTCATCGCATGACGTTGGACGGCGGGAAGATAAAGAGACGAAAGCTCCTTGGCTACCTCTTTGGTTACTTGGCCCTTTTGAGCATGGCGATGCTTGTCGCGATGCTCTTTCGGAATCTTCCCCAGGAGGCCGTGAAGTTGGCCAGTCCGGAGATGGCTCGCTGGCTAAAGGCGCTCGGATACTTCGTTTACCAGTTTGTCCTGTGGCAGATGATCTCCATCACGCTTTTTGGAATTCACTACCTCGCGGATCGGATACACAGATCTTAGAGCTGCACTAAACGTATGTTTGAAGAGAGCCCCGGCCCAGCCGGGGCTTTTTCTTTGTCTGGAGACGCTATGACGCAAATCACACCCCAACAAGCTGGCGGCGTGAACGTCGTCGCCTTCCTCGACATGCTGGCTTGGTCCGAAGGGACCGACAACGGCAGACAGCCGACCAAAGATCGCGGCTACGACGTGATCGTGGGAGGCAAGCTGTTCACGAGCTACGCAGACCATCCGCGCGTACTGGTCGACTTGCCCAAGCTCGGCATTCAGTCGACGGCTGCGGGCCGCTACCAGCTGCTGCGGCGTTACTACGACGCCTACCGCAAGAGCCTGGGCCTGAAAGACTTCTCGCCGCTGAGCCAAGACCTGATCGCCCTGCAGCAGATCCGCGAGCGCCGCGCGCTGCCGCTGATCCAAGCCGGTCGCATCCCCGAGGCCATTGCCGCCGCCCGCAACATCTGGGCAAGCCTGCCGGGTGCCGGTTATGGCCAGTTCGAGCACAAGCTCGACAGCCTTTTGGCCGCGTACCGGAAAGCCGGCGGGGTGGTCGCTCCATGACCGAGCCTGTGAGCACCATGAAAATCGCAGTGGGAACCTTCACCGCGGCAGTAGTGGCACCTGCCACAGCTGATGCACTGCGTGAAGCTGAGCGCATCATCCTGGGCGTGCCCCAATCGGTTCTGCTGGTCGCGATGGCCGGGGCCCTTATTGGTGTGCTGCTGCTACCGGAGAAAGACGCCGAGCGGGTCGCAGCAGATGCTGGCCGTCGCCGGGGGCACCGCCTCCTGCAGACGGTCGCGCGCTGGCTGGCACTGGGCGTGGCAGTGGTCGCCTACGCCATCGTGGCCGCATGGGTTATCGCAGTCGCGGCATCCATTTTTACGTCTCTGGCCGGGGCGCCGCAGCTGCCGCTTGCAGGTCTTTCCGGCGTAATGATTCGTCGGCTGTTGCCCGGCTACGTGCGCATGGTCGAGAAGGCCACGGGCACCATCGGAGGTGAAAAGCCATGAGCGAGTTCATCCGATTTCTGAGGGCGCTATGGCGCTTGGTCGTGGGGGCACTTGCCGACGCACTGGAGTGGCTGCGCAAGCCGGGCAGCAAGATCAAAGTGGTCTGCGCTGTTCTGGCGTTTGGCTGCATGGTCTCCGGCCTGTCCTCCTACGAGAAAGAGCAGCGCATCCGAGAACTGAGCGCGCAGGTGGTCAAGGTCAAGGCCGACTGGGATGCCGACGCATCCCGGCTGCAGGCCGACGTCGAAGACCGCGACCAGCGCTTGGCTGACGTTGCGGCGGCACTGCGGGCTGAGGCCGAGAAGCTGAAGGTACTGAAGTCCGAGAGCGCCGTGGCACTCAATGGCTTGGCCACCAAGATCGAGGCGGCCGAGCAGGATGCTGCCACCTGGAAGGCCCGGTACGAACGGCGCCCCGACACCTGCAAGGCGGCCCTCGAGCTGCTCGATTCCGCCTGCCCGGCGCTGAAGGGCTACTGATATGCGCGTCATCGTGGTTGTCATCGCTGCGTTGCTGGCCGCATGCCGGGCCGCGCCCACCAGACCGAACCATCCGCCGCCGGCCGTCATCAATGTGCCGGTGACCACCTACGTGCCCATCGATGCTGCGCTGACGAAGCGTTGCAGCTGGGTGCGCGACGGGAAGCCGTCGCTGGTGTTCGACGTGAGCAACGGGCGGAAGCGGTGCCTGCTGCAGTACGAGGCTCAGCTTGATGCAATCGAGCAGCTGGGAGGGAAGCCTGTTCCCTCGCCGGAACGCTGATCAAAACCTGACGATCGGCAACGCCGGATCGCCTTCTACAGAGAGAAACCCATGTCCCGAACCATCAAAGTACTCGACGTTACCCTGTGGCCGACTCTCTCCCAGCGGCTTGCACAGCGCCTGCGCGCCCTCGAGGTGGAAGGTGAGGCCCTGCGCAGCGAGCTCGCCGCGGTCAAGGCGCACGGCGAGGATGTCGATTCCGCTGCCGGCTCGCAGATCAGTTCGCTCACCAGCCAGCTGGCCGCGATCAATGGGGTGCTGATCGAAGTGCAGGACCGCCTGCCTCCGCTGCCCAAGAGCAAGAAGGCCAAGGTCCAGGTCCGCCGCCGCAGCCCGCGCTGATGGCGGGGAAGGGCAAGGCCATGTTGGCGCTTGGCCGGCTCAAGGTTGGCCAGATGAACAAGACCGAGTCTGCATACGCGGAACGGTTGCGCGCGCTGGAGTTCGCCGGCGAGATCCAGTGGCACCGGTTCGAGGGGCTGAAGGTGCGCCTGGCCGACAACACGTTCTACACCCCGGACTTCGCGGTGATGGCTTCGGACGGCGTCATGGAATGCCACGAGGTCAAGGGCCACTGGCAGGACGACGCGCGCGCCAAGATCAAAATCGCTGCGGCCATGTACCCATTCCGCTTCATCGCGGTGAAGGTCAAGCCCAAGCGGGATGGTGGCGGCTGGGCAGTGGAGGAGTTCTGATGGACGTTGCACAGATCGAAGCATTGGCGAAGGCCCTGAGCGTTGAGCAGGCCGCGCGAGCTGGAGCAGATGCGGCCTTGGCTGCGCGCATCGACGCCAGCACGGATGCGCGCATGGACCGCCTAGTCGGGGCCATCGAGCAGCAGGGAAAGCAGATCGCCGAGCTGGGTATGCACGTCGGACTGCTGGTGCAGGCCGTCGCGCAGCTGCTGGGTGAGGAAGCGGGCGCACCGTTGCAGGAAGAAGGCGCCGCGCCCGAGCGTGTGGACCTGGACGGGAATCCGTACTGATGGCAGGGCTGGCCGGCAACCGCCAAGCCAAGCGCGCGTTGCCAACGAACAGCAGGGCGTGGCGCGCGCTGCGGGAGACCATCCTGCTGCGCGACCTGTACCGGTGCCAGGAGCATGGCTGTGGTGTGTTGTGCGCCGGCAAGGGGAAAGCCCACGTCGATCATGTGGATGGCAATCCGAACAACAACGCTCCGGAGAACCTTCGGACACTGTGCGTCAGCTGCCATAGCAGGAAGACCGCACGCGAGGATGGCGGCTTCGGCAACACCGAGCGCGTCCTGATCGGTTGCGACGCCGATGGATGGCCCTTGCAAGCGTCACGGCAGGGGATCGCGCGGCCGAAGTAGCCCATGGAACCTGAATGAGCATGTCCACAGGTTATCCACAGATGCCTGAACGGGGGGCGGAAAAGTTTGGGTCGATTTGCCAGCGATACGTGCACCCCCCCAAACGCACGCATCCACAGTTGGAAAGACGACCCCATTTCTTAATGAACGGCGCGTCGTTCAGTGAGCGATTCAGGCGGTGAAACATGGCAAATCCCCGTACCCCAGCAGCAAAAGCAGCGGTGTCAGGTGCCGCGGCAAAGAATCCGCAGCGACATCGAAATCGAAAGACGCCGAAGGGCCCAAAAGCAATTGGCGCTCCCTACAAGGGGATGACCAAACAGCAGGTCGCCGTCTGGAAAGAGCAGGTCGAGAACATGCCCTGGCTGCACGCCGGTCACCGGCTGCTGCTGCGTCAGGTGTGCATCCTCGCCGCGCGAATGGAGACTGACCCGGAGATGGGCGTTTCGGCGATGCAGGCTCTGGGCTCGCTCCTGTCGAAGCTCGGTGCCACGCCGGTGGACGAGACAAAAGTGAATCATGGCCAAGGCGACGACGAAGACCCAGACGACAAGCATTTCTGACTGCCGGACCAGCGAATATCCGCTGGCGGTGGTGGAAGGCAGAACCGTTGCGGGCCCCCATGTGCGCAACGCCTGCCGTCGCCACCTGAAAGACCTTGAAGACGCTAACGAGAGAGGCCTGTACTTCGACCGCGAAGCTGCAGACAAGAAGATCGCCTTCTTCGAAGACGTGCTGCGGCTCAGTGAGGGGCAGTTCGAAGGAAAGCCATTCAAGTTGCACCCCAGCCAAGCTTTCAAGATAGGCAGCCTGTTCGGCTGGAAACAGGCCGATGGCACGCGACGCTTTCGGCGCGCGTACATCGAGGAAGGCAAGGGCAACGGCAAGTCGCCGATGGCCGGTGGCATCGCGCTGATCGGGCTATGCGCCGATCAGGAAGCCGGCGCCCAGGTGTACGCGGTGGCCTCGCACAAGGATCAGGCAGGCATCTTGTTTCGCGATGCGGTCAAGATGGTGAAGGCTTCGCCTGCGCTGAAAAAGCGGCTGGAGTTCTCAGGCGGTGAGGGCAAGGAATACAACATCGCCTACCACAAGTCGCAGAGCTACTTCCGGCCAGCGTCCCGCGATGTTGGCAAGACGGGTTCAGGCTACCGCCCGCACTTTGTCCTAGCCGACGAAGTGCACGAGATGGCGGACGGCAAGATCATCGAAATGATGGAGAACGGGTTTAAGTTCCGTCGCTCGCCATTGCTTTTCATGATCACCAACTCGGGCAGTGATCGGAACAGCGTTGCATGGGCCGAACATGAGCATGCGGTAAAGGTGGCCGCTGGCCATTACGAGGCCGTGAACGATCCGACCTTCATCGGCGAACCCATCGATGACCGTACGTTCTCGTTCGTTTGCGGCCTCGATGAGGGGGACGACCCGCTGGAGGATTCGCGATGCTGGTTAAAGGCCAACCCGATGTTGGGGATCACCATCACGGAGGAGTACCTGCAGGCCCGCGTTGACCTGGCCAAGCAGATTCCCAGCAAGCTCAACGAGATTCTGCGGCTCAACTTCTGCATGTGGACCGACGCAGACCAAGCGTGGCTCAGCCGCGACACGCTCGAGCCGGCCCTGGAGTCGTTTGATACCTCGCAGCACCATGGCAAGCGCCTCCATCTCGGGTTGGACCTATCGCAGAACCGCGACATTACGGCGCTGGGCGCGGTAGTGGAGACCGGCTCGAAGGAAGTTCTGGTAGAGGTCGAGGGCAAGAAGACGCTGGTCAAAAAGCCAACGTTTGACGCGTGGGTAGAGGCATGGACCCCAGGCGATACGGTCAAGGCACGTGAACTGCGCGACAAGCTTCCGTACAGCACGTGGATTGCGAAGGGGCAACTGCATGCTCCGCAGGGCCAGACGATCAGCTACCGGCACGTCGCCCAAACGGTGGCCGAGTACGACCGTGACTTCGAAATCGTCCAGGTTGCCTACGACCGGTACGCGTTTCGCCAGTTCGAAGAGGAAGTGAAGGAGCTAGGCCTTTCGGTTTCGTTCGTCGAACATCCGCAGGGTGGCCTGAAGAAGGGCAAGCCCACCGAGGCTGCAGTGAAGGCCGCCGCCGCCGCAGGTAAGCCGCTGCCGGAAGGTCTCTGGATGCCCGGATCTCTCCGATTGTTCGAAGAAGCCCTATTGCAAGGACGCGTCCGCCTGCTCGGGAACCCGGTGCTGGTGTCGGCAATCATGTCGGCCGTCATCGAAAGCGATAAGTGGGAAAACCGTTGGCTGTCGAAGGCACGGTCGGTCAACAAGATCGACGCCGCGGTAGCGGTCGTGATGGCTTTCGGCTCCGCACATTCATCGGCCGCGCCCGCCTCTGTCTATGAGCAGCGAGGCATCCGATTTCTATAGGAAACGCAATGTCCAGGTTCAACGAAGAAGATATCAAGTCGCTGGACCGGATCTGGAATCCGCAGCAGGCTGCGCCACAGGGTGCACGAGCTGAGGCCGGCCAGTTCACAGGGATGGATGACCCGGCGCTGCTGGAGTTCATCCGGGCGCGGAGTGGGCACGGCGGTGGTGGCTACCAGCTGCGCAACATGGCAGTGCTTCGCTGCCTGTCCCTGATCTGCGGAACCATCGGCATGCTGCCGCTGAATCTGATCGAGTCAGGCGGCAAGAAGCGGATCGCTACTGAGCACCCGGCCCACCGGCTGCTCAAGGTCAAGCCAAACCCATGGCAAACGCCGTTGGAGTTCAAGCGGCAGATGGAGCTTGCGCGGCAGCGCCACGGTGACGCGTACGCGCGGATCGTATGGTCAGCAGGCCGGCCCATCCACCTCATCCCGCTGGACTCGTTGGCTGTGAAGCCTGAGCTGGGCGACGACTGGCGGATGCTCTACCGCTTTAACAGCAAGAAGCGTGGCGACGTGGTGCTTAAGCAGGAAGAGGTGCTGCACATCCGCGATATCTCCGTGGATGGTGTGACCAGCTTGTCGAGAATGAAGCTGGCGGACCGGGCCATTCGCCTTGCGCTCGATGCGGAGCGGGCCGCCAGCCGCATCTTCGAAACCGGCAACATGGCAGGTGGCGCTATCGAAGTGCCGAACGCGCTAAGCGATACCGCCTACGGCCGCATGCGCGGATCGCTGGACACCGAGTATGCCGGCGCTGCAGCAGCGCAGAAATGGATGCTGCTGGAAGAGGGTGCAAAGGCGAATAAGTTCGGCAGCACGGCGCAGGAAGCGCAGCACGTCGAGAACCGGAATGCCCAGGTGGAAGAGGTGGCCAGGCTCTACGGCGTTCCCCGCCCGCTGCTTTTCCTGAGCGACACCAGCTGGGGCACCGGCATTGAACAGTTGGGCATCTTCTTCCTGCAATACACGATGCTCGAGCATTTCACCAACTGGGAGCAGGCGGTAGCGCGATCGCTGATTCCAGAGCGCGACCTGGAGCGATTCCAGCCGAAGTTCAACGTGAGGGCGCTGATGCGCGGAACGCTGAAGGACCAGGCGGAGTTCTTCAAGGCCGCCCTCGGCTCCGGTGGCACAAAGCCGTTCCATACGCAGAACGAAATCCGCGACCTGCTGGACTACCCCGAATCGGACCAGCCAGGCGCCAACGACTTGATCAACCCCATGACACAGAAGGGAAAGAACGATGAGCCTCCGGCAGCTACCTGAAATTCGCGCCGAGCGACGGCTCGGCGCTGCCCAGTTCGACATGCGGCCCGACGCGCTGGAGCGCTGGGAGCCGGAAGTCCGCGCTGCCGGCAACGACGCGAACAGTATCTCCATCTACGACTCGATCGGCGAGAACTGGGAGGGCACCGGCGTTACCGCCAAGCGGATCAGCGCCGCCCTTCGTGCGATCGGCAGCAAGGACGTGGTGGTGAACATCAACTCCCCCGGGGGTGACTTCTTCGAGGGCGTGGCGATCTACAACCTGCTGCGCGAGCACCTGGGCCGCGTGACGGTCCAGGTGATGGGGTTGGCTGCGTCGGCGGCATCGGTTATCGCCATGGCCGGGGATGAGATCCTGATGGGAGACGGGGCGTTCCTGATGATCCACAACGCGTGGGCGGTGGCCATCGGCAATCGGCACGACATGGCGGACGCGGCAAAGCTGCTGGAGCCCTTCGACGCGGCCATGGCGAAGGTCTACGCCGCTCGATCGGGTGTCACCGAGGCGGAAGCGGCCCGGATGATGGACGAGGAGACGTGGATCGGCGCCGCCCAAGCCGTGGAGGATGGCTTTGCCGATGGCCTGCTCGACGGGGCCGCCGCTACCAAGGATGCCAAGCAGACATCGGGCGGCCGCAAGGCGCTCGCCCTGGTGGAAGCAGCAATGGCCAAGGCTGGCCACTCCCGCTCCATGCGACGCGACACCCTCAAATCGCTGTTCAACGGCAAGCCGAGCGCTGCCGACCCTGCCATGCCGAGCGCTGGTGGACAGGAAACCACGGCCCTGTTGCAGGGCCTTCTCGACAACATCAAAGCCTAAGAGGCCAAAAAATGACCAAGATGACCCACGGCCGCGTTCCGCGTGGCCTCGTTTCCGTGCACGCCGATGGTGGTAGCCAGCCCGAGGTGAAGGCGCTGGTGGAGAGCCTGAACAAGGCATTCGCCGACTTCAAGGCCGAGCACAACAAGCAGCTGGACGAGATCAAGAAGGGCAATGCCGATGCATTGCAGGCCCTGAAGGTCGACAACATCAACGCCGATATCACCCGTCTGCAAGCCGCGGTCGACCAGGCCAACACCCAGATGGCCGCGTTCCAGATGGGCGGTGGCGGCGCCGCCAGCGACGTGGCCGATGCCGAGTACACCGATTCGTTCCGTGCTCACTTCCGCAAGGGTGAAGTGCAGGCTGCCCTCAACAAGGGCGCGGCCGACGAAGGCGGCTACCTGGCACCGGTCGAATGGGATCGCTCGATCACCGACCGCCTGGTTATCGTCTCGGACATGCGACAGCTTGCCAACGTGCAGCCCTGTTCGGGTGCCGGCCTGACCAAGCTGTACAACACCGGCGGCACGTCCTCGGGTTGGGTGGGAGAAGAAGACCCCCGCCCGGAGACCGCGACCTCAAAGCTGCGCCCGCTCAGCTTTGGCTGGGGCGAGATCTATGCCAATCCTGCCGCCACCCAGCAGCTGCTGGACGATGCCGAGATCGACCTGGAGACGTGGCTGGCCGGCGAAGTCGAGCTGGAGTTCGCCAGGCAGGAAGGTGATGCGTTCTTCTCCGGCAATGGTGTCAACAAGCCGTTTGGCATCCTGACCTACGTGGAAGGTGGCGCCAACGCCGCCAAGCACCCGTTCGGCGCCATCAAGGCCGTGAACAGCGGTGTTGCAGCCGGCATCAATGGCGACAGCATCCTGGACCTGGTCTACGACCTGCCGTCAGCCTTCACCGCTGGCGCTAAGTTCGCCATGAACCGCAAGACCCAGGGCGTGGTGCGCAAACTGAAGGACGCGCAGGGCAACTACCTGTGGCAGCCGTCCTTGGTGGCCGGTCAACCGTCCACCCTGGCCGGCTTCGCCGTGCAGGACGTGGCGGCGACGCCGGACGTAGCGGCCAACGCGATCGCCGCGCTGTTCGGTGACTTCAAGCAGACCTACACCGTGTACGACCGCAAGGGCGTGCGCGTGCTGCGCGATCCGTACACCAACAAGCCTTACGTCATGTTCTACACCACCAAGCGTGTGGGCGGCGGCGTACACAACCCGGAGCCGATGCGCGCCCTCAAGATCGCAGCTTCGGCCTGATCACCCACCTGTCGGGCGGCCCCGCGCCGCCCGGCTTCAATCCTGTGTTCGAGGAGCCGCAATGGCAAAATTCATCAAGCCTTTCCGTGGGGTTCCGGAAGGCCAGATCTATCCCATCCAGTTCGCTGCCGGTGATGAGTGTCCGCCCGAACTGGAGCCTGGCGCACTGTCGGTGGGCGCACTGAGCCTAGTCCCCGGCGCCCCGGCACCGGGGACGCTGTTGGGCTCAAGCCTGCAGCCGGCGCGGTTTGAGTTCGCCGACGGAAGCGAACTGTCGCTCGGCGATGTGGTCAGCAAGGCGCATGCAGCGTCGGGCTTGTCCGTCGAGGCCTGGAACGAACTGAGCGAGGACGCCCGCGAGGCGGCGATCGCTGAGACGGTGCAGGGTCTGACCGCCGAGAACGCCGAGGCCGCCGCCAAGCAGCAGGCAGCCGGCGACAAGGTGGCCCTGATCGCCCAGCTGGAGGCGGCAGGTATCCCGTTCGATAAGCGTTGGGGTGCTGAAAAGTTGGCCGCAGCACTGGCTGAAGGTAAGAAGGACTGACATGCCCATCGTCTCGATCGCACAGGCCCGCTCGCATGTGCGGGTCGAGCCTGACTACCCCGAGGAGCAGCTGCAGCCGGCAATTGCTGGTGCGGTGGACGCTGCGCAGGCTTATCTCAATCGCAGGGTCTACGAGACCTCGGACGCGCTGGCTCAGGCACGAGCCGGCTACCCAGCGGCGGTCAGGGCAGCGGCAACAGCGCGTGACCAGGCACTGGCGGACGCAGCCTTCATCCGCAACGGCGAGGAACGCACCGCGGCGATCCGCGTTGCCGCAGTTGCATTCGGCGAGGCCACGGCCGAGGCGGATGCATGCATTCATGGTGTGGTCGTGAATCCCAGCATCGTCACGGCCGTACTGCTGACGATCGGTCATCTCTACGCGAACCGCTCTGACGTAGTTGTGGGGGCCCAGGCGATAGAGCTCCCCAACGGAGCCAAGAGCCTCCTGCGCCCATATCGAAGAGTGATGATGCCATGACGCTTCAGGACGGCGACCTACAACACCGTATCCGTTTCGAGCGGGAGGCCACGACGCGCGACCCCTTCGGCGGTCCAAGTAAGCCGGTGTGGGCTGAAGTAGTGTCGGTATGGGCCAAGGCCACCAACAACCTTGCCGCCACCACCGAAGCGGTGGCCGCCGGCGTCGACCACTACCGCGAGCAAGTCCGGTTCGATATTCGCCCACGGCAAGTTGATCCGCAGTGGCGCATCGTGTTTCGCGGGCGTTATTTCGACATCAAGAGCGTCGCCCCAAGCAACGATCGAAGTGAGTTGGCGATTATCGCTATTTCGGAGCGCAGCGATGGCTGAGCAGGTGTCCATTCAAGGTCTGGACGGCCTCCTGCGCTCGCTGCGAGAGGCTCCCAAGGCCGTGCAGGGAAGGGCGGTCCAGACCGGTATGCGCAAGGGCGGCAATGTGATCCGGGACGACGCGAGGCGTAGGGCGCCGAAGGCATCCGGATTCATGGCAAGCCAAATCGTCACGCGCCGGGCCAACGCTCGCAACAGGACGCGCGCCGGCGTCGGGAAAGGCGGCGAGTACTTCACCGTGGGGGTCAAATCGGGCCGCCGTCGGAAGTACGCCAACACCAAGCGCAATCAGCGACGTGGTCGAGCTGGAAAGTCGTATGTCGATCGTGGCTGGGCCTACTACTGGCGGTTCCTCGAGTTCGGCACCAAGAAGCTGAGGGCCAATCCGTTCCTGACGCCGGCAGGCGAAGCGAAGGGGCCGGAGGCGGCGCAGGTGATCATCGATGAGACCTGGAGCGCGCTCAACAGTCAGATGAGAAAGGAGGGTTGGAGATGATGGTCCCCTTGATCCAATCCCTGTTGCAGGGCGACGCGGGTGTCCGGCAAGTGCTGGGCGACCCCATCAGGGTCGGGCCGGGCACTGCACCGCAGGACACCGCACTCCCATACGCGACGTGGGAGGTCGTCGGCGGGTCGCCTACGGCGATGCTGTCCGAGACACCGCCTGCAGATGGGTGGAGGGTTCGCTTGACCGTATGGGGCGACAGCCTGACCCAAGCCAACGGCGCCGCGGTGGCCATCCGTGATGTGGTCGAGCGCGTGGGCAGCATCGAGTCGTACAACCCGACGCCCGACAGCGAAGGCACGGATGCGATGGGAATTTCATTCGACGCACGTCTCCTGCAGCTGCGCTGATCCACACAACGGCAACTCACCGGCCCCGCAAGGGGCTTTTTTATGCCCGGCGACGGGCGCAACACAAGGAAATCCCTATGGGACAGGTAATCAAGTCGAAGCACTCGCAGCTGTTCGTCGCCATCGGCGCGGCCGAAGTCATCAAGGTGACCCGCCTGCGTTCTGTTGGTTTCCCCGATGGCCAGGCGTCGGAGATCGATATCTCCGACTACGACGACGACTGGGATCAGTTCGTCGCCGGCCGAAAGCAGACCGGCAGCACCAGCATCGAAATCATCTACGACAGCGTCGACCACGAGAAGCTGGAAGACCTGCACAAGACGGGCGCCGTCGTGAACTGGCTGGTGACCGCACCGCTGTCCGAGACGGAGGGTGTCGCGAAGCCGGCGGCGGTTGACGGGACGATCACCCCGCCGACCACGGTGCTGTCCAAGCAGTTCGACGGGTTCGTGCAGAACTTCGCGGTGAGCAGCCAGGACAACGACGTCTGGAAGGCAACGGTCACCATTCGCGGCTCCGGCGCGGTGACCACTCACCGGCCTGCTGGCGGCCCGTAACGGGCGGCAACGGCTGCACCACTCTCGGCCCGCTTCGGCGGGCCATCTCTTTGACGGGGCTCGAGGATCCTCCGCGTGTTAGCCGTGCGCGGCCCGCGCGCCCTGTCGCCATTCAAGGAAAACGGCCAATGAGCAAGACCAACGAAACCCTCCCGCTTGAAGCCGTCGCTCCCTCGCAGACGGTGCTGCAGGCGTTCACCAGCCTGGGCATGTTCGCGTCCAAGGACGTGCATGCCGATACGATCACGCTGCCCAACGGCGACAAGGCCCAGTTCTACGTCCGCGAACTGCCGGACGCCGAATTCCGCAAGCTCTGGCAGGACGCAGACCGTGCCAAGCTGATCGCCGCCACCATCTGCGACGAAGATGGCAAGCCGGTGATGACGGACGTCCAGGCGGCCCAGCTGAAGCCGCTGGTGGCCGCCGAGCTGCAGCAGGTGGCCATGAAGCACTCGGGCTTCGGCGACAAGGCCGCTGACGCCCAGGCCGAGGCGGGAAACGCCTAAGGCAGCGGGGCGAGGACTGGTTCTGGCATGTGCTGGCCGGCCACCTGCATCGCACGGTGGCCGAGCTGCGCGGGACCATGTCGCGCAAGGAGTTCCTGCGGTGGTGGGAGTTCCACAAGCGAAACCCCATCGATCCGGTGGGGCTGCACATCAAGCCGGCCGCATTCGCTGCCTTCACCTTCGCCGCGCACAGCCAAGCAGGCACGAAGCGCGGCATGCAGGACTTCATGGACGTGCTGGTGCCCCGGTCGGACGACGACGAGGCGCAGGACTGGTTCGATTCACTGGGATGACCAATGGCTGACAATTTCGGGCGCTTCGCGGCGGTTCCCATCGGCCCGCTGCTGGCGGCGCGAGACGGCGGCCTCACGCTGGCCACCACCGCCGCGGCCAATATCAGCCGCATGGCCAAGTCGGACGTGGCGCAAAGCACGGGAACGGTGGGGGTCGAGTTCGCCGTCTGGGGCGACGATCCGATGTCGGCAGTGGTCGGCATTGTCACGGCGGCAGCGCCGCTCAGTACCTACCCGGGGGCCACGCCTGCCGGGATTGGCTGGGAGCTGGGGACCGGTCGGGTCATGTTGAACGGCGCGGCTGTCGCCAGCGGTCTGCCCGTCGCCAAACACGGTGATATTGCTGGGCTGCGGTTGGTGTTCGGCACGCCGACCCGTCTGCAGCTCTACCTGGGCGCCACGCAGGTGCATCAGCGGGATATCACTCTGGCCGGCCCGTTGCACTTTGCCGCCGCGCTCGCGGCGAGCAAGGCCGGCGGTCTGTGCATGGTGGTGAACGCCGGGCAGTGGAATGCTCGGGGACCTGCCGCGCTCGCCGGCTGGAAGGTGGCTACCTCCTCCGGGCCCGTCACCCGCCTGTCCGACGCGGACTGGCTGACTGCACCGGGCGACCTGCCGGCCAACGCACGCTACGAGGGGCTGATCGCCGAAGGGGTGAACCTGATCAGCGAGATCAACTTCTGGCCTTGGGGCGGTGACCCGGTCACCCAGACCAGTGCTGCTGAGTGCGTGGTGCTCGACGCCGACGGGCTGCTCGACAGCCTGGCGCTGTCCGGCGCCTCGGGGATGCCGGTCCAGATCCGGGCAGGCAGCTCCGCCGGCATGCTGGCGGACACCTCTGCCGTGTTCCGCTTCACCGTGGACCGCATCGAGATCAACGACGACGGCAGCAAAACGGTTCACTTCCGCGACGCTCACGACGATCTGGACGAGACGATCAATCGCGGCGTGTTCATGCCGAACATCGCCGCGTTGGCTTGGAAGCCGCAGCCGGTCGTGATCGGGGCGGTGGCCAGCGTGCCGGCGATGGGTGCCAACTCAGATGCGACGGCGATGTTCGTGGCCGACGGCCTGGTCTACGCCGATGCGGTGATGGACCGTGGTGACCTCATGGAGCCGGGCACGTTCACTCTGTCGCCCGATGGACAGCAGCTGATCATGAAGTCACCGCCGGTCACGCCGGTGGTGGCGGACCTGTCCAGCGTTGGACCGGGCCAGCGCCCGGCCACCCTGCAGCAGGCGATGGCCGACATCATGGGCCGCCTGGGCAAGACCTCATGGTCAGGCGGCGACTGCGCCGCGGTTGATGCCGCGACGGGCTATGCGGGCGTGGGCTACTACGCCGGCAATGCCATCACCGGACGGGATGCCATGAACGCCATCCTCCCCAGCTATGGGGCGGCCTGCTACCAAGACGCCACCGGGGTGCTGCGTTTCACCCGGGTGGTGGCCCCCGAGACGTTCGGTGGTGCTCCCGCGTTCGAGCTCACGGCCAACGACCTGGCCGAGGATCTGCTGGCAGTGCCAGACGACGCGCCGAACCTGACGCGCCGCATGGCCTACCGCCCGAACGCTCAGGCGTTGGCTGCCTCGGACCTGGTCACGGATGTGGTGGACGTGCCGCAGGGGCGCCGCGACGAGCTGACCGGCCTGTTCCGCGCGCAGGTATACGGCGGCGGGGCGCTACACCAGCACTATCGCCGCGCGGACGCGGCAGATCCGGTGATCTCGCTCTTCTGGAACGCAGCCGACGCGCAGTCGGAGATCGACCGGGTGGTGGGCATGTACCGGCAGCAGCGGTTCTTCTACCAGGTGACGGTGCGCGGCGATCAGAGCCTGGCGCCGCAGCCCGGCCAGATCGGCCGGCTGACGTACCCGCGCTATGGCCTGGCCGAGGGCAAAGCCGTGCTGGTGAGGCGCGTTGAGCGCAACCCGGCCACGGGTGACGTGGTCCTAACGGTGTGGGGTTGATCGGATGCTGATCGGATATGGAATGCCAGCCCCTCAGTCGGTGGCGCTGGTAGGTGGGACCTGGCTGACGGCAGACGGAGGCGCGGCGCTGTTCGACGGCAAGCCCGCGCGCCGGGCGCGTATCGCCCGCACCGGTGCGCTGTCCGTAAATATCACCCTGGCTGAGGCTGTTGTGCCGGGCATCGTGGCCGTGCTGGGCCTCAACGTGCCCGCCGGCGTCACCGTGCGGGCGGCGGGCGCCACCGGCCAGACCGTACGCCTGCCGACCGGGACCGTATGTGCATGGCTCTTCCCGACCGGCACGGCCGCGGTCAGCAGTGTGGCGGTCCAGATCGAAACCACGGTGGCCAACGTGGAGGTGGGGGAGATCGCGATCTTCCGGACGGTGGACGTTGGAATCACGGATGGATGGGCGGTGGCGCCGATCGACGCCAGCACCCACACGCGGACCAAGGGTGGGCAGGTGAACACGGTAGCCGGTGCCGTGTACCGCCGCCTGACCGCGACGCTGTCGGGCCGCGCGACGGCAGTGGTGCGCAAGGGCGGCCTGGACGGAACGGACTGGGAGACGGTGGCAATGGCGATGGCGGGGCGCCAGCGCGCATGTGTCGTGCCGCAATACCGCGACATTCAGACCAAGGCGTTCGATCCGGTTCTGGCCGCGCGCGCTGCCATCTATGGCCACGCCACCCAGCTGCCCTCTGCCGAGAACATCAGCCGGCAGTACTTCTCTGGATACCTGGAATTTGAGGAAATCCCGGCGTAGCTGGCATGATCCCAGCAAAAATATCGGGAGTTTCTATGAAATATGCACTCCGTTTCCCACCCCTGCTACTGCTGGCGTTGATGGTTGCCTGTTCCGCGCGGGATGACGGTTCCAAGCAGGCGCTGCTGAACTGTATGAGCGCGATTCAGTCCGCAACCGGGGACGCAGGCAGCACCAAGGTCCCGTATGCGAAGGATATGGGGTCTGGGAACGAGCACTACTTCGCTTGGCCCTCAGGGTCGGGACTGACTCTGCCGGAACGATATGGCAGTTCTCAGCCGGCGTCAGCGTCCTGCATTGCCGACGCAGCCGGTGTCGTGACTGGCGTGACCATCAACGGGTCGGAGATCCCGATCCGTTAGAAAGAACCCTCCATAAGTCTCTAAGCCCGCCTAGTGCGGGCTTTTTTTTTGGAATCGCAATGAGCCTCTACACCCTTACCGTAGACCTGCTGCTGAAGTCGGGCTCCTTCGAGCGCGACAGCGGAAAGGCTGCTCGCGTAGTCCAGCGCGACATGGCGGCCATCCAATCGTCTATGTCGGAAGCGTCGCGGCGCGGGGCCGACGAGGTCGCGGCCGGCTTCCGCCGCGTTGCCTTCGAAGCTGTGGGCCTCACCTCTGCGCTGGTGGCCGTGAAAGCCGCAGTCGGCAAGGCGGACGAGTGGACGAACCTCAATAATCGGCTGCGCTTGGTGACTCAGGGGCAGGCTCAGTTTGCAGCCGCGCAGGCAGATGTGATCCGCATCGCCGGTGCTGCGCGACAGCCACTCGGCGCCACCGCAGAGCTGTACCAACGCATCGCGATGAACCAAGAGGCTCTGAACCTCTCTGGCAGGGACTTGGCGCGCGTCGTCGAAACTATCAGCAAGACGATGGTTATCAGCGGCACGTCAGCTGCGGGGGCGGACGCAGCACTCGTACAGTTGGGCCAGGCATTTGCATCCGGCACGCTTCGCGGTGAGGAGCTGAACTCAGTGCTCGAGCAAGCGCCCGCACTGGCCCAGGCCATTGCGAAAGGCTTGAATGTACCGATCGGCAAGCTGCGAGAGTTGGGTGCCGCGGGCAAGTTGTCTTCCCAACAGGTGATCAACGCACTGCAGAGCCAAGCCGGCGCAGTGGACGCGGCGTTCGGCAAGATGGACGCCACCGTTGGCCAGTCGATGACGCTGTTCAACAACAACCTGCAGGTGATGATCGGAAGGGCGGATGAGGCAACTGGCGCCTCAAGGGCGCTTGCGGCTGGTATTGGGGCGCTCGGCAACAACTTGGAGATGGTGGCAGTGGCTGGCGCGGCCGTGGCTTCTGGTCCGCTGCTCAAGGCCCTTCTCGCGCGGGTGGCAGCTGCAAACGCTGGGATGGTTGCCGATCGGGCCGCCGCGGCGCAGAGCTTGGCGGCGGCCCAGCAACTTGAGCTGCGCACCCGCGCTGCGATGCTTGATGCCCAGGCGGAGGTCCGACGCACAGCTGCGATCGGCGGCAGCGTTTCGGTAAGCTCCAAGGCTGCTGCCGCGACTCTTGAACACCGGCAAGCAACCCTGCTGCTGGCTCAGGCGCAGACCCAGGCCACCGCCGCAAACGCGGGTTGGCTGGCGCGGGCAGGCTCCTCGACGCTTGCCATGCTGGGCGGGCCTGCTGGCATCGTGACGATGCTGGCTACGGCAGCAGCTGGTTGGTTGATCTTCCGAGACAACACCCACACCGCGTCAGCCGCGCTGATCGATTTCGGCGGTGCTGCCGACACCGCGATCGAAAAGTTCCGCGAATTGAACCGTCAGCAGCAGGCGGGCGAAATCCTGCGCCTGCAGAAGGAGATCGACGCCAACTACAAGACGATCACCGGCTCGATTGGCGAGATGGTGGCAGCAGCTACCAACTTCTCCAACGTCGGCCAGGCGTCGGCCTTCATCAAGGAAACCGAACGGCTGGATGCCGCATTCAAGGCGGGGAAAGTCACGGCGGACGAATTTGCCACCGGTCTTGAGGCTGCTTGGCGGGTCATGATTGAAGGCTCCCCGGCCGCGGCCGCCGTCACGAAGAGCTTGACCGAAGAAACGGCCGCAGCGGCTACCGCTGGCCGGGAGGTCGACCGTAAGAGGTCGATTCTCGAGGCCTTTACTGGCAGCAGCAACCAAGCGAAGACCGCAACCGACGCCCTGTCGGGATCGTTCAACGTCTTGGGGGATTCGGCCGGCGCCGCCGGTAAGCGCATCGCATCGGCGATGCAGTCGCTTCCCGGCCAGCTTGCTCGTGTCGGGAAGAGCGCCGCCGACGTTGCAAAGCTGGATGTGGCCGATTGGTTCAAGGAGGCCCAGGCGGGCGGAGTCGATTTCTCCAAGCGGGACGATCCGAAGGTCAAGCAGTACATCGAGCAGGGCGCCCAGTACATCCGGCTCCAGACCGATCTCGCTGCCGCACAGAAGACCTTCACCGAATCGCGCAAGGCGGCGTCCGCGGCAGAGCGTGCCGGCGCGAAGGACCGCAAAGCCGACGCGGAGGCAATCAAGCGTTACAACGAGCAAGCGGCGATGGCCGCCGCGACCATGGCGGGACCGCTGGCCGAGGCCACGGAGCGCCAGAAGCAGCTCGAGGACAAGCTCAAGGAATCGCTCAAGGAGGGGCGCATCGAGCGGGCGGCGTACAACGCCTTGGTGCTGGAGTCGCAGAAGGCACTTGAGCAGTCCACCGCGGAAATCAACAAGGCGCTGTCCAGCCCGGAATCCCTGCTGGCCACCATGGACGGCGAGCTGGCTATGCTCGGCAAGATCGGGCGCGCGCGCGAGCTGTACCGCCGACAGCTGCTTAATGAGCGGGACATGCGGCAGGAGCTGCAAAAGGCGGTCGAGGCCGCCGGCGGCAAGGAAGCGCTGGCACTGGCCAAGGGCGCGGCAAGCTACGAAGAGTACGAGCGGTCGATGCTGGCTGCGGCTGATGCATCTGCAGCGCTATCGCTGCGGGTAGAAGAGGCAGCGGCCAACGTCGAGGCTTGGGCCAACGTGGTGATCTACGGTGTCGGCGATGCCGCCGATGCGATGGCGGACTTTGTTGCCGGCGGGCTGCGCGACTTCAACGGGCTTTGGGATGACCTGAAGGACGTGGCTAAGCAGGGACTGCGCAACCTCGCGCGCCAGCTGCTGCAGCAGAAGCTGGTGATCCCGATCCAGACCAGGATCATGGAGGGCTTCAGCAACTGGGGCAGCCAGGGCGGCGGCTTCAGCATGCAGAGCATCATGGGCATGTTCGGCGGGAACGGATCCGCCGCCGGTGGCCAGAATCTTGGGACGATCGCCGGGCTGTTGTCCAAGGGGCAGGGCCTTTTCAGTGCCGGCTCCGCCGCCGCCTCTAGTGGCGCCAGCGCGGGCAGCCTCATGGGATTCGGCAACAACGTCGCCGCACTCACCGGCGGCGGCGCCGCGGGTGGGACCGCAGCAGCTGGCGCTGGTGCTGCCGGGTCTGCCGCCGCGGCGGCGGTGCCGATCATCGGCTGGATCGTCGCCGGCATGATGAAAAACGCGGAGCTGTTCGACCAGGGATGGGACATCGCCAACGGCGAAAGCTGGGCAGGCAAGATCGCCACGGCGGGCGCTGTCGGCTTGGCGGACAAGGGTTTCCGTGGCCTGGGCCTCAACGACAAGACGGCATCGATCCTGTCCGGCTCCAGTATCCACGCAAAGCTGTTCGGCCGTAGCGCGCCCAAGATCACGGGGCAGGGCATTACCGGCAGTTATGGTTTCGATGGCTTTGCCGGCCAGAGCTATGCCGACGTCAAGGCCAAGGGCGGCCTGTTCCGCAGCGACAAGAAGTGGACTCAGTACACCGGCCTCGATCCGAACATTGATCGCACCTTCGACATGGCCGCGCGCCAGGTGCGCGGGGCGACGACGGACCTCGCTAAGCAGCTGGGTGTCGATTTGACGCAGCAGCTCGCCGGCGTCCGGGTGAGCCTGGGCAAACTGACGCTGTCGGCCGACTCGGCCGAGGCCAAGGCCCAGCTGGAAGCCTATCTGGGTGATATGACCGACCGCCTGTTCACCGAGGCGGTTCGGGCGGCCGGGTTCGGCAACCAGCTCGACGGCTACTACGAGTCGGCCGACGTGTTCTCCGCGCTGAGCGCATCCATCGCGCTGGCCGTGGGCAATGCCGACGAGCTGGGTCGGGCGCTCAACAGCATGGAGATCGAGAAGGTCAACAAGGCGGTGGACTACTTCCAGGACCTGGCCGGTGTTGCCGGCACGGATCTGGCCACCCAGATCGAGAAGGTCACCGGGCTGCTGGGCAACTACGCCACGCTTATGGCCGACGTGTCCACGCAGCTGCTCACCGGCAACCTGACGCAGTACCAGACCCAAGCGCTCACGATCGAGCGCACGTACCGCCAGCAGGTGAAGGCGGCCAACGACTACGCCAAGGCGCTGGGCTTGTCTGGTGCCCGGGCGGAAGACCTGGCCAAGATCGAGGCGCTGCGGGCGACCAACATGGGCAAGCTGCAGGCCCAGATCGACGCCGACAAGAAGGCCATGAAGTACGGGCTGTCGATCAGCGACCTGTCGCCTCTGACCGACCAGGAGAAGCTGCAGGAGACGATGCGTGAGCTGGAGCGCGCGGTGTCCGGCGGCGACAGCAACGCGGCGCAGGCGGCCGCACAGGCGGTCCTGGGCTTCGGGCGCAACCTGTTCGCCAGCGGCAAGGACTACAACAACCTGTACGGCCAAGTCACTGGGCTGATCGACAGCATGAAGGTGGGCGACCTCGACCTTGAGGACGGCACCAGCATGGGCAAGCTGGCTGACGTGATCGAGGCGCTGCCGGACAACTTCAGCCGGGCGGTGTTCGACCTGGTGGTCGATGGGAAGGGGCAGGCAGAGACGACGGCGGCCGTGCAGCAGGGCAACACCCTGCTGGCCGAACAGAACCAGGTGCTCCGCGAGCTACTGCGCGTGACCACGTCCGGCGTACGCACGAGCAACAGCTCCGCTATCCGCGAAACCCTCAACAGGTAACCTCATGCAAGAACGGAAAATCACCCTGATTGATATCGGGGCGGGCGCGTTGCCATCTGTCACCCCGGTGACGGCGCAGAACTCGTCCTGGTTCCCCACGGTATACGTCTCCCCCGAGACGCCGCCGGTGGACGGCGTGACGCCTGAGCCGGTGGCCGATGGCGTGCTGATCGAGTGGGACGCCATCGACCAGGCCGGGGTCGTCTACATCATCGAGCGTGGGCCCAGCCAGAACGGCCCGTGGACGGAGATCCATCGCACCACCGAAACCCGTTACCTCTACAGCGATGGCAGCGGGCAGAAGTGGTATTTCCGCATCACCGCTTCGGTGCGCGGCAAGCCGGGGCAGGGCACGGTGGTTGAGGCCACGCCGGTGCCGACCACGGCCCAACTGGTTACCGCCCAGCAGAAGCTGGACAAAGAGATCGTGGACCGAGCGCTGGCTGACGCCAACGAGGCGGCCGCCCGTGCGCGCGATATCGGCTCGGTCAACGCCAGCCTGGTGCTGGAGGCGCAGACCCGCGTCACCCAGATCGGCCAGGCCATGGACGCGATCGCGGCCGAGGGGCAGACCCGCGCCACCGACCTGCTGAACGAGAAGCTGGAGCGCGAGGCCGCCATCACCGCGGTCAGCGAGACGCAGCAGAACGGATTCGATTCGCTCTCCCGCGCGCTGTCCGAGGTCGCCGCTGGCAGCGGCACGCAGTTCGACAGCAAGCGGATCTGGGACTTCAACCTGACCGTTGAGAATTGGACGGGCAACGGAGCGCCCGTGCTGGTTGACGGTTGGCTGCGCCCGGCGAATGCCGCGGCGAATCCCTACGTGCAATCGCCGGGTGGGCTGGCGATCGACGGCAGCGCCTACCGCTACGTAAAGATGCGAATCAAGAAGGTGGGCAAGCCCGCCTGGGCCGGCGCGCTTCAGTGGATCACCACGACGGACGCAACGTGGAACGCCGCCAAGCGCGTGGCCATGGCCGAGCCGGCATGGGACAGCAACGGCGTCGCCACGATGGACGCGGCTGACGTGCCGTGGTGGCCGGCCACCGTGGCGGCGATCCGCCTGCAGCTCGGTGCCGCGCAGGCGCTGTCCGATTACTACCTGATCGACTGGGTGGCGATCGGTCGGCCGTCGCCCGGCGCCAGTGTGGCGCTGGTGCAGGAAGAGACGCAGGCCCGTGTCACCGCGCTGGCGGCGGAGGCCACGCAGCGGAATACGCTGGCCGTGCAGATGCGCGGCAACTACGCCGGAACCGACCTCAGCCAAGCGCAGGGGTTCATGGGCGATGAGCGCACCGCCCGCGCGGCGGCCGACAGTGCGCAGGTGCAGCGCATCACGACCATGGAAGCCCGCATGCCTGCCGGCAGCGGCGGCCTCGCCACGAGCGCATCGGTGACGACCCTGCAGGATGCGATGGTAGCGGCGGACCAGGCCAATGCCCAGGCGACGACGAAGGTGTCTTCGGATCTGCGCGCGGCGATGGGCCGGGGCGTGAACCTGGTGATCAACGGCGACATCGGAAACGACCTCGCCGGCTGGCAGATCACCGGTGGCCAGCCCGGCACATGGTCGGTCAGTGCGACCGAGGGGCGCGGTGGCGGTAAATGCCTGAAAGGCACCAGCGTCCCGTTTGGGGTGGTCACTTCGGCACAGGCCAACCTCAATGAGGGGATCGAGGTCAAAGTTGGACGGCGCTACCGGCTGCGAGCTTGGGTAAAGGTCAGTGCGGACTATGTCGGCGACACCGACAATTCAAAGATTCGCGTAGGTGCCGTCCGGACGGACGGCACGGAGGTCTTGCTGTGGTCGCGGGTCTACAACTCGGGTTGGACCAACTGGACGGTGGTGGAGAACGTCTTCACGATCGCAGAGGGCACGACCAGGTTCCGGCTTTCTGCCGGCCTCCGCAACACGGCCGGCTACGTCCTAGTGGACGACTTCGAATTCGTCGATATAACCGACGAAGAGCTGATCGCCTCCAATGCCTCGGGCCTAACTGCCATCACCACCCGGGTTGGCGTCGTAGAAGGAACGCTTGTTAGTCAGGGAACCGCGCTCACTCAGGTGCAGGCTGACGTGGCCGGCAAGGCCAGCAATGCAGCGCTGACTTCGCTGGACAGCAAGGTCACCCAGCTCGCGAACACCGTTACCAGTCAAGGCACCGCGTTGACCAGTGTCACCGCGAGCCTACAGAACATCGGTGGCGACAATCTGGTGGGTAACAGCAGCTTTGAGCGGGAGGCCACAAGTGCCGGGGGGGTTCCCGGTTGGGGGAACAACAGCGCTGGCTTGGGATCGGCCGTCACCCGTCGCCTGTTGGCTACCTCGATGCTACCTGGGTCAAGCCGTGCGTGGCGTTGGGAGCTCCAGAACGTCCCGGTCACAGGCTATCTGGAAGCCATCAGCAACACCGTCGTTAAGAGCACTCGCATCGTTCCCGGTGAGAAAGTGACGGTATCCGCCTATCTGCGCGGCACCCCAGGGACGCGCTGGTTCCTGCAGATAGCGTGGCATGACGCCAACGGCGCGGTCATCTCCTATATCGGTAGCCCGGGCACCACGACCCTTACTGATGAGAACTGGTCGCGGAAGGTGTTTACCCCGGCCAACCCGGCACCGGCCAACGCTGCCGCTGCGCGCGTATACCTACGCGCATATGGGTTGAACGTGGTTGATCAATGGGTGGAATGGGACAATGTACAACTGCAGGTCGGGGCTGTGGCGACGGGCTATACGCCGTCACTCGATGAGATCGCCAGCGCCACCGAGGCGAACTCGATCGCTACGAGTACCCTCTCGGGTAAGGTGACCGCGCTGGAGGGCACCACCACCGCTCAGGGCCAGGCGATCACGACGGCGAGTGCAAAGCTGACGGCTCTGATGAGCGGTGGCGTTTCGGTGTTTCCGCAGGGCACGTTTGAGACGTTCGACACGGATGCGCAGTTGTCCAATAGCAACGGCGTGTCATTTACCGTTCGATCAGGGAACTCGAGCGGAATTCGGCGCACTGGCGGCAAAGCGATGGAGGCGAAGGTCGTCACCACGTCCAGTAGCGGGAACGCCGACGTGAACATCAGCGGAGACGTCCCGGTCTCGCCCGCTCGGAGCTACTACGTTGAAGGCTTTGCCCGTCTGGCCGACGCGAGCACTACGCCGACTTCCGGTTCCGCGCATCTCGGCGTGCGTGCAGCTGACGAGGCAGATGGGAACTTGCATTGGCCGGTGGTTGGTCAGAACCTGAGTGGATTGACCAACGCGGCATGGACCAAGATATCTGGTTACATCACCACCAGTGGCTCGGCAGCCCGGATTCGACTGTTTGCGTCCTTGCGGGGGGCTCGCCAAGCCGGGGTAATTGTGATGTTCGACGACCTTACCATCTCGGACGTCACCGATGCGCTAGGCGCAAAGGCAACCGCTGAAGCGGCGGCGAACGGCCTCAGCGCTTTGACCACGACCGTCACCCAGCAGGGCGGCCAGATCACTGCCCTCGGGCAGCAGGTCAACCAGGTTGGCGCCAGCGTGGCAGGTAAGGCAGACGCCAGCGTGGTGCAGACGCTCACGGCTACGGTGAATAGCAATCTCACCGGATCTGGAAATCAGATTCCCAACTCCACGTTCGCAACGGACACTCTGGGCTGGACCCTTGAGTACGCGCTTGGGTGGTCGGGAACAGGTGGATTTGGCTGGGGTCGTGACCAGTCCGGGCGCTACCTCGATCAGCACGGCATCCACGTGGTCGGCATCCGATCTGATGCTGTGAGCGGTGCCACGATCAACGACAACGCCTGCTACATCTACACCGACAAATACTTGCCGGTGGTGCCCGGTTCCACGGTGATCCTCAGCGGCTACATCAGCACGTTCGGTTACGGGCGTGGTGGCGTGGTGATGAAGTTCTCCAATGGCGCTGGAGATTTCATTGCCGAGCCGATCTCCAATCTCGTGTCTACCCCAGATAGCAACTGGGGCCATATCAGCCAGTGGACTCGGGTGTTCCTGAAGTACACGGTGCCCGCCGGCGCAACCAAGGCCAAGGTCGGCATGTTTGCTCGCTGCGACGTGTCAGCAGGTCGCTTTGCAGGCGTGTGGATGGCGATGCCCATGTTGGAGGTGGCGAAGGCCGAATCCACAGGGCCGTCCCCTTACTCGGCGGGTGGCAACGAGTCATTTGCCGGATACAGCATGTACGTGACGGCCGACGGGCTGACTGGCGGCCTGGTCACGAAGAACGACGGCAAGGTCGTCGACATGAAAATCCTTGCCAACGTCCTCCAGATCCTCAGCCCCAACAAGCCCGAGGGCATCGAGATGCGCGATGGCTACATCCGCGTATGGAAGGGGAACTCGCAGCGGATCATCGGCACCGGCTTTGGCAGCGGCGACCTGATGGACTACTTCGGGCCGAACGTCGGCGCAGGGGCCGCCAACAAGCAGAACGCGACGGTCTGGATGGACGTCAACGGAAATGCCTACTTTGGCGGCACGCTCTCGGCGGGCATCTGGAAGAACGCCAACCGCACCGATAGCACGGCGCCATACCCGTATGTCGAAGTCGGGCCGTTCCCTGCACATGGAAGGCAGCGTCTTGTCGTGGCCTCATTCAGCACGTCGTCGCCGACGTACACCACTTGGTACGACGGTCGGTCGTGGAACAACGAGCCGCCGCCGCCCAGCATCTCTACGACCACTGTCCTGCGACTGCGGCGTAATGCTGGCGGCGGACTTCAACTGGTGTCGCAGCAGGCGTTCCAGGCGTACTCGGTGCTGGAGGCCAACATCTATCACGATCGCGACGCCGGGATTCCCCAGCTGCCGAACGGTGGGTGGCAGCAGATGTACTTCTTCGCTTGCGACGGTTCCTTCACCGCAACAGAGCCGGGTTCGACCTTTCAGAACTTCGTGTACGAGGCGGCAATTACCGCCCAAGGCATCGGTCAGATCGGCCGGCAGTCAATGTCGGTGGTCAGCACCGAAGAACCATAGGCGGCCCTGCCGCCCCATGCACCAATCGCTGACGCGGTGGCCAGCGTTCCCAGCCACCGCATTACCAGGAGAGAACTATGAAGTTTCGTGCAAAGCTGCAGATGGAGATGAAGACGGCAGACCAGCGAGGCGTTGTCACGCTGAGCTTCGTTCCGCTCGATGCGGGTGTGCCGCAGATGACGTTGTCGGTGTCGCCGGCGGCTGCTGCCGGCATGGAGGTCGGTCGGATCTACAGCTTCACCGCGGAGGTCGAGCCCGAAGACGAGGCCGCCTGAGGCGTCAGGCGACCTGGTCCAACAGGGCCGGTTGGTTGTTGCGCGGCGTATTCACAGCGCGGCTGACGCGATAGGCCTCCATCGCCGCGGCTCGCTGGCCAGCAGCATCGCCATCGCCTCGTCGGGCTCGGCGGCCAGCCAATCATCGGCCTGGCCGGCCGTCAGCCACACCGGCATGCGGTCGTGTCCGCGGCAGCCAGCTGCAGTCCCCGATGATGATCTTGAAGGTGCTGCGGTGCTGCGGTGCTCCTGTTGCCGCGCGGAGCGTGGCGGGTTTGCCGCAAGCGCGGCGGCCCACCTCTTGATATCCAAATTGGGGGAAAAACTTCCAAACTCGATCGTGCTACGATCGCCAGAGTTCAGGCTCTAGTCAGGAAGACGGATGTCACAACTTCGTAAAGTTTTAACTTGGTCAACGATCGTCATCTTTGCCGCTGGAGCTGTTTGGTTCGGCCTCAGCGTTTACAAGACACGCGCAACGTCCGGGGCGCCCGCAACTAACAAGGCTGAGCAAACCATCCCCGAGCACGTGACTGCCGCATCTGGCTCGTTAGGATCATACGGTGCAATAGAGTCGAGCCTCTGGAAGCGCGCCGATCCTAAGTTGGCGGCGGAAAGATTTTCAGAGCTTCTTGCGCGCGCCGAGGCGGGCGACGTCGTCGCACAGCGCGACTTGGCGAACCTTTACCAGCGTTGTTCCGTTTTCAGTCTTTCGCCTTCAAACATGTATTCCATGCTGGACACGTTTGCGCGTATGCGTGGGGAGCCGGAAGGCGCTTACGATGATATCAAGAAACGATTTTCGGCAACCTGCGCTGAGGTCGATGGCGGTCAGGTGATCCCGCAAGTAGCCTATGCGAACTGGTTTGAGCGCGCCGCCCGTCAAGGCGATACGTACTCGAAGATCGCGATCGCTTCCGCAAATCTGACTTCTCTCAAGCCCGGGGACTATCAGGCGATCGCTCGTGACGCCGTCAATTCCGCAGACGCTGAAGCGATTTTCGCCCTCGGTGACTTGCTTGCCATGGCGCCAGAATCGGCTGACCTCGCGGAATTCAAGTCGGTGGCTACTGGGCCCTATGCAAATTACGCATGGGGCATAGTGGCGTGCCGGATGGGGGCCGACTGCGGCACAGGGTCTTTCCGTATGGATTCGCTCTGCATGAATACAGGCGTATGCGGGACTGCTGGGTTTGAGGATGCCATCAGGACCAATGCCGTTCCCGCAGGCCAGCAGGAATCGCTAGATAAAGCGATAGTTGAAGTACAGGAAGTTGTCAGGAAGAAATCAACTTAAAGGAGCGTAGATGAGCCAGGTTTCCAAGAAGGCGAAATGGAGCATTGTTGGATTCGCTTTAGTTGCTTTTGCTGCAGTTGCTGCCACAGTAACAATTAACGCGGGTGCTTATCCTTACAATCAAGTGCAGTCAGCGCAGGGATTGTCCGCTTATGAAATGTCCGAGCTGAGAATCGCCGGTCTCTTAGGTCTGGCTGGCATGTACCGAACCACGCATGGAGCGACGTCTCTGCCGCCGGGAAGCAAAATCGTAGTCACATGGGCCGACGGATCTAAGGAGGAGGCGAACGTCCTGTGCTTGGCGGGTACTGTTTGCGTTCAGCCCATCCCTGGGACTCAGCAGCCGCCGAGTTCCGGTGGTGGGGGCGGGGGTGACGGTGGCGGCTGGGGTGGTGGCGGAGGAAATACTGGGCCAATTGGCGGCGGCGGCGGCGGCGGCGGTGGGGGTGGCGGCGGAATCGTGATTGTTGGGCCGCCGGTGACTGAAAATCCTGCTTAAACCAGCCTGACAGGCTTCGGTCGTGACCTGCCTCGCTACCGCAAAGGCAGCCTGACCCAAAGCCCCGCTTCGGCGGGGCTTTTGTCTTTTATCGATACGCGTGAGACCGGCCGACCGTGTCCTGCGCGCACGCTTCCTCCGGGCATCCGCTGGCGCTTGGTTGACGGAGGTATTGCGCCGGTCGCAGCGCCCGGACGACGAGGTCTGGTGGGTCGAGGTGGACCGTCATCTTGACGAGCAGCACCGCGGACGCCGGATCTGCACCAGCTACGAGCAGGGCGTGATCGGGTCTGAGCTGTGGGCGGTCAGGCATCACCAGCGGATTCGTCTGGAGATCGATCAGCGCGAAGTGGCCCGCGCGGCCCAGCGAAAGAACCGAACCTGGTAAGCAGTCAGCCGCCGTTGCCTCCGTATCGGCGCGTGCGACCGCCGGCGTCGACAGTAGGTGCATGGATCAGAAGAGCATCGGCAAGGCGCGCTGGGCGCGCGCGAGGGCGGCTTCGCTATGGCAGCAGGCCGACGATCTGGACAGGGAGAGTGGCGGCGACTGGAGGACCCGTGCGCGGCGTCGGCGCGGAGCCGCGAGCTTGAGGGCGGAGGCCGGCCGGCTCGAACGGATCGCCAACCGCATCGATCCGCCGGATATGGAATGGGACCTGGCCGTCTAAGGGGCTATATCGGGAGAGGGGGCAGTGGGCCAACCAGCTCCTCACCGGCGCGCCATTCCCCCGTCTGGCGATCAACGTGGAGAAGCCGGGTGTTCCCTCGCTTGGCCACCAGCACCAGATCGATCGTGCCTTTCCAGGATCGGGACGGGGTGGGCGTCATCCCTCGGTGATAGATGGCGATCCGTTCGAAGGTGTCCGCAACCATCTGGCGTGCCTTGGTCCGTGCGTCATAGTCCAGCGCCTCCACCCCTGCCGCCAGCTCTTGCCAGGCTTGGGCGATTGCCGGCGTGGGCGTTGATGCCAGCGAAGCCAGCTCGCGCTCCAGCGCCTCCACCTCAGCCTCCTGGCCGGTCAGCTTCACCTCGAGGTCGCGCGCGCGGCGGCGGAAGGAGGCAGGCGCCTCGCCCGATTCGTCTGCGAGGAGCGCGTCTGTGATCTTCTCAACCTGGGCTGCGGTGTCGGACGCGCGCACCCGCGCTGCCGCGAGCTGGCCCGCGATCGCGGCGCTGCGGTCGCCGCCTTCGAACAGGCGCGTCAGGTTCATCTGATCGGCGCAGTAGGACATCACGGCATGCTCGATGGGGACCACGCTGCAGCTACCGGCCACCGCGCAACCGCTTCCCTGAGAGTTCCCCACGCAGATCAGGCGACGGTGCCCCTGCTGGGGCTTGCCGTCCTCGCGCCGGGCCCGGTTCATGAGGTTCTGGCCGACCATGGCGGAGCCGCAGTAGCCGCAGAAGGAGAGGCGCAGACCGGTGATCAGGCCCGGGATCTCGCCGGTGCCCTTGCGCTTCGCGCGCTGGCCGACCATGTGCTGCAGGCTGGCGAACTCCTCGACCGACAGCAGGGCGGGGTAGTAGCCCTCGAGCCGGTACTCCTGGCCATCGACCTCGATCACCTTCTCGCCCACCAGGGCGCGATTCCGGATGATCCGATAGAGCTGTTGTGAGGGGTTCCCGCCATCGGTGATCTGCAGGCCCAGCTCGTCCAGCGTCCGGACGATCCTGACGGCTCCGTGCCCCTCAAGGAACATGGTGATGGCCAGCCGCACCGCCTTGGCGCGCTCCTCCACGATATGGAACACCCCCTCATTGAGGCCCAGCCAGTGGGGGTCTCGACCGTTTCGAACGACACCACGCCACGTTCCGGCTACCCAGCCCTGGCACTGCCGGTGGATCGCCGCGCGCACGCGCTTGCTCTTGGTGTCGGATTCCTCATGGGCCCGGATCATCACCAGGAGGCTGTAGACCAGGTCCATCGGCTGGGCCTTGAGCCCTTCGCGGTTGTACTCGCGGCCGTCGCTGGCAGTCACCACCGTGATGCCGGCATTGATGATCTGCGCCAGCTGGGCCTGCGCCTGAATGGGTTCCGCGCGGCTCAGCCGGTCCAGCCCCTCGACGATCAGCACCGACCCGGCCGGGATTCGTCCCTCATCGATCGCGACCAGGAACACGCCGAGTGCGCCGCGGGTGACGTGGCGCTGGTGGTAGGCCGATAGGCCCTCGTCCTGCATCGACAGGGCCGAGTCGAGAGTCATCCCGTGCTCGGCTGCCCATCGGCGCGCGTACTCAAGCTGACGGTCAGCACTACTGCCGGCGGCCTGCTTTGGGTCGCTGAAGCGCAAGTAGCTGTAAACTTTGGCCTTTGTAGCCATAGAGCCAACCAAGATGGATTCGGATCGTCGAAGTATAGGGTTTATTTCATTAGGGTGTCCGAAGGCCCTCGTCGATTCCGAGCGCATCCTCACCCAGTTGCGGGTAGAGGGATACGACATCGTCCCGACCTACGACGCCGCCGACGTGGTGGTGGTCAACACCTGTGGCTTCATCGATTCGGCGGTGGCCGAATCGCTGGATGCGATCGGCGAGGCGATGAACGCCAACGGCAAGGTGATCGTCACCGGCTGCCTGGGCAAGCGCCCGGAGCAGATCCGCGAGGCGTACCCGGACGTGCTGGCCGTGTCCGGGCCGCAGGACTACCAGAGCGTCATGGAAGCGGTGCATGCGGCGATTCCGCCGCGTCACGATCCCTTCGTGGACCTGGTGCCGGACTACGGGGTCAAGCTGACCCCGCGCCATTACGCGTACCTGAAGATTTCCGAGGGCTGCAACCACAAGTGCAGTTTCTGCATCATTCCTTCGATGCGCGGCAAGCTGGTTTCGCGGCCGGTGGATGAGGTGTTGCGCGAAGCCGAACGGCTGGTGCGCGGCGGTGTGCGCGAACTGCTGGTGGTGTCCCAGGACACCTCCGCCTACGGCGTGGACGTGAAGTACGCCGAGCGCATGTGGCGCGACAAGGCCTACCAGACGCGGATGAAGTCGCTGTGCGAAGGTCTGTCCGAGCTGGATGCCTGGGTGCGGATGCACTACGTCTACCCGTACCCGCACGTGGACGAGATGGTGCCGCTGATGGCGGAAAACCGGATCCTGCCGTACCTGGACATTCCGTTCCAGCACGCCAGCCCCCGCATCCTGCGGCTGATGAAGCGTCCGGGCGCGGTGGAAAAGACCCTGGAGCGGGTGCAGAACTGGCGGCGCATCGCGCCGGACATCACCGTGCGTTCGACCTTCATCGTCGGTTTCCCCGGCGAAACCGAAGCCGAATTCGAGGAACTGCTGTCGTTCCTGGACGAGGCGCAGCTGGACCGTGTCGGTGCGTTCGCCTATTCGCCGGTGGAAGGCGCCACGGCCAACGACCTGCCCGATCCGTTGCCGGAAGAAGTGAAGCAGGAACGCCTGGCGCGTTTCATGGAAAAGCAGGCGCAGATCTCCGCCTCGCGGCTTGAAGCCAAGATCGGTACCGTGCAGCAGTGCCTGGTCGATGCGATCGAAGGCGATATCGCGGTGGCGCGTTCCAAGGCCGACGCACCGGAGATCGACGGACTGGTGCATATCCAGAATGCCGATGAGGTGACCCTGCGGGTCGGCGATTTCGTCGACGTGGAAATCACCGAAAGCGATGAGCACGATCTGTACGGCGATGCATTGCCGCCGACCGCTGTGCCCGCCGCGCGCAAAACACTCGATCTGAAAATGCTGTGACCCATCCGGAAGCGCCGGATCCCGGGTGGGTGGCCACCGTTGGCCGTCACGCTTCGGCTTCCAGCGCGACCCGCCGCCGCTTCGTCGCGCCACCGCGCGCGGCGGTGGATGCGGCCTGCTTCGCGCATCCGCTGTTTGACGCACTGGCGCCGTTTTCCCGGCTGCTGGCGGGTGCGGAGTGGCCTTCCATCGAAATGCTCAACGGCGTGCTGCCACTGCAGGACAAGCGGCTGGTCGAGCAGGACGCGGCCTTGCTCGCCGATGGCCGGCACTATGAGCAGCGCATTGCCGAGACAGGCCGCATCGCCACCCGTGCCAGCAGCTGGCACGACCTGTTCAACGCGCTGGTCTGGGCGCGCTATCCGGGCATCAAGCGAGCGCTCAATAGCGGTCAGTGCCAGCACATCCGGCAGATGGGCCCCCACGCCCGCAACCGCACGCAGGCCGCACTGACCCAGTTCGACGAATCCGGCGTGATCGTGCGGGTGCGTGACGCGCGCCTGCTGGCGGCGTGGGATGCGCACGACTGGCAGGTGCTGTTCGTGCAGGGGGCAAAGCAGTGGGCGAGCGGCGACATCGGCGTGGCAGCGGTGATCGGCCATGCGCTGATGGAGCAGGCACTGCTGCCGACGCGACTGCTGGTAGGCAAATGCCTGGTGGTGCACGGCGAGGATGATGCTGCCTGCATCGCGGCCGTGGCGCGTGCGCTGGACGAGGGTGCGGTGCTGCAGGATCCGTTGGAGCTGCGGCCGTTGCCGCTGGCCGGCATCCCGGGCTGGCACCCGCGGCAGGACGCCGGGTTGTACCAACAGACGGCGTATTTCCGCCCGCTGCGGGCTGGGCGTGGGTATCCGCCGCCGCTGTAGGTCGGTGATTCTCCGTTCGCGCCCTGCGCGGCGTGATGCAATCCGCGCGGTGCGCGGTCCGGTAGCGCCGAGCCATGCTCGGCGGCTTCTGGTTCGGGGATTGCGGTGTCTGAGACGGGCCGCGCTGCGCGCTCGCCGAGCATGGCTCGGCGCTACCGGTGCTACCGGCGGTCCGTTCCGGCGCCGTACTGCACGGCGAGGATCGCAAAGCCGTGGCGTCCGCCGGGAAGGTCGACCTCGAACTCATCGTCCACGCGCTTCTTCAACAGGGCACGCGCCAGCGGTGAGTCGATGCTGATCCAGCCCGTGGCGGCATCGGTTTCGTCCGGCCCGACGATGCGGTAACGGCTGATCTCCGCCGTATCCACATTCTCCAGTTCTACCCACGCGCCGAAGAACACTGCCTGCGGGTCGCTCGGTTCGCCATCGACCACGCGCAGTGCCTCCAGCCGCTTGCTGAGGTAGCGCACGCGGCGGTCGATCTCACCCAGCTGCTTCTTGCGGTAGGTGTACTCGGCATTCTCCGAGCGGTCACCTTCGGCCGCGGCTGCGGCCAGTGCCTTCACCACTTCCGGGCGGCGCACGCGCCACAGGTCCTCCAGCTCGGCCTTCAGCCGTGCATGGCCGCCGGAGGTGATCAGCGCGGTGCTCTTTTCTGCTGGGGGACGCCAACGCGACATCTACTGCTCTCTACGCAACTGCAATGCGACAGCTTACGGACCTTCAGCGCTTTCCGCCGAAGATGCCACCGAGGATCCCGCGCACGATCTGGTTGCCCAGCCTGGTGCCCACCGTGCGCGTGGTCTGCTTGGCCATGGTTTCGATCATGCCCTGGCGTCGTTTGGTGCCGAAGATCGCATCCTTGATCGTCTGGCCGAACCCGCCGTCCTGCGCGTCGTCCTGCTCGCGCGTGCGCGCCTTGGGGGTGGCGGCCTGCTCGACGCTCTTCTGCGCGCGCTGGGCCAGCCGTTCGGCCGCCGATTCACGGTTGATGGCGGTGTCGTAGCGGCTGCCGACCGGGCTGCCGGCGCGCACCTGCGCACGTTCGGCGTCGGTGACCGGGCCCATCCGGCAGCGTGGCGGGGCGATCAGGGTCTGCTGCACCGGCATCGGGATGCCTTTGTCCTGCAGGGTGGATACCAGCGCTTCACCGGTGCCCAGCGAGGACAGCACGCGTGCCACGTCCAGCTTCGGATTGGGCACGAAGGTTTCCGCAGCGGTCTTCACCGCCTTCTGGTCGCGCGGGGTGAACGCGCGTAGCGCATGCTGCACCCGGTTGCCCAACTGGCCGAGGATGTTGGACGGCACGTCGTCGGGGAACTGCGAGCAGAAGTACACGCCCACGCCCTTGGAACGGATCAGCCGCACCACCTGTTCGATGCGCTGCACCAGGGCAGGGGGCGCATCGTTGAACAGCAGGTGGGCCTCGTCGAAGATGAAGACCAGCTTGGGTTTTTCCAGGTCGCCCACTTCCGGCAGGGTTTCAAACAGCTCGGACAGCAGCCACAGCAGGAAGGTCGAATACAGCTTCGGCTTCAGCACCAGCTGGTCGGCGGCGAGGATGCCGATGACCCCGCGGCCATCGTGGTTGACCCGCATGATATCGGCCAGTTCCAGCGCCGGCTCGCCGAAGAACGCTTCGCCGCCATCCTGTGACAGCCGCAGCAGGGCACGCTGGATCGCCGCCACCGATTGCGCACTGACCAGTCCGTACTCGGTGGAGATGTCCTTGCGCTCTTCGGCCACCAGCCCGAGCAGCGCGCGCAGGTCGTCCAGGTCCAGCAGCAGCAGGCCACGGTCGTCGGCCAGTTTGAACACGATGTCCATCACGCCGGCCTGGGTGTCGCTGAGCTCGAGGATGCGGGTCAGCAGGGTAGGGCCCATCTCGCTGACGGTGGTGCGCACCGGATGGCCCAGCTTGCCGAAGAGGTCCCAGAAAATGGCTGGGCTGGCGGCCGGCGCGTAGTCGGCCACTCCGATCTGCGCGGCACGCTGCAGCAGCGCATCGCCGCCGGCGCCGGCCACGGCCAGGCCGGACACATCGCCCTTCACGTCGGCCAGGAACACCGGCACGCCGATCCGCGAGAAACCTTCGGCCAGCGTCATCAGGGTCACTGTCTTGCCGGTGCCGGTGGCGCCGGCCACCAGTCCGTGGCGATTGCCGAGCTTGGGCAACAGGGTGACCGCTACGTCGTCGGTGATGCCTTTGCCGAGCAGAATCGGGTCCATGGTCCATCCCTTGTGATGAATGCGCGCAATGTTAACCGGCTGCACGGTGCGGGCCCTCTCCGGGTTGCCCGGATCGTGGCGGCACCGCTACTCTGCCTGCCTGATTCGCACACAGTGCCAAAAATGCCCGTTCCTGTCCTGCTTGTTCGTGGATTGCCCGTCCTGGCCCTTGCCAGCCTGCTGCTGGCCGTCCCCGACGCCCATGCGCAACGTGTTTCCAACCGTGACCGGGCCAAGGCCGAAGCGCTGCAGCAGCGCATGGGCGTGGCCGAGAAGCGCTATACCGACGCGCTGCTGCGCGTGTCCAATGCCGATCCCAAGGGCGCCGCCGAGGCGGATGCCGCGCTGGAGGACATGGAAGACGTGCTGAGCGAGTGCGTGGGACAGAAAGGCTGCCAGATGAGCACCCTGCTGGCTACCTACAAGCGCCTGCTCAAGCGCGATGCCGACGCCGAGGGCGACGACAGCGTGGCCGACGAAGCCGGTGACACCCTGCAGGCCGATCCGGACCACATCGGGCCGTTGGCGGCCGACGTGCCCGAAGCGGCCCGCGCGGCGGCGCTGCTCAACGACAAGCGGCATGCCTTCGACAGCATGGTCGAGTACAACCCGGCCATCCAGGCCGGTATCCGGCGCTGGCTGACCGACATGCGCCCGGCGCTGCTGACCAGCTACGAAAACTACCAGAACGTGCGCGCGGTGATGTGGCCGGAATGGGAAAAGCGCGGCCTGCCCGAAGCGCTGTTGTTCGGCATCATGGCCAAGGAGTCCAATGGCCGCGTGCATGCCTCTTCGCGTGCCGGCGCCGCCGGCCTGATGCAGTTCATGCCGGCCACCGGCCGGCGTTTCGGGCTGGGTCCGGATGGCACCGGCTTCGATACCCGCTTCGATGCGCGCAGCGCAGCCGAAGCCAGCGCGACCTACCTCAACGAGCGCATGCGCCAGCTCAACAACAACATCGAACTGTCGTTGGCCGGCTACAACGGCGGCGAAGGGCGCGCGCTGCGCGTGTTCCGGCAGAACGCTGGACAGAGCTTCTGGGTGGACAGCGTCTACAACGAGTTCCCCGGCGAGACCAAGGACTACGTGCCGATGGTCATTGCCGCCGCCTGGATTTTCCTCCACCCGCAGCAGTACGGCGTGGAGTTCCCGAAGGTCAACGCACAGCCTGCGACGGTGCGCCTGGCCAAGTCCACCACGATCTATGAGCTGACCATCTGCCTGGGCAGCCAGGGTACGCGCGATGGCTACATGCGCACGCTGCGCAACCTCAACCCGCGTTACGAAGCGGATGGCTGGATTCCGGCCGGCACGCTGATCAACGCCACCACCCGCATCGCCGGCCTGTACACGCGCAACTGCGTAAGCGGCCCGCGTGCTGACCTGGCACGTACCCTGATCACCGCTGATCTGAACGCGGCGATCGTGCGCCCGAGCGCGGCCAGCTTCACCGGCAGCGTGGCGGTGGGCGGGGTAGTGCCGGTGGCCGCAGCGGAAGCCAGCGTGGTGGGCACCGCCCCGACCGCTCCGGTAGTGGCGCCACGTCCCGCTGCACCGCGCGCGCAGCCAGTGCGTTCGCACAAGGTGGGCAGGGGCGAAACGCTGGGCAGGATCGCCGCGAAGTTCAGCTGCGACGTGCCCACGCTGGCCCGCGCCAATGGCCTGAAGGCACCGGCCTACAGCCTGCGCCAGGGCCAGACACTGAAGCTGCAGGGCTGCGGCAACTGACCAACCCGGTAGTGACGGCATGGTGGGTGACCGTTGGTCGTCACGCTTCTGGATCTATTGCAGGTCGCGCAGGTTCAGGCGGCGCAGCGTGGGGTTCTTCCACGCCGTGATGCCCGCCACGCTGAGCACCGCAAAACCGCCCAGCACCACCGCCGGCACCAGCCCCAGCCACCTGGCCATCGTGCCGGCATAGAACGCGCCGAGTTCGTTGGACGAACTGATGAAGATGCCGTTGATCGACGACACCCGGCCGCGCATTTCCTCCGGCGTGGCCAGCTGCAGGATGGTCGAACGCACCACCACCGACACGCCATCGAAGGCGCCGTAGAACAGCAGGATCAGCGCCGACAGCCAGAAGTGGTGCGACAGCCCGAAGCCGATCACGCACAGCCCGAAGCCGGCCACCGCGAACAACAGCACGCGGCCGGCATGCTGCTGCAGCGGGTGGCGGGCCAGCCACAGGCCGACTGCGATGGACCCCAATGCCGGCGCCGCGCGCAGGATGCCCAGCCCTTCGGGCCCGTAATGCAGGATCTCCTGCAGGAAGGCCGGCAGCATCGCCACCACGCCGCCCAGCAGCACCGAGAACATGTCCAGCGCCATCGCTCCGACCATGATCCGGTTGCCGACCACGAAGCGCGCGCCTTCTGCGATGCTGCGGAAGATCGGCGCGGCTGGCCCGGCATGCAGCGGCTCGCTCACCTTCAACGAGGCCAGGCAGGCCATCGCCATCACTGCAAAGCCGGTGGCAACGCCGTAGGCCACGCCCTTGCCGCCCCAGCCGACCAGTACGCCGCCCAACGCCGGTCCCACCACCATCCCGGCCTGGAAGAACACGCTGCCCAGCCCTGCGCCGCGGGCGAACTGGTGGCGCTCCAGCACCCGTGCGAACAGCGCGTTGTAGATCGGCGACAGGAAGGCGCGGACCATGCCGGTCAGCGCGATGGCGGCATAGATCGGCCACACGCCATGGAACGGCAGCCAGCCCAGTGCCACCGCGCACAGCACCAGTGCGGTGGCGACCAGTCCGGCGCAGGCCGCCATGCCCAGCCGGCGTCGTGGCAGATGGTCGACCAGGTAGCCGGCAAACGGCGCCACGCAGAAGAACGGCAACACTTCGGCCAGGCCGACCAGGCCCAGCGAAAAGGGATTGCGGGTTACTTCATAGATGTGCCAGCCCACCGTGACCGCAACCACCTGGTAGGACAGCATCGCGAAGATGCGGTAGGCCAGCAGCTGGCTGAAGCCCGGCCGCGCCAGCAGGGTGCGCGCGGTCTCTTCGGTGGGGGCCGGGAGGCTCACGGGCGCGTGGAATGCAGCTGGGCCTGCGCGGTTTCGCGGATGAAGGCCAACATCGCGGCCACGCCGTTGCTGCGGGTGGGCGACAGGTGCCGCGACAGACCGATGTCCTGGATGTAGCTGGGTTCGGTGTCGATGATCTCCTGTGCGGAGCGCCCGGAGTACACGCGCAGTGCCAGGAAGATCAGCCCGGACACGATCGCCGAGTCACTGATCGCACGGAAGTGCAGGGCATCGGCATTGCCCTCCGGCACGATCCAGACCATCGACTGGCAACCCAGCAGGCGGTGTTCCTCAGTCTTCCATTCTTCCGGGAAGACCGGCAGCTTGCGGCCCAGGTCGATCAGGTACTGGTAGCGCTCGGACCAGTCCCCGAAAAAGGAGAACTCCTCGGCAATGGTGGTCTGGGCCTCGGCGGCGGTAGCTTCAAGCGGGAACGGGGAGTCGGTCATTTCATTCTTCATCTGGCGGGGTGCGGCCGGCCGGGATGGGCCGGCACGAGGGCGATCAGGCGCGCTTGCGCACCCAGCGCACGCCCTGCGCGGTGTCTTCCAGCACGATGCCTTCGGCGGCCAGCTGGTCGCGGATGGCGTCGGAGCGGGCGAAATCACGGGCCTGCTTGGCAGCGGCACGCGCGTCGATCAGCGCCTGGATGCGGGCATCGTCGTCGCTGCTGCCGCCGGCGGTCCCGAACCATGCGGCAGGATCCTGCTGCAGCAGGCCCAGCGCCAGGCCGGCGCCCAGCAGATCCTGCTTCAGCTGGGCGCGCTCGGTGGGATCGGTGGCCTTGCGTGCTTCACCGGCGATGCGGGCCAGCTCGGCCAGCGCCAGCGGTGTGTTGAGGTCATCGTCCAGCGCGGCTTCCACCACGGCCGGTATGCGTGCAGCAGCAGGCAGGTCGGCGAGGTCGCGCAGGGTGCCGTACAGGCGGTCCAGGGTGCGCCCGGCCTGCTCGATCACCGCATCGGACCAGTCCAGTGGCTGGCGATAATGCGCCGAAAGCAGGGCCAGGCGGAGGGCTTCGGGCGGATGCTTCTGGACCAGGTCGTGCACGCGTTCGATGTTGCCCAGCGATTTGCTCATCTTGGCGCCGCCGAAGTTCAGCATGCCGTTGTGCAGCCAGAACCGCGCGAAGATTTCACCGCCGTGCGCGCACTCGCTCTGCGCGATTTCGTTCTCATGGTGCGGGAACTGCAGGTCCACGCCACCGGCATGGATGTCGATGGTCGGGCCCAGGTGGGCGGCGGCCATGGCCGAGCACTCGATGTGCCAGCCAGGGCGGCCACGGCCCCACGGCGAGTCCCAGCCGGGCAGATCGTCGCTGGAGGGCTTCCACAGCACGAAATCGCCGGCTGCGCGCTTGTACGGGGCCACTTCGACGCGGGCACCGGCCAGCATTTCCTCCGGATCCCGCCGGGAGAGCTTGCCGTAACCCTCGAAGGTGTCCACCGCGAACAGCACGTGGCCTTCGGCGGCGTAGGCGTGTCCGCTGTCGATCAGCCGGGCGATCATCTCGATGATCTGCGGCATGTGTGCGGTGACTTCCGGTTCGATGTCCGGCGGCACCACGCCCAGCGCGGCCATGTCCTGGCGGTAGGCCGCGGCGAAACGGTCGGTGATGGTGCTGATCGGAACGCCCTGCTCGCGCGCGGCGGTGTTGATCTTGTCGTCCACGTCGGTGATGTTGCGGGCGTAGCGCAGGGCGCCGAAGCGACGGCGCAGCAGGTCGGCCAGCACGCCGAACACCACCGGGCCGCGCGCGTTGCCGATGTGCACGTAGTTGTAGACCGTGGGGCCGCACACATACAGGGTCGGACAGGCCGGATCGAGCGGAGTGAACGTTTCCAGCTGGCGTGTCAGGTTGTTGTGCAGGCGCAGGGTCATGGTGGGGGCGCTGGGGGACAAGCCGTCGATTCTAGCGCTGCAGGGGCTCCCGGGGTACCGCGTGGGCTCATCCGGGCACGCCATGGGCTGGCCCCCTGCGCGGCGGACGGGTAATGTTCAGCCCCTTGGTGTCCGTGCTGCCTACACTATCAATGTGCCCTCGAACCCGTTGCCGATGAGATACCTCTTCCTTCCCGCACTGGCTGCCTGCCTGCTGGCCGGCCCTGCCATGGCCCAATCGGAAGAGGCCGAGCCCCGCAACCGGGTGGTGATCGTGGAGAACATCAAGCTCGATTACGCCCAGGTGCTCAACGTCGAGCCGGTGTTCCAGACCCTGCGCGCCACCCGCACCGAAGAGCATTGTGAGCCGGTCACCACGCGCAACCTGCCGCCGGTGAACGTCACCGGCGAAGAGCCGGTGGAAGAGAAGGGCCGCTTCGGGCGCCTGTGGGATTCGGTGCGATCGATCTTCAAGCCTGGCGAAGAGGGCAGCGCCGAAGTGGCGGCAGTGCCCGCCGGGGCCCAGCCCAGCAACGCGCCGATCCTGACCCGGGACTGCCGCATCGTGCCGGTCGGTCGCGAGTTCCGCCGGCCCATCGCCTATGACGTGGACTACGTCTACAAGGGCACCAAGTACCGCTCGCGGCTGCCCGAAGACCCCGGCAACCGGCTGAAGATCCGGGTCTCGATCACCCCGTGGGTCGGTGCCGAACAGGGTTCGCCGACAAATCCCTGATGGCGGGTCTTGCACCGCACCATCGGCCATGCCACCATGGGCGGAAATGAACGCAACCGACTTCCAGCACGACTCCAGCGCCGCCCGCCAGGCCAGCAGCATGACCTCGCGTGCCCGCCGACCGGAATCCCACATTTCCGCTGGGTGACCGGAGCTTCGTGCTGTCTGTTCGGTAAAAAACCCAGCCCACCGGCTGGGTTTTTTCGTTTCCGGGATCTGAAAAGTTGCATCTGCACCCAATTCCACACCGCAAGGATCGATTGATGTCCCTCAAGCACTTCCTGAACACCCAGGACTGGAGCCGCAGCGAACTCGATGCGCTGTTGACCCAGGCCGCGCTGTTCAAGCGCAACAAGCTCGGCGACCAGCTGAAAGGCAAATCGATCGCGCTGGTGTTCTTCAACCCGTCCATGCGCACCCGCACCAGCTTCGAACTGGGTGCTTTCCAGCTTGGTGCCCACGCGGTGGTGCTGCAGCCGGGCAAGGATGCATGGCCGATCGAGTTCAACCTCGGCACCGTGATGGATGGCGATACCGAAGAACACATCGCCGAAGTGGCCAAGGTGCTCGGCCGCTACTGCGACATGATCGCGGTGCGTGCCTTCCCGAAGTTCGTGGACTGGTCGGTCGACCGCGAAGACACCGTGCTGAAGAGCTTTGCCAAGTACTCGCCGGTGCCGGTCATCAACATGGAAACCATCACCCATCCGTGCCAGGAACTGGCCCACGCGATGGCGCTGCAGGAGCACTTCGGCACCCAGGACCTGCGTGGCAAGAAGTACGTGCTGACCTGGACCTACCACCCCAAGCCGCTGAACACCGCAGTGGCCAACTCCGCGCTGACCATCGCCACCCGCATGGGCATGGACGTGACCCTGCTGTGCCCGACCCCGGATTACATCCTGGACGAGCGCTACATGGGCTGGGCCGAGCAGAACGTGGCCGAGAACGGCGGTTCGCTGCAGGTCAGCCATGACATCGAAAGCGCCTACGCCGGTGCCGACGTGGTGTACGCCAAGAGCTGGGGCGCGCTGCCGTTCTTCGGCAACTGGGAACCGGAAAAGCCGATCCGCGACCAGTACAAGCACTTCATCGTGGACGAGCAGAAGATGGCGCTGACCAACAACGGGGTCTTCAGCCATTGCCTGCCGCTGCGTCGCAACGTCAAGGCCACCGATGCGGTGATGGATTCGCCGCAGTGCATCGCCATCAACGAGGCCGAAAACCGGCTGCACGTGCAGAAGGCCATCATGGCCGCGCTGGCCGGCCGCTGATTTCTTTCTGATTCGAACATTCCGCCGGGCATCACCTGGCGCTACCAGGACCTTACCCCCATGAGCAACAAAGACGTCGTCCTCGCCTTCTCCGGCGGCCTTGATACCAGCTTCTGCGTGCCCTACCTGCAGGAGCGCGGCTACAACGTGCACACCGTGTTCGCCGACACCGGCGGCGTGGATGACGAAGAGCGCGACTTCATCGAAAAGCGCGCCGCCGAGCTGGGCGTCACCAGCCATGTCACCGTCGATGGGGGTCCTGCGATCTGGGAAGGTTTCGTCAAGCCGTTCGTCTGGGCCGGTGAAGGCTACCAGGGCCAGTACCCGCTGCTGGTGTCGGACCGTTACCTGATCGTCGATGCTGCGCTCAAGCGCGCCGCCGAACTGGGTACCAACATCATCGCGCATGGCTGCACCGGCATGGGCAACGACCAGGTGCGTTTCGATCTGGCGGTGAAGGCGCTGGGCGACTACCAGATCATCGCCCCCATCCGCGAAATCCAGAAAGAACACACCCAGACCCGCGCTTACGAGCAGAAGTACCTGGAAGAGCGCGGCTTCGGCGTGCGCGCCAAGCAGCAGGCCTACACCATCAACGAGAACCTGCTGGGCCTGACCATGTCCGGCGGTGAGATCGACCGTTGGGAAGCACCGGGTGAAGGCGCCCGCGGCTGGTGCGCACCGCGCAGCGAATGGCCGGAGCAGGCCCTCACCGTCACCCTGAAGTTCGTCGACGGCGTTGCCGTGGCGCTGGACGGCAAGGCGCTTCCGGGCGAGAAGATCCTGGCCACGCTCAACAAGCTGTTCGCTCCGTATGGCGTGGGCCGCGGCGTGTACACCGGCGACACCGTGATCGGCCTGAAGGGCCGCATCGTGTTCGAAGCGCCGGGCCTGGTGTCGCTGCTGGCCGCGCACCGTGCACTGGAAGACGCGGTGCTGACCAAGCAGCAGAACCGCTTCAAGCCGGACGTGGCGCGCAAGTGGGTGGAGCTGGTGTACGAAGGCTTCTACCACGACCCGCTGAAGACCGACATTGAAGCGTTCCTGAAGTCCTCCCAGGCCAAGGTCAACGGTGAAGTCGTGCTGGAGACCCGTGGCGGCCGCGTCGATGCAGTGGCCGTGCGTTCGCCGCACCTGCTCAACACCAAGGGCGCCACCTATGCGCAGTCGGCAGACTGGGGCGTGGAAGAAGCCGAGGGCTTCATCAAGCTGTTCGGCATGAGCTCTACGTTGTATGCCCAGGTCAATCGCTGAAAGCGATTGACTTGCCCGCGCATTCCACCTTGACCCCACGCCGTTGGCGCACCCCCTTCAGCAAACCGCCAGCGGTTTGCCCACGCATTCCACCTTAACCCCCACGCCGTTGGCGCACCCCCTTCAGCAAACCGCCAGCGGTTTGCCCACGCATTCCACCTTAACCCCCGCGCCGTTGGCGCACCCCCTTCAACAAGAAGGGGGTTTTCCTCCATCTGGATTCACGTTGTCCTGAAGGATCTACGCAACATGCTGGAACAGACGCTTCATCACCTGCAGGCCCTGGTGTCTTTCGATACCCGCAATCCGCCGCGTGCGATCACCACGGGGGGAATCTTCGATTACCTGCGCGACAACCTGCCCGGCTTCCAGGTGGAGGTGATCGACCATGGTGACGGGGCGGTCAGCCTGCATGCGGTGCGTGGTACGCCGAAGTATCTGTTCAACGTGCACCTGGATACCGTGCCGGACTCGCCCCACTGGAGCGCGGATCCGCATGTGATGCGTCGCCTGGACGACCGCGTGGTCGGGCTGGGCGTGTGTGACATCAAGGGCGCGGCCGCGGCGCTGGTGGCTGCCGCCAATGCCAGCGAAGGTGATGCGGCATTCCTGTTTTCCAGCGACGAAGAAGCCAACGATCCGCGCTGCATTGCCGCCTTCCTGGCCCGTGGCCTGCCCTACGAGGCGGTGCTGGTGGCCGAGCCGACCATGAGCGAGGCGGTGCTGGCCCACCGTGGCATCAGCTCGGTGCTGATGCAGTTCGCCGGTCGCGCCGGCCACGCGTCGGGCAAGCAGGATGCGGCCGCCAGCGCGTTGCACCAGGCGATGCGCTGGGGCAACCGCGCGCTGGACCATGTGGAATCGTTGTCCTCGGCACGCTTCGGTGGGCTGACCGGGCTGCGTTTCAACATCGGCCGCGTGGAAGGCGGGATCAAGGCCAACATGATCGCGCCAGCGGCCGAGCTGCGCTTTGGTTTCCGTCCGCTGCCGTCGATGGACATCGATGCGCTGCTGGCCACCTTCGCCGGCCTGGCCGAGCCGGAAGCGGCGCTGTTCACCGAAACCTTCCGTGGCCCCAGCCTTCCGGCCGGGGACATCGCCGATGCCGAGAACCGGCGCCTTGCCGCGCGTGACGTGGCCGATGCGCTGGACCTGCCGATCGGCAACGCGGTGGATTTCTGGACCGAAGCCTCGCTGTTCTCCGCCGGTGGCTACACCACCCTGGTGTTCGGCCCGGGCGACATCGCCCAGGCCCATACCGCCGATGAGTTCGTGACGCTGGAACAACTGCAGCGCTATGCCGACGCCGTGCACCGGATCATCAGCGCCGGCGCGTGAACCCCCCGATGCCGTCGTGCCCCGGCACGGCGGAACTGCAACGCGGCCCCCGCCGCCTGTGATGAAACCGAAATGTCCCCAGCCTTCCAGCCTCATCGCCAGACCCGCCAGACCATCGTGCGCCTGCTTTCCAGCATGGCCAGCGCGAAGGAAATCAGCCAGTACCTCAAGCGTTTTTCGCAGCTCGACGCCAAACGCTTCGCGGTGGTGAAAGTGGGCGGGGCGGTGCTGCGCGACGACCTGGAGGCGCTGACGTCCTCGCTGTCATTCCTGCAGGAAGTCGGGCTGACCCCGATCGTGCTGCACGGTGCCGGCCCGCAGCTGGACACCGAGCTGGCTGCTGCCGGCATCGAAAAGCAGACCATCAACGGCCTGCGGGTGACCTCGCCGGAAGCGCTGGCGATCGTGCGCCAGGTCTTCCAGCAGTCCAACCTGCGGCTGGTGGAAGCGCTGCAGCAGAATGGTGCGCGTGCCACGTCCATCACCGGTGGCGTGTTCGAAGCCGAGTACATGGACCAGGCCACCTATGGATTGGTCGGCGAAGTGAAGAAGGTCAACCTGGCGCCGATCGAAGCCAGCCTGCGTGCCGGCTCGATCCCGGTCATCACCAGCCTGGGCGAAACCCGTAGCGGGCAGATCCTCAACGTCAACGCCGACTTCGCCGCCAACGAACTGGTGCAGGAGCTGCAGCCGTACAAGATCATCTTCCTGACCGGCACCGGCGGGCTGCTGGACGAGGAGGGCAGGGTGATCGATTCGATCAACCTGTCCACCGAGTACGAACACCTGATGAGCCAGCCGTGGATCCACGGCGGCATGAAGGTGAAGATCGAGCAGATCAAGTCGCTGCTGGACCGGCTGCCGCTGGAGTCGTCGGTGTCGATCACCCGGCCGGCCGACCTGGCCAAGGAACTGTTCACCCATAAAGGCTCCGGTACGCTGGTGCGCAAGGGCGAACGCGTGCTGCGCGCGACGTCGTGGGACGAACTGGACCTGCCGCGCCTGCGCGGGCTGATCGAATCCAGTTTCGGCCGCGTGCTGGTGCCGGATTACTTCGACAAGACCCGCCTGCTGCGCGCGTATGTCAGCGAAAACTACCGCACCGCGGTGATCCTCACCGACGAAGCGGAAGGCGTGTACCTGGATAAATTCGCGGTGCTTGACGACGCACAGGGCGAGGGCCTGGGCCGGGCGGTGTGGAACGTGATGCTGGACGAGACCCCGCAGCTGTTCTGGCGCTCGCGCAACGGCAACCCGATCAACCACTTCTACTACGCCGAATCCGATGGCTGCTACAAACAGGGCACGTGGAAGACCTTCTGGTTCGGTGCCGATGGCTTTGACCGCATCAAGGCCTACGTCGACCACTGCGCGCAGCGTTCGCCGAGCCTGCTCGGATGAGCACGCCCTCCGAGTGGACCGCTGCGCCGACGCTGTCAGGCCGCCACGTCTCGCTTGAACCGCTGCAGGCCGCACACGTGCCGGGCCTGCAGCGCGCCGTGGAAGGCACCGGGCTGGACCAGCTGTGGTTCACCCAAGTGCCGTCGCCCTCGGGCGTGGCTGACTATGTCGAGGCGGCGCTGCAGGCGCAGGGCGAAGGCACGATGCTGCCGATGGTGATCCGTGATGCAAGCGGAGAGATCGTTGGTACCACGCGCTATTACGGACTGGATGCCAGCGTGCCCAAGCTGAGCATCGGCTATACCTGGCATGCGCCGCGCGTGCAGCGCAGCGGGGTCAATACCGAGGCCAAGCTGCTGTTGCTGCGGCATGCCTTCGAAACGCTCGGCTGCCTGGCCGTGGTGTTTGAAACCAGCTGGTTCAACCATGCCTCGCGCACGGCCATCGCGCGCCTTGGCGCCAAGCAGGACGGCGTGCTGCGCAACCATACCCGGCATCCCGACGGCACGCCGCGCGATACCGTCGTTTTCTCCATCATCGATACGGAATGGGCGGCGGTGAAACGCCACCTGCAGTTCCGCCTGGATACCCACGCATGAACGAAACAACCTTCACCCTGGGCATCGTCGGTGCCCGCGGCCACACCGGGGCAGAGCTGATCAAACTGGTGGCCGCGCATCCGCGCCTGCAGTTGGCTTTCGTATCCTCGCGCGAGCGCGCCGGGCAGCGGCTGGCCGAGCACCACCCGGAAATCACCGGCGAGCTGCAGTACGAAAACCTGGACGCCGACGCGGTCGCCGCCAAGGGCGTGGACGCGGTGATCCTGGCGCTGCCCAATGGCCTGGCCGCACCGTTCGTCGCCGCGCTGCAGGCCGCCAGGCCGGACACGGTCATCGTGGACCTTTCCGCTGACTACCGCTTCGAGGGAAGCTGGTACTACGGCCTGCCCGAGCTGACCCGCGGCAACTACAACGGTGAGAAGCACATCAGCAACCCGGGGTGTTATGCCACCGCGATGCAGTTGGCGATCCACCCGTTGCTGGACCTGCTGGCCGGTCCGCCGCAGTGCTTCGGTGTTTCCGGCTATTCCGGCGCCGGCACCACGCCTTCGGACAAGAACAATCCGGAACTGCTGGCCGACAACCTGATGCCGTACGCATTGACCAACCACGTCCACGAGCGCGAGGTGTCCGCGCACCTGCGCGTGCCCGTGGAGTTCATGCCGCACGTGGCGCCGCACTTCCGCGGTATCACCATGACGGTCAATATCTGGCTCAACCAGGCGCAGACCCGCGAACAGATCGCCGCGCGCTTCATCGATGCCTATGCCGGTGAGCCGCTTATCGAAGTGGTCGACGAAGCGCCGTGGGTGAGCCGCATCGCCGGCCGCCACGGCGTGCAGGTCGGCGGGTTCACCGTGGCACCCGGCGGCAAGCGGGTGGTGGTGGTGGCCACGCTGGACAACCTGTTGAAGGGCGCAGCCACCCAGGCCATGCAGAACCTCAACCTCGCCCTGGGCATCGACGAACTTACTTCGATCCCGCACTGATTGAATCAACGGGCGGCCCACGCCGCCGATGGAGCACAGCATGGCAGACCTTCTGTGGCAGAAGCCGGGCGTCGCGGTCGACGCAAAGATCCAGACCTTCCTCGCCGGTGATGACGTGATCCTGGATCGCGAATTCTTCCTGCATGACATCGCCGCCAGTGCCGCGCATGCCGAGGGCCTGCAGCACATCGGCATCCTCAGTGCCGACGAGCTGGCTGGGTTGCAGCGTGAACTGGAGGTGCTGGCCGATGACTTCCGCGCCGGCCGGTTCGTGCTGGACGAACAGTACGAAGACGGCCATTCGGCCATCGAAGCGCGCCTGACCGACCGCCTTGGCGATGCCGGCCGCCGCATCCACACCGGCCGCAGCCGCAACGACCAGGTGCTGGTGGCGACCCGGCTGTGGCTGAAGGAAAAGCTGCAGCGCGTGGCGCAGCTCAGCGCGGAGATCGCCAAGGTGGCGCTGGACCGTGCTGAAGCCGAAAAGGACCTGCCGATCCCGGGCTATACGCACATCCAGCGTGCCGTCGTTTCCTCCGCCGGCATGTGGTGGGCCGGCTGGGCCGAGGCGTTCATTGACAACGCTGTCCGCGCCCGCGATACACACGCGCTTGTGGATGCCAATCCGCTGGGTACCGCCGCCGGCTACGGCGTGAACCTGCCGTTGGACCGTGAACACACCACTGCCGCGCTCGGCTTCGCGCGCATGCAGGTATCGCCGATCTACGCGCAGCTGTCGCGCGGCAAGTTCGAGATGGCCGCGTTGGAAGCACTCGGCGGCGCCACCCTGGACCTGCGCCGCATCGCATGGGACCTGTCGCTGTTCACCAGCGCGGAATTCGGCTTCGTGGCACTGCCCGCGCAGTACACCACCGGCAGCTCGATCATGCCCAACAAGCGCAATCCCGATGTCATCGAGCTGATGCGCGCCACCCACGCCAGCGTCGCCGCCGCACGTACCGAGATCGAGCAGCTGCTTTCACTGCCATCCGGTTACCACCGCGACCTGCAGGGGTCCAAGGGCGCGATCTTCCACGGCTTCGGCCGCGGTCTTGCTGCGCTGGAACTGCTGCCGGCGCTGCTGGCCAACCTGGAATGGCGCAACGACAAGCTGCTGGCCGGCATCGATTCGGGCATGTACGCCACCGATGTGGCGGTCGAGGCGGCCGTCGCCGGCGTACCGTTCCGCGAGGCCTACAAGGCCGCGGCCGCAGGTGCGGACACAGCAGGCCAGGGCCGTACGCCGGAAGGCAGCCTGGCCGCCCGGGTGTCGCCCGGCGCCGCCGCCGACCTGCGCCTGGACGTCCTGCGCGCGCGCTGGCAGGCGCTGGCCTGATGGCCGGCACCGTCTACCTGGTGATGGCGATGCGCCGGCCGGATTTCGACCCGGCGGCGGTGCAGCCGCACATCGCATTCCTCGATGAACTGCGTGCCGCCGGCCAGCTGCAGCTGACCGGTGGTTTCAGTGACGGCAGCGGTGGCGCCTACGTGCTGTGCAACGTCGCCACCCTGGAACAGGCGCGTGCCATTGTCGCGCGCGATCCGCTGGTGACCCTGCAGTCTTCGGACCTGACCGTCCACGAATGGACCACCCGCTGAGCCCCTGATGAGCGACCCTGCCGCCATGACCGCATCGCCGTTTCCCGAACAAGCGTTGCCGGACTGGCGGCGCGCCGTGCTGAAGGTCGGCAGCAGCCTGCTCGCCGCCGATGGCGGCGGGCTGTCCCCGCGCTACGCATTGGGGCTTGCCCAGTTCGTATCGGCCAACGTACTGGCCGGCCGCGAGGTGGTGATCGTGTCTTCCGGCGCGGTCGCCGCCGGCCGCGCGATCCTGCCGCGGGTGGAGGCCAATGGCGCGGCGATGGCTGCCCGCCAGGCGTTGGCCGCACTCGGCCAGGCCCAGCTGATCGGGCTGTGGCAACGCTTCTTCGAACGTCCCGTGGCGCAGGTGCTGCTTACCCATGATGACCTGCGCAACCGCCGTCGCTACCTCAACGCCCGTGCCACGCTCAACGAGCTGCTGCGGCTGGGCGCGCTGCCGGTGGTCAATGAAAATGACACGGTATCGGTGGACGAGCTCAAGCTTGGCGACAACGACAACCTGGCCGCTACCGTGGCGGCGCTGGTGGATGCCGATGTGCTGTTCATCGCCACCGACATCGACGGCCTGTACAGCGCCGATCCGCGCCGGGATGCGTCTGCACAGCCGATCGCGCAGGTGCATGAACTGACTGCCGAGGTGCTGGCGATGGCCGGGGGCAGCGGCAGCAGCGCCGGCACCGGCGGCATGCGCACCAAACTGGAAGCCGCATCCAAGGCAGCGCGGCTGGGCATCGAGACGATCCTGTTCAATGGCCGCAACGGCGATGTGGTGCGTGCGCTGGCACAGGGGCGCCTGCAGGGAACGCGCCTGCATGCCGCGCAGAGTCGCGAGGCCGCGCGCAAGTACTGGCTGCGGCACGCACCCGTGGAACCCGGGGTGATCTGGGTCGACGATGGCGCGGTGCAGGCAATGCGGGCCAAGGGGGCTTCGCTGTTGCCCGGCGGCATCACCGGCGCGCACGGCGAGTTCCGCCGCGGCGACATGGTGGAGATCCGCTCCCGGGCGGGCGATGCAGGCAGCGAGGTCAGCGTGGCACGCGGCATTACCCAGTATGCGGCCAGCGACATACGCCGCATCGCTGGCCGCCATTCGCGCGACATCGAAGCGGCACTGGGCTACAACTATGGTGGAAACGTCGTGCACCGCGACGACCTGGTGCTGGTATGAACCACGAGGCGATTCCCATGAGTGACATCGAACAACAGGCACGCGCCTGCCGTGCCGCCGCCACCATGGTGGCCGGGCTGGACACGGCGCAGCGCGGCGCGCTGCTGCTGGCCATGGCTGCGGCGCTGGAATCCAACGCTGGACAGATCCTGGCCGGCAATGCGCGTGACCTTGCCGCAGCACGCGCGAAGGGCATCGGCAACGCCATGCTGGATCGCCTGATGCTGGACCCGTCGCGGCTGTTCGCCATGGCCGAGGCAGTGCGCGAGGTGGCCGGGCTGCCGGACCCGGTGGGCCAGGTGACGCGCGACGACGTGCGCCCCAATGGGATCCGCGTGCAGAAAGTGCGCGTGCCGTTGGGGGTGATCGCGATGATCTACGAGGCGCGGCCCAACGTCACCGCCGAGGCCGCGGCGCTGTGCCTGAGGGCCGGCAACGGGGTGATCCTGCGCGGCGGCTCGGAGGCGATCCATTCCAATACCGCGATCGCCGCTGCGCTGGGCAGTGCATTGGCGGCCCACGGGGTGCCGGAGGCGGCGGTGACGGTGCTGACCGACCTGCGCCGCGAGGCGATGCTGGAACTGTTGCAACTGCACGAGCTGATCGATCTGGCGATTCCGCGCGGAGGAGAAGGCCTGATCCGCTTCGTCGCCGAGCATGCGCGCGTGCCGGTGATCAAGCACTACAAGGGCGTCTGCCACCTGTTCGTGGATGCCAGCGCCGATATCGGCCAAACCCTCGAACTGCTGGTTGATGGCAAGTGCAGCCGGCCCTCGGCGTGCAATTCGCTGGAAACCCTGTTGGTACATCGTGATATAGCCGGGGAATTCCTGCCGCGCGCCGGCGAGGCCCTGGCTTCGCGCGGCGTGGAGCTGCGCGCCGATGCGCTGTCACAGCCGTTGCTGCCGGGCAGCACGTCTGCTTCCGATGAGGACTACGCGGCCGAGTTCCTGGATCTGATCATCGCGGTGAAAGTGGTGGATGACGTGGAGGCTGCGATCACGCATATCCGCCGTTACACCTCCGACCACACCGAAGTGATCGCTACCCAGGACGCCGCCAATGCCGAGCGTTTCATCCATGCGCTGCAATCGGCAGTGGTGATGGTCAACGCCTCTTCGCGCTTTTCCGATGGCGGCCAGCTCGGCCTGGGCAGCGAGATCGGCATCTCCACCACGCGCCTGCATGCGTACGGCCCGATGGGTCTGGAAGCGTTGACGGTGGAACGTTTCGTGGTGCGCGGGGAAGGGCAGGTGCGTACGGCAAAGGTGTGACGACCAACGGTCGTCACCCACCGGGGCGGGTCGTCACCCGGTAGCGCCGAGCCATGCTCGGCGAGCGCAGCGGCAAAGATGTGACGACCAACGGTCGTCACCCACGACGGCCAGGCGCTGACGGCCAGCGGCCGTCACTACCGGAAAGCAGGTTGCGTCAGCACCTGTTCGGTCATGCCGACCGGGCGTGCATCATCGTCCATGTGCAGCGTGACCGCCTTCGCGCCGGACAGCTGGCGTGCCAGCGCATCGCTGGCCCCCAGGTCACGCGCGATCTCCGGCAGTTCGACATCCACGCGCGGGGCGCGGCGCTCCTTGCCCCCGAAACGGTAGCGGTTGTACTCCGCCCACAGGATCAGCAGCGCCGCGCAACCGATCAGCAATACCGGCAGGGCGATGACCAGGAACGGATCGAGCTGCTGCTTGCGCTCGTACAGCTGGATCCAGGCCAGGCGGCCGCCCACCAGCCAGGACATCAGGGTCAGCACCGGCGCCCATAGATAGAAATAGAACGCCCAGAAGGCGATGGTGACGAAGCCCCACGCGGTGCGCTGCAGGCGGGGTTGCCGGCGCGGCTTCTGGATGAGGCGCGAATCAAAACGACGGGACGGCTTGTTGGCGTTCATCGAATTCCCCGGTCCGGGCTGACCCAGGTGGCGCGCTTCCTGCCTCGCTTCAGCAGTGTCTTCGGCAGTGCCACCAGGGTGGTGAAGAGGCTGATCAACCAGTAGGCCATCGGGTACCAGATCACCCAGAAGTAATTACGGCCGATGTTGATTTCGTAACGACGGTCGATGATCAGGCTGCTGGCGAACTGCAGCAGGCAGACCAGCGCCAGGATCACCCCGTGCCACTGCGGCAGCAGCGTCTGGATGTACAGCGACGGCGGCAGTTCGACGACCTTGCCCAGCGCCCACAACACGATGATCAACAGCATCACATAGGCCCACAGCACGCTGAAGATGTACTCCACCAGCACGCCCCACATGCGGCGCTTGCGCCAGTTGAACAGGCTCATGCCATGCCGCAGCAGCACCTCCACGCCACCCTGGGCCCAGCGCAGGCGCTGCTTCCACAGCCCGCGCAGGGTTTCCGGCATCAGGATGAAGCACAGCGCGTTGGGTTCGTACCGGATGTCCCAGTGGTCCAGCTGCAGGCGCCAGCTGATGTCGATGTCTTCGGTGACCATGTCATCGGCCCAGTAGCCGATGCGGTGCAGGGCGGTGCGGCGGAAGCCGGCGATCACGCCGGAGATGGTGAAGATGCGCCCGTACACGCGCTGGGCCCGCTTGATCATGCCGATGATGGAAGAGAATTCGGCCACCTGCAGGCGGCCCAGAAGTGTGGAGCGGTTGCGGATGCGCGGGTTGCCGGTGACCGCGCCCACGCGGGGGCCACTGGTGAGATGCCAGACCATCCAGTGCATGGCGTGCTCTTCCAGCATCGCATCGCCATCGATGCAGACCAGGTACTCCGAGCGCGCCGCCAATGCCCCCATGCGCAGCGCATTGGCCTTGCCCAGGTTGCGGTCCAGGTGCACCACGCGCAGGCGCGGATGGATCGCCGCCAGCGCATCCAGGCGCGCGCCGGTGTCGTCGCCGCTGCCATCGTTGATGGCGATCACCTCGAAGTCCGGGTAACGCTGCGCCAGCGCCGCGCCGATGGTGTCGTCCAGGTTGTCCGATTCGTTGTGGCACGGAATCAGCAGCGAAGTGAACGGGTACTCGTCCATCGGCGGCGGATCATTGCGGTCGCGCGACTTCCGCTCGCGGCGGAAAAAGTAGTACAGGCCTCCCGACATCCAGAAGAACGCCATCACCATGGGGTAGAAGAAGGCGAACTGGAACAGGTAGTAGACAGGCGTGTGGTCCATGTCACCGCTCCGGATAGGGGAAGTTGCGCGCCGACATCGCCGCGCGTGCATCGGCGGTGGACGGCTTGTCGGCGATGAAGTCATCCGGGTACCAGGCCAGGTGACGCACGCCCTGTGCCTGCAGGCGACGTACCTGCGCACGCAGGCGCTCGCCGGGGATCGCGGTCCGGGTACGCCAGTCAACGGTCTGCAGCTCGAACAGGGTGTGCTTCAGCTCCGGATCGTGTTCACGCACCGCAGCCACCAGCCGGTCCAGCCAGCGCTCGGGTTGGCGGCTGCCTTCCATCCAGGGCATCGCCATCAGGGCGGTATGGTCGTAGGCGGCGTTGAACAGGTCCAGGCGCTGGGCGAACCATGCCGCGCTCTGCGGCTCCAGCACCGGCTGCGCATACAGGTTGCGCACGGTGCCCAGCTTCGGCCGCCAGCGCTGCGCACGGTCACGCAGGGCCAGGGTGAAGTCGATCAGCGCCTGGGTGCGGTTGCCGTCCAGGCCTTCCTGCGCCAGGCCGGTGAGTTCGGTATCGCGTACGTAGGCATCGTCGTGGAACAGCAGCCCTTCGAAGTAGGAGTTGATGGCCAGGTCTTCGTAGATGTCCAGGATGATCTGGCGCGCGGCCGGCTTGGTGAAGTCCATCCGGTACATGCCGTCTTTTTCCGGACTGGCGATGCCCAGCGCCTGCTTCTGCGCCGGATCGGGCAGTTCATAGCCCAGCACCGGCAGCCACGCGTATACCTTGACGCCTGCACGGGTCTTCAACTGCCATGCCACGCGGTTGAACAGGTCCGCGCGCATCGGCAGGTGGCGATTGGGGAAATACAGCGCATCGGCGGTGTTGTTGCCGTCCGGGTCGGCGAAGGCCTGCAGGTAGACGTGGGTCGGGCCGATCTTCTTGACCCGGTCGATCAGCGTGTCCAGGTTGCGCGCCAGCTGCGCCGGGTCCTTGTCATACACCGCGTCCATGTCGATCTGCAGGGCGCGGGTGCCGTCCAGGGTGGTGTTGCGGCGCAGTTCGAAGGCCAGCCCGGTGACGTTTGGATTGCCGGTCACCAGCAGGCGCGCCAGGCCGTGAAGGTCGCGCGTGACCGGCGTGCTGCGGCCTTCCAGGTCGAAGGACACCGGCATGCCGAGCTGCTCGGCGATCTCGTTGCTGAGCTGGTTGTAGGCCGCGTACGGCCAGACGATCGCCTGCGGACGCACGCCGAGGTTCTTTTCAATCAGTCCGGCACTGCGCGAAAGGTCATCGCGCAGGCGCTTTTCGTAGGCCGCCGCGGTCTCGTAGCGGCCGGTGGCCGGATCAAAGGCACGGGTGATCACCGCGGGGGTGGAATTGCCCTGCGGGTTGGACTGCACGCCGTGGTGCTGGTTGTCGGTATGGCTGGCCAGCTCGATCAAGCCGCTGTCCTTCATCTCGCGCAGTTGCTCCCAGGTCAGGAAATCATCGCGACCGAACGGCCGGTAGCCGTAATCGATGGTGCGATCCGGCGCCATGTCCACGTAGTCGGTGATCACCGCCACCAGGGCGGGATAGTCGTACGCGCGCAGCAGCGGGTAGACCTTGCTGTAGACGCTGCGCAGGCCGTCATCGAAGGTCAGCAGCACCGGCTTGGACGGCAGCACCGCTTCGCCACGCGATGCCTTGACCAGCTGGCTCAGCGAGATCGGGTGGTAGCCGTGCGCGGACAGCCAGTCCAGATGTGCAGCGAAGTTCTGCGTGCTCACCGCATAGGCATCCGGATCGCCCTTGGCCGCCACGTCATCACGGATGTCGTGGTAGCTCAGCACCAGCAGGCCGTTGCCGGCCGCATCCAGTTCCGGGCGGGTCTGCGCCTGCAGCGGCGCGCACAGCGCCAGCAGCACCAGCAGGACCATCATCATCGGCAGTCGCATGTTGTTCACCCGCATCTCATTCTCCCCAGCGCAGGCCGGCTTCCAGGCCGACATGCCGCTCGCGTTGACCGTCATACACCGGACGCGACCAGCGCACCCCGTACTCGAAAATCCGCCCCGCGCCGATCTGCCACTCATGGCGATACTCAACCGAGGGCACCAGTGCGCTGCCGAAGCTTTCCTGCCAGTAGTCGCCTACCGACACGGTCAGGCGGTGGCGGAAATGCTTCTCGTAATGCCGCCACAACTGCTGGTCGATGCGCAGGCCGATCTCCACGGAGCGGTCGCGGGAGGGATTGAAGTAGGGCACCTCATCGCGGCTGCCACGGCTGGCATACAGGCTGCCCAGCCCATCCACCTGCAGGGTCGGGCGGCTCAGCAGGCGCTGTTCCACCGAGGTGCTGATGGTGTCGCGGTGGTTGCCATCGTCATAGCGGTACTGGCTGGCGCCGATCCGCCACTGCGTGCGCTCGTTGCGGGTATAGGTGCTGGCCAGCGCTACGCTGTCGGCGGTGATGCCGGACACGCGGGCCTGCATCGAGGCATCGGCATCGTTGCGTGCGGCGCTTGCACCGAGATGCCACTGGTCGTTGAACTGCCAGCCGAGCCCCGCGCGCAGGCCGGTATCGCCGACGTCGTCATTCGGATGCAGGGCCACCAGTTCGCCGTCCAGCTGGTCGAAGCGGTAGTTCACCCCGGCACCGAACCACCACGGGTTGATGCGCTGGTTCTGGAAGTCCACCGAACGGCGGTCGGCGAAGGCCAGCACCCGCCAGCGATCGGCCAGGATCGGCGAGGACGCGCTCACGCGGTAACTGCCATCGTCGTTGCCCAGCGGCGAAGCGCCGCCGCCGCCACTGCTGCGGCCGACTTCTGCATTGGCGTCCAGCTGCCAGCCGCGGTGTGCGCGCCAGGCACGGTCCATGCGCTGCACCGAAGGCTGGTTCGGATAGCGGGCCAGCAGGTCGTCATGTATCGGGCGGGCAAGGTCGTCGCGCTGCAGCGCGATGTGCGACTCGAACATGCCGATGCGCGGGGAGACATCGCGCGGATCCAGCGTATAGGCCATCTGATGGCGTTCCAGCGCACGCCGCGGCCAGCCGCGCATCTGGTAGACGCCGCCCAGCGCAGTCTGCAGGCCCCCGTTGCCCGGCCCGGTGGCGACCATCTGCTCCAGCTCGCCCTGGGCGGACGGAAGGTCGTTGCTGTAGGCGCGGATCATCGCCAGGTTGAGGTCGGCCTCATAGCGGGCCCAGTTCGCATAGGGGGCACGCGCATTCGGGCCCCAGCGCCAGATCGGCTCGTCTTTCTGCCAGCTCACCAGATAGTCGATGGCGGTGCCGGCCTGCTCGGTTTCCAGGTACGCATAGGCCAGTTCCGAGCGTGCCTGGAAGCGCGAGGGGTCATTCTTCACCGCCTGCGACAGCACCGGGATCGCCTCGTCCGGATGCTGGGTAGCCATCAGTGAATCGCCCACCGCCGGCAGCACGTAGTCGGGCAGCTCCACGCCATCGGCGCGCAGGGCGAGATATTCCTCGCGCAACTGGGCGTGGCGGGACAGGCGGTTGAGCAGGATCAGGCGGTCCAGGCGGATGCGCCGGGGGGCCTGCGCCAGCGGGGTGCCGTCGCGCTGCAGGTACTTTTCCATCAGCGCCAGGGTGTCTTCGGCTTCCTCCAGGCGGGTGTCTTCGCTTTCGCCGTAGGCCATGCTCCAGCCGACCAGGCGGGCCAGGTAGTCCGCTTCGAAGCGTTCCTTCTGAGCCGCATCGAACAGCTCCGGGCGCGCCTGGTACAGCTGCCAGGCCCGACTGGCGTTGCCGATGTCGCCCAGGGTCAGCACCTGCAGCTTGTACAGCAGGTCATCACCGGGGCTGGACTGCTGCGCGCGCTCGATCGCCGCCAGCGCGTCCAGCCACTGGGCCTGGTCGCGATGGCGGCTGATTTCAGCCATCTGCCCGGCGCGGTTGGACGGGGCAGGGGCGGCGTGCGCGCCTGTCGCCAGGACGAGGCAGGCCAAGCCGACGCAACGCGCCAGCGGACGATGGACAGACATGAAACCCCCAGAAGCTGGTTCGTGCGATGAAGAATTGGAAAGTGTGACGCACATCACGTGCCAAGCGCCGGCAATGCGGGACCCCGAAGCGCATCCGTGCCTCCTTGCGCAGCGCAGAAGGCGACGGGATGCCCGTCCGGCAACAGACATGCATGCTGCGGCTGCCACCGCAGGAAGACGCCCTGCGACAGATGCAGGGTCAGCAACTGACGCGCTGCGTCAGTTGCGACCGATCACGACGGGGTCACGTCGGTGGCCTGCTCACGCAGCGATGTATTCACCACAGGTCTTCGAGTTTGCGCGGCTTGCAGGCGAACCACGACGCGCACAGCATCACCAGCGCGCAGCAGAACAGGAAGCCGAACGGCAACGTCCAGCTGCCGCTCACGTCGTGCAGCCAGCCCACCAGGAACGGACCCAGGCAGCTGAAGCTGTAGCCCACGCCCTGCATGAAGCCGGACAGGGCGGCCGACCCGGTCGGGGTGCGCGTGCGCAGGTTGATCAGCGTGAGCGCCAGCGGGAAGGTCGACGGACCGAGTCCCAGCAGGCAGGCCCACAGCAGCGGGGCTTTCATCGGTGCCAGCAGCAGCCCGGCGAAGGCCACCACGAAGGAACCAAAGCCGATCAACACCAGCGGGAACGGGTTGGCCATGCGCACCGCCAATGAAGGAATCACCAGCGAGGGCAACAGGCCCAGCGCGGAGAACATCGCCACCATCACCCCGCCGAAGGCCGGCGAGGCGCCGGCTTCGACCACGATGCGCGGCAACCAGGTGAACATGGAATAGGTCATCAGCGAGGTCATGCCGAACATCAGCGTCATGCCCCAGCCCAGCGAGGTCGCCGAGACCCGCCCGTGCGGCTGCGCACTCGGATCCGGGCCGTCGGTGATCACATCATGGCGCGGGGTGCGGCGCACCAGCATCAGCCATGGCAGGGTGGCGGCCAGTGCCAGCAGCGCCCACATGCCCAGCGACACGCGCCAGCCGGCCGCGTTGGCCACCGGCACCGCCAGCAACGCCGGCAGCATGGTGCCCAGCTGCAGCGCGCTGATGTACAGCGTGCTCATCGTGCCCACCTTGTTGGCGAAATAACGCTTCACCAGCGGGGGCACCACCACGTTGCCGATGCCCATGCCGGCCAGGGCGATGATCGAGCCGCCCAGCAGGCTGCCCATGCCGACCGCGCTGGAGCGCAACAGCAGGCCGACCAGCGCCAGCGACATCGCCAGCAGCGTGGTGCGCTCCAGCCCGAGGCGGCGCGCGAGCATCGGCGTGCACACGCCGAACAAGGCGAACGAGGCAGTCGGCAGCATGCCGAGCACACCGGTCATGGTGGTGCCGAAGCCGAACGTCTGGCCCAGCACGTCCAGCAGGGGGGTGACCGAGGTGACCGCGGTACGCAGGTTGACCGCGGCCAGCACGATGGCAGCGAAGACCAGGGCGCGCCCGTGCAGCAGCGAAGGCGCAGGCGACGAAGGGGAGGCGGTGGGGCTCATGGTGGATCCTTGCCGGTGGCGCGCGCGGCGGCCTCCGGATGCAACGGCGGCACCGGGCGGACGCCGGTGCGGCAGGGTGGGGGAGGGGCCCATTGTACGTTGCCAGGCAAAACGACAGGCACAAAAAAACCCGGGAGACCGTCGTCTTCCAGGTTTCTTCGTGACCAACAAAGTGGTCGGGGAGACAGGATTCGAACCTGCGACCTCTACGTCCCGAACGTAGCGCTCTACCAGACTGAGCTACACCCCGAAGGGTAGCCGCCTATCATATCGATTCCCGCACTGGGCGGCAAGGGGAATCGCATTTTTCCTTCGGTCGTTCCGACCACCGGAGTGGTCGGGGAGACAGGATTCGAACCTGCGACCTCTACGTCCCGAACGTAGCGCTCTACCAGACTGAGCTACACCCCGAAGGAGCCGCCTAAGATACCGTGTGAAGGCCGAGGCGGCAACACTTTTGTTACATCATTTACCGTCGCGGCCGTCGATGCTGCCCGACTCGCGGGCTTCGAACCACATGCCGTTGAGGATGGCCACGACCGAGGCCAGGCCGGTGCCGAGGATCCAGGCGAAATACCACATGGTGTGCTCCTTCAAGAGGTGCCGGCCGTTGGCCGGCACGTGGGAATCAATACGCGTTGGGGTTGTCTGACATGTCTTCGGCGGTGGTCTTGCCCTTCATCACCCGGTAGACCCAGGTGGTGTAGGCCAGCACGATCGGCAGGAAGATCACCGTAGCCACCAGCATGATGAACAGCGTCAGGTGGCTGGAGGACGCATCCCACACGGTCAGGCTGGAACCGGGCTGGCTGGAGGAGGGCAGCAGGAACGGGAAGATCGCAAAGCCGACGGTCAGGATGATGCCGGTGATCGACGCGCCCGAGGCCAGGAACGCCAGGCCGCCACGCCGGGCACGCAGCAGCACCGCGCTGGCCAGCGCACCGAGCAGTCCGACGATCGGTGCCAGCAGGGTGGCCGGCATGCTGCTGTAGTTGCGCAGCCAGCCGCCGGCCGCGGCCCCTTCAGCGGCGGTTTTCAGCAAGGGATTGGTCGGCCCATCGGTCACCACCTGCGAGGTGATTTCATAGCCGGGCAGGCCGAAGGCCACCCAGGCGCCGGCCAGGGCGAACAGCACGAAGCTGAGCAGCGCCGCCACGCTGCCATAGCGGGCCGAGCGTTCGGCCACCGGGCCGTCGGTCTTCAGCACCAGCATGGCTGCCCCGTGTGACACCAGCATCGAGACGCTGACCAGTCCGGCGATCAATGCGAACGGGGTGAGCAGGCCGAAGAACGAGCCGGTGTAGAAGATCCGCATGCTGTCATCGAAGTGGAACGGCACGCCCAGCAGCACGTTGCCCACCGCCACGCCGGCGATCAGGCCGGGCAGCAGGCCGCCGACGAACAACACCCGGTCCCAGTTGTCGCGCCAGCGCTTGCCCGGCATCTTGCTGCGGTACTTGAAGCCCACCGGGCGCAGGATCAGCCCGAACAGCAGGGCGAAGATGGCCAGGTAGAAGCCGGAGAAGCTGACCGCGTACAGCGGCGGCCAAGCGGCGAAGATCGCCCCGCCGCCGAGCACCAGCCATACCTGGTTGCCTTCCCACACCGGGCCGATGGTGTTGATCACCAGTCGGCGTTCTTCATCGGTCTTCGCCACGAACGGCAGCAGCGTGCCGACGCCGAGATCGAAGCCGTCCATCACGGCCCAACCGGTCAGCAGGATGCCCAGCAGCAACCACCAGATGATGCGCAGGGTGGTGTAATCGAGTCCAAGGAATTCCATCGGGGTTCTCCTGCCTTATGCCTGGCCTGGGGCCGGGGCGGCATTGTGGGAAACGGACGCGCGCGGCGCCTGCAGGGACGGCAGGATCTCGTCGGGACCGGTGCGGATCGCCTTCAGCATCAGCTTGACCTCGATCACCAGCAGCACCGTGTACAGCAGCGTGAACACCGCCAGGGTGGTGAGGATTTCATGCAGGGCCAGGCCGGAGGCGGCGTAGAAAGTGGGCAGCACGCCATCGACGGCCCACGGCTGGCGACCGTATTCGGCGACGAACCAGCCGCACTCAATGGCGATCCACGGCGCCGGCAGCGACCACAGGGCCAGCGTCAGGAACCAGCGCTTGTCCTGGAAGTTGTTGCGGCAGGAGTAGTAGAACGCCAGCGCGAAGAAGGCGATCAGGTAGAAGCCCAGCCCGGCCATGATGCGGAAGGTCCAGAACAGCGGGGCAACGCGCGGTACCGTATCCATCGCCGCCTTGCTGATCTCTTCCGGCGTGGCGTTGCCGATGTCTTCGCGATAGCGCTTCAGCAGCAGGCCGTGGCCGAGATCCTGCCAGTGGCGGTCGAACATCTCGCGCGCCTGCACATCGTTCTTGTCCGCACGCACCCGCTGCAGCGCACCGTAAGCGATCTGGCCGCCGCGGATGCGATGCTCGGCCCGTTCCACCAGTTCCAGGATGCCGGGGATCGGCTGATCCACCGAACGGGTGGCGATCAGGCCCATCAGGTAGGGAATCTTGATCGCGAAATCGTTCTGCTGGGTGGTCTGGTTGGGAATGCCGAAGGCAGTGAAGTCCGCTGGCGCACGCTCGGTCTCCCACATCGCTTCGATCGCCGCCAGCTTCATCTTCTGGTGTTCGCTGGCGGCATACCCGCTCTCGTCACCCAGCACCACCACCGACAGCGAAGACAGCAGGCCGAAGGCTGCGGCCACGGCGAAGGAGCGGCGTGCCATGTCACGGTGCTTGTTGCGCAGCAGGTAGAGCGCGCTGATGGACATCACGAAGATCGCACCGGTCACGTAGCCGGCGCTGACGGTGTGCACGAACTTTGCCTGCGCCACCGGGTTCAGCAGCACCGCGGCGAAATCCACCACCTCCATGCGCATCGTTTCCGGATTGAATATCGCCCCGGTGGGGTTCTGCATCCAGCCGTTGGCGATCAGGATCCACACCGCCGACAGGTTGGTGCCCAGCGCCATGAACCAGGTCACGGCGAGGTGCTTGACCGGGGTCAGCCGTTTCCAGCCGAAGAAGAACAGGCCGATCAGGGTGGCTTCCAGGAAGAACGCCATCAGGCCTTCGATCGCCAGCGGCGCCCCGAAGATGTCGCCGACGTAGTGGCTGTAGTACGACCAGTTCATGCCGAACTGGAACTCCATCACCAGCCCGGTGGCCACGCCGATGGCGAAGTTGATGCCGAACAGCGTGCCCCAGAACAGGGTCATCTGGCGCCAGACCGGCTTGCGGGTCATGACGTACACGCTCTCCATGATGGCCACCATGAAAGACAGGCCAAGGGTGAGGGGGACGAAGAGGAAGTGGTACATCGCGGTCAGGGCGAACTGCAGCCGCGACAGTTCTACGACTGTCGAATCAATCATGGCCTGGCTACCTCGTGGGATAGTGCCGTGGGGGTGCGGGAAGGGTGGTCTACGTGGTGCGATGATGTGACCGACTACTTCGAACAGCCTTGATTCAGATCAATGTAGAAAAGGATCCCCGCCCTGATCGTATGCCAACGGCAGTGTCCGTGCGACCGTACGCCGCAGGGGCGCCGGGACCTGCGCCTACAATGCCCCCAGACCGTTGCCGCCGAGCCACCGTGAGCCAGGACACCGAAACCCAGCTGAGGCAAGCCCAGCGCCATGAGGCGCAGCAGCGCAGACTCCGCCAGCACTGGCTGGATACGCTGGGAGCGGCGGCAAGCGGCCGTCGCCGGCTGGCCGCCATCGCGATCAGTGTGTCCGGGGTGCTGCTGGTGGCCCAGGCCGGCGCCATTGCCTGGCTGGTCCAGCACGTGCTGTTCGCGGGTGCGCCGCTGGCCGATGGCCTGTGGGTGCTGGCTGGCCTCGCTGTGGTGCTGTTGCTGCGCACCCTGCTGGGCAGCGTGACCCAGGCCTGCGCCGGCGACGTGGCCGATGCAGCGCGACTGGCGCTGCGCGAGCGCGCCTACGCCTGCGTGCTGGGCAAGGGGCCGTTGTGGCTGCGGCAACAGCGCAGCGGCGAGTTGGGCGAAGTGATGCTGGCCCATGCCGATGCCATTGAAAACTATTACAGCGGCTTCCAGCCGGTGCGCATCGAGGTGGTGGTGGTGCCGCTGATCATCGCTCTGGCGGTGGCCTGGGTGGACTGGGTGGTGGCGATCATCTTCATCGCCACCGCGCCGCTGGTGCCGTTCTTCATGATGCTGGTGGGCTGGGGTGCCGAGGCGGCCGGGCGCGCACAACTGGGTGAACTGGCGCGGATGAGCGGGCACTTCGCCGACCGCATCAAAGGCCTGGGCCTGCTGCGCCTGTACGGCCGCGGCGAGGCCGAACTGGAGGGCGTGGCCGACGCGGCCGAGGGTGTGCGCGAGCGCACCATGAAAGTGCTGCGGATCGCGTTCCTGTCCTCCACCGTGCTGGAGTTCTTCGCATCGGTCAGCGTGGCGATGGTGGCGCTGTACCTGGGGCTGAGTTACCTGGGCATGATGTCCCTGCACGCGCAGGTGCCCACGCTGGGGGCCGGCCTGTTCTGCCTGCTGCTGGCACCGGAGTTCTATGCGCCGCTGCGCCGCCTGGCCGCGCACTACCATGATCGTGCCAATGCCCTTGCCGCCGCCGCCGAGATCGAGCGTCTGCTCGGCGCGCTGCCGGGGCCGGCTGCGGCGCTGGCTACGGCGCGGCCACTGGCCAGCGCGGCTGCCGAGCCGCTGCAACCGCATGCTCCGCTGCTGCAGGCGCGCGGGTTGGTACTGCGCCCCTTGGGTGCCGGTCACGATGTGCTGAAGGACATCAGTTTCCAGCTTGAATCCAACCAGCGGCTGGCGGTGGTGGGCCCCAGCGGCAGCGGCAAAAGCACCTTGCTGGAAGCCTTGGCCGGCTGGCTGCCGCCGCGCGAGGGCAGTCTCATGCTGCGCCCCGGAGTGGAGGTCGGCTACGCCGGCCAACGTCCCTACCTGTTCCACGGCAGCATCGCCGACAACCTGCGCCTTGCCGATCCCACCGCCAGCCTGGCCACCCTGCGCCACGCGGCCGAGGCCGCGCAGGTGCTTGCCTTCGCCGACCACCTGCCCGACGGACTGGATACGGTGATCGGCGAGCGCGGATTCGGCTTGTCCGGCGGTGAGGCGCGGCGCATCGGGCTGGCCCGGCTGCTGCTGCGCAATCCCGGCATCATGCTGCTGGATGAACCCACCGCGTTCCTGGATCCGCATACCGAAGCGGCCCTGCTGCATGCGTTGGCGATCCATGCGCGCGGTCGCAGCGTGATCATCGCCACCCACAGCCCTGCGGCCATCGCCTGGGCAGACAGCACGTTGCGGTTGCCCGACGGCCACCTGCACCACGACCCGCGGCAGGTGCGCGCATGAGCGCCGCACAACGCGATCCGCTGCGCGCGGTGTTCGCCCGGCACCTGCCGCGCCTGCTGCTGACGGTACTGCTGTTATGGACCACGATGCTCGCTGGAACGGCCCTGCTCGGGCTCTCCGGCGGCTTCCTGACAGCGGCCGCGCTGGCGGGCGCGGCGGGACTGGGTAGCGGTTTCAATTTCTTCTCACCGTCTGCCGGCATCCGTGGCCTGACCATGGCGCGCATCGTGTCGCGCTATTTTGAAAAGCTGGTCGGCCACGATGTGACGTTGCGTATCGCACGCGATGCACGGGTGTGGTTCTTCCGCCGCGCCTTGCCCCTGGCACCGGCGCGGCTGGGCAGCACGCGTACGGGCGAACTGCTGGCGCGGTTGCTGGGCGATATCGCCGAGGTGGACGGTCTGTTCGTGCGCGCGCTGGGGCCGCTGTGCGCACTGGCAGCCCTGAGCCTGGTGGCCATCGGATCGGCCTGGCTGATCCTGCCGCAGGCAGCGGCGTTGCTGGCGGCCATGGCGGTGCTGGTCGGCGTGGGCGTGCCGTGGCTGGGCGTGCGCGGACGCGCAGGGGAAGAGCGGGACCGCGCCGCGCACCGCACGCAGCTGCGCAATCTTTCCTTCGAAGGCATCGAAGGCGCCGCCGACCTTGCGGCGCTGGATGCGCTGGACCACTGGCAGGGCCGGGTGGAAGTGGCCGCACGCCAGCTGCGCGCGCGTGATCGTCGTCGGCGCTGGCGCCTGTTGGCTGGCACCACGTTGCACGGCGTGGTGACCGGTGGCGGGCTGTTGGCGATGCTGGCGCTGGCGCTTTCGTCGCATGAGCAAGGGCGCGTCGATGCCCCCATGGCGGCCGGACTGGTGTTTCTCACCGTGGCCATGATCGAGCTGTGGGCCGGGCTGGGCCTGGCCTGGCAGGCACTGCAGTCCGGCCAGGTGTCGGTGTCCCGACTGCAGGCCATCGTCGACCAGCCGCCGATGGTCAACGAGCCAGCATCGCCGCGGCCCCTGCCGACGGCCGCGGCGGCGGTGTGCTGGGAAGGCGTCTCGTTCGCCTGGAAGGACGGCGGTCGCAGCGTGCTGGACGGCGTGGACCTGCTGCTGCAGCCGGGCCGGCGCATCGCCATCCGTGGCGACAGCGGCAGCGGCAAGACAACGCTGTCCAGTCTGCTGCTGCGCCTGCATGACCCGAGCAGCGGACGCATCACGCATGGCGGGACCGACATCCGCCATTACGCGCAGGATGACTGGCACCGGCAGCTGGCGTGGCTGCCGCAGCACGCCCCGGTATTCGCCGGCAGCGTGTCCGACAACCTGCGCCTGGGCGATCCCCACGCCGGCGACGCCAGGTTGTGGGCGGTGCTGGAGCGGGTGCGGCTGGGCGACTGGGCACGTGCGGTCGGTGGCCTGCAGGGCTGGGTCGGCGAGAACGGCGCCACGCTGTCGGCGGGGCAGGCGCGCCGCCTGGCACTGGCGCGCGCGCTGCTGCGCGAGGCCCCGATCCTGGTACTGGACGAACCCACCGAAGGCTTGGACGTGGATGCCGCGCATGCCCTGTTGGCCGACCTGCCCGCGCTGCTTGAAGGACGCAGCCTGCTGGTCATCACCCATGATCCGCTGCCTGCCGGCGTAGTGGACCAGGTGTACCGCCTGCAGGGCGGCCGGCTGCACGCGGCGGAGCCCGGCTGAGTCCGACACTGGCAGGTGATTCCCGGAGCTGGCGCTGCAGCGTTGTCCGATGGAAGCCGTCCGGGCGTTCAGCACACTGGAGATGCGCCACCCCGTGGCGTGTGCGGGCTTCGTTCCGCGCCAACGTCCCCAGGAGGAATCTCCATGCGCCTGACCTTGTCCCAGGCCCTCTTCGCCAGCGCTGCCTTTTCCCTGCTGGCGCCCTCGGCCGCCGGTGCGCAGGCCGGCACCGATGACCCGGCGTGGTCCATCGAAAAACCACGGCAGACCCGCATCGGCCCTGGCTACTCGCAGGATCTCATCGAAGTGAAGTTCCGCAATGCCGACCGCGCGACACCAGGCGAGGCCGGCTGGACCTCCCGGCGCAGCGGCGCATTGCCCCGGCTTGATGCCTTGACGGCAGCGGACGGACCGGTATCGCGGGTCACCCCGCTGTTCTCTGCCGATGTCCTGCACGACACATCCGATCGCGTGGACCAGCCCGCACTGGGCCAGTGGTATCGCATGCAGCTGAAACCGGGCCAGGACGCGGCCGTCATCATCGACCTGTTGAACGGCATGGACGCGGTGGAAATCGCCTACGCCGCACCGGTGCCGGCGCCACCGCCATCGGCCGCTCCAGCGCCCGCCACGGCGCAGTGGGCCTCACCGCTGTTCCTTGAGCGACAGGGCTACGCGCTGGCTGCCGCGTCCGGTATCGATGCCGTCCACGCACGCACGGTGCCGGGCGGCGACGGAACGGGTATACGCGTGGTCGACATCGAATACAGCTGGAACTGGCAGCACGAGGACCTGACCAAACTGCGCGTGCCGGGAACCTGGATCAGGCAGGGGGCCAGCATCAGCGATCCGTTCAACGACAACAACCACGGCACATCGGTGCTTGGCGAGATGATCGCCAATGACAACGGCTTCGGGGTGCGCGGGTTGGTCAGTGGCGCCACGCCGCACTACGTCAATGTCACCAGTCCACAGACCGGCTACAACGCAGCCAACGCGGTGGCGCTGGCGGCGGCGAGACTGGGGCCGGGCGATGTGATCCTGATCGAACAGCAGTTCCCCGGCCCGGCGCCCTGCAACGGCTACGTAGCGCCGGAATGGATCCCCTCGATCTACGATGCGGTGGTCTCCGCGGTCAGGCGCGGCATCCACGTGGTGGAGACCGCAGGCAACGGCAACGTCAACCTGGACGCCGGCTGCTTCGGCCCCGGTTTCCCGCGGGGGCGGCCGGACTCCGGCGCCATCCTGGCGGGTGCCGGCGGCGCGGCGGCCACGCCGTGGTGCAGGGACGCCGTCGTACCCCGCTCACGGCTGGGTTTCTCCACCCATGGACGCCGGGTCAACCTGCAGGGGTGGGGCGGCTGCGTGGCCACCACCGGTGGCCGCGACCTGTACAACGGTGGGCCCAATGCGGGCTACACGCAGCGCTTCAACGGTACCTCCAGCGCGGGACCGATCGTGGCTTCGGCGGTTGCTGCGGTATCGGGTGCGGCCAAGGCCCGCGGCAAGACGCTCACACCGCTGCAGATGCGCAGCCTGCTGGTGGAAACCGGTACGCCACAGGTCGGCAACAATGGCCACATCGGCCCCCTGCCCAACCTGCGTGCGGCACTGGACCGGCTTGCCGGCATGCCATGACAGGACGTTTCCCGGCGAACTCCGATGTCTGCCAGGGCCATCTGCCCGGCAGGCGTCGGGTGTTTGCTCGAGGTTGCTTCATGGTGCAGCACTCCACAGTCGAGCTGTGTCCTTTCCCCGGAGCGCGCAATGAAACATGCAGCATCACACGTCCGTCGCCTGAGCTGTGTCCTGGCCCTGGGCTCAACGCTTTCCGTGGCTGCCAGTGCAGCTGAGCCGCTTGTCGCAGGAATCACCCGCGCGACGGACCTGCGGCTGATGCCCTCGGCGTGGCGCGATGCGGGTGAAACCACGCCCATCGTCGTGTCGGCACAGGATGCCACCTACATCAAGGTCCATCTGGGCCAGTTCGATCTGCCGCGGGGGGTAACGCTTGAGGTTTCCAGCCCGGACGGATCCGAAGTCCACCGTTACAGCAGCCAAGCGCGTGATGCCCACACGGTGGACGCCGTCGTGCCGTGGGCACTACCCGGCACGTCAGGCGAACGCGCGCAGCAGCGCCATGGTGCACGCTGCGTTTGCCACCACGCAGATCCAGAACACCTGCTGGAAAGAAACTTTCCGGTTCTTGTGGCGCAACAGCGACTGGGCAAACAGGGCGCCCGGCCAGCCCCCCAGCAGCGCAAGCACCTGCAGCGTGCGCTCCGGCGTGCGCTGCTGGGCGCGGGTCGCCGCGCGCTTGTCGCGCCAATAGAGGGCGAAGGTCCACACGCTGGCCAGCAGCATCCAGCCAGCCAGCCAGGCCGGCAGCCAGCCGGCCACCGTGCAGCCCAGCAGCATCCCCGCCAGCAGCAGCGCCAGGGCGGTCCGCGGGCTCAGTGCGGGTGCATCGGCCGTGGCCTTTGCGCGCTTGCGTGGCGTGGCGCGACGACTCACAGTTCGCCGAGAAAGCCACGCACCGCAGGACCGAAACGTTCGAAATCGACCAGGAACGCGTCGTGTCCCTGCGGCGAATCCAGACCGATGAAGCGCGCTTCGGCACCGCCCGCGCGCAGCCCGTCGGCGATCTGCTGCTGCTGCTGCACCGGGAACAGGATGTCGGTGTTCGCCCCGATGGCCAGTGCTTTCTCCACCTTGATCCGGGCCAGGCCGGCCAATACATCGCCATCACCCTGGTCAGCCAGGTCGAACCAGTCCATCGAGCGGCTGAGGTACAGATAGCAGTTGGGATCGAAGAAGCGGACGAAGCGACGTGCGTGGCCTTCCAGGTAGCTTTCGACCTGGAATTCCAGCCCGAACGGATCGTCGTCGGCCTGATCCGAATCCAGCCGCACGCGACCGAAGCGACCGTCCCACTCCAGCGCCGAGCGGTAGGTGATCACCCCCAGCTTGCGTGCCATGCGCATGCCAGATTCGGGATAGTGATCGTCATCGTACTGTCCCCCGTTCCACTGCGGATCAAGGCGGATGGCTTCGCGCTGCAGCGAGCGGATGGCGATGGAAAACGGCAGGGCCTGGGCACTGCCTGAAATGTTGACGTGGCTGCGCGCGATGCCCGGATGCAGCAGTAACAACGCCAACGCGGTCATCCCACCCATCGAGTTGCCGACCAGGCAGGCCAGCTGCGTGATGCCCAGCGCGCGCACCACCTCCACAGACGCGCGTGCGCCGTCTTCGACCGACAACTCAGGGAAGGTCAGGCGATAGGGCTCGCCGGTGGCCGCGTTGATGCTCGCCGGCCCGGTGGAACCCTTGCAGCTGCCCAGCGAGTTGACGCAGATGACGAACCAGCGCTCGGTATCGATCGGCTTGCCCGGGCCTACCATGCCTTCCCACCAGCCAGCGGCAGGGTTGGCAGCGTTGCTGGCGGCGTGCGCGTCGGGCGAGAGCCCGGTGACGATCAGGATCGCATTGCCGGCGTCGCCATCCAGCGTTCCCCAGGTTTCATACGCCACGCGCCCATCGATCAGCTCGCCGCCGCGTTTGAACGGGAAAGGCGAGGGCAGGGCGTGGAACAGCGTGCCGGGCGGAATGAATTCAGTCATGGCCGCATTCTATCCCCAGCGCTGTCGCCGCTGCGCTCGCTGCCTGGTCCCGGTAGTGACGGCCGCTGGCCGTCGGCTCCTGCCTTCGGTGGGTGACGACCGTTGGTCGTCGGCTCCTGCCTTCGGTGGGTGACGACCGTTGGTCGTCACGCTGTTGCTTCCCGCTGCGCTCGCCGGGCAAGACCTGGCGCTACCGAAGCGGCAGCGGCAGACCGCCCGGATCAGCGCAGCGTGGCCAGTGCCTGCCCCAGCTGCACCGCTTGTTCGGCATCCAGGTGCGGGGCGAAATCGGCCACGCCGGGCGGCAGCAGGACGATCACCGTGGAGCCATAGTTGAAACGCGCCATTTCCGCGAAGCGCTCCAGCGTGATGCCCTGGCCGCGGTAATCCTTGCGCGTGATGCGATCACCGTAATGCGGGATCTCCTCGCCACTCCAGACGGTCTCCACGCCGGACACCAGCAGCGCGCCGACCATCACGCTGACCATCGGGCCGAAGCTGGTATCGAAATGGCAGACCAGCCGCTCGTTGCGTGCGAACAGCCCGGGCACCCTGCTGACCGCCGCCGGGCCCACACTGAACAATCGACCCGGTACGTGCACGGTTTCGCGCAGGGTGCCGGTCCACGGCATGTGCACGCGGTGGTAGTCCTTGGGCGACAGGTACACCGTGGCGAACAGGCCGTCATTGAACGGCTTCGCATCCTCGGCGCTGCCGAGCAGTTCGGCAGCGGTGAACGACTGGCCCTTGGCCTGGAAGATGCTTCCATCTTCGATGCGGCCGAGCTGGCTGATGCGGCCGTCCGCAGGCATCACCAGGTTGCGCGGGTCGGCATCGGCCACGCGCGCGCCGGGTTTCAGTGCCCGGGTGAAGAACTGGTTGAACGTCCTGTAGCTGCGCGGGTCCGGGTCGGCGGCCTCGCCCAGGTTCACCCCGAACTTCGCGGTGACGGTGTCGATCAACCACTGCGCTACGCGCGGGTTGTCCGAGTACGCCAGCGCACGCGCCATCGAAGACAACAGGCGGTGGGGAAGGGCGTAGCTCAGGGTGGTCATCAAGCTCATGGGGCGGATTTCTCGGTCAGCTTCTGCAGGTCGCGGGCGATGGCCGGCGCATTGAACGGGGGGCGGATGATGCCGGCCAGCCGGCCTTCGGCATCCAGCACGGCGAGCGTGGCCGAGTGTTCCATCGTGTAGTCCTCGGGGTTCTCGTCGAAGGTCTTGCCGGGCACCTTCTGGAACACCTGGCCCAGCGAGGTCGCGAATTTTTCCAGCGACGGCACGTCGCCAGTGGCGGCCAGGGTGTCCTTGTTGAAGGCGTGGACGTACTCGCCGAGCCGGGTGGCACTGTCGCGCTCCGGGTCCACCGACACGAACAGCACGCGCGGGCGCAGGGTCTCAGGCACTGCTTCCCACTGCTTCTGCGCCCCCGCCAGTTCCAGCAGGGTGGTGGGACAGACATCCGGGCAGAACGTGAAGCCCAGGAACACCAGGGTCCAGTGTCCCTTCAGCTCGCCGGGGATGAGCCGGGTGCCGTCGGCCTGGGCCAGGTTGAAGTCCGGCAGCGGTCGCGGCTGGGGATAGAACGTGATCGCTTCGGTGGCGGGCTGGCCGGTGGGCGCCTTGGGCGCGAACACCTTCTGCGCGGCAAGCAGGCCCAGGCCCGCGGCCAGGGCGATCAGCAGGATGATGCCGACGTTGCGATTGAACATGAGGGCCTGCGCTGCCGAGGGATCGGCCCCCATCATAACGGCAGCGGGGCGGCGGTTTCCCCTGCAACGGATGCCGAGGCAGGCGCCAGACCCTATAATCGGGGGCCAATCTACCCGTCGTACCGCCATGACCGCCGAACCGGCCGCCGAACTCCACACGATCATCGACCTGATCCGCTACGGCACCAGCCGTTTCAACGCCGCGGGCCTGACCTTCGGGCACAGCTACGACAATGCGCTGGATGAAGCGACCCAGCTGGTGCTGCACGGCCTGCACCTGCCGCACGACCTCGGTCCGGCGTACGGGCAGGCGCGCCTGCTGCAGTCGGAAAAGCAGGAAGTGCTGGCGCTGTTCGAGCGTCGTATCGACGAGCGCGTGCCGGCCGCCTACCTGACCGGCGAGGCGTGGTTTGCCGGGCTGAGCTTCAAGAGCGACAGCCGTGCGCTGGTCCCGCGCTCGCCGATCGCCGAGCTGATCGAAACCGGCTTCGAGCCGTGGCTGGCTGGCCGCCACGTGGACCGCGCGCTGGACCTGTGCACCGGTTCGGGCTGCATCGCCATCGCCATGGGCCATTACTACCCGAACTGGGAAGTGGACGGCGTGGACCTGAGCGATGATGCCCTGTCGCTGGCCCATGAGAACAAGGACCGCCTGCAGGCGCACAACGTGACCCTGCTGAAGTCGGACCTGTTCACCGGGCTGGCCGGACGTCATTACGACCTGATCGTGACCAACCCGCCGTATGTCACCAATGACGAAACCGACGCACTCCCGCAGGAGTACTCCTACGAGCCTGAAATGGGCCTGCGCGCCGGCGACGATGGCCTGGACCTGGTGTTGAAGATCCTGCGCGATGCGCCGCTGCACCTGAGCGAAGACGGCCTGCTGATCTGCGAAGTGGGCGAATCCGAACAGCACCTGGTCAAGCTGCTGCCGGAAGTCGACTTCGCCTGGGTGGAGTTCAAGGTCGGCCAGATGGGCATCTTCGCGGTGGAATGCCGTGAACTGATCGCCCACAGTGCACGCATCACCGAACTGGCGGCACAGCGGCCGTGAGTTCCAATTCGTTCGGCAAGCTGTTCACCGTCACCACCTTCGGCGAGTCGCACGGTCCGGCCATCGGCTGCGTGATCGACGGCTGCCCGCCGGGGTTGGCGCTGGATGCGGCCGAATTCGCCCACGACCTGCAGCGACGCGCCACCGGCAAGAGCCGGCATACGTCCGCGCGCCGCGAGGCCGATGAGGTCGAGATCCTGTCAGGGATGTACGAGGGGCTGACCACCGGCACCCCGATCGCCCTGCTGATCCGCAATACCGATCAGCGCAGCAAGGATTACGCCAACATCGGCCAGCAGTTCCGCCCCGGCCATGCCGACTACAGCTACTGGCACAAGTACGGCATCCGCGATCCACGCGGTGGCGGCCGCTCTTCGGCGCGCGAAACCACGATGCGCGTGGCGGCCGGCGTGGTCGCCAAGAAGTGGCTGGCCGAGCGCTTCGGGGTGACCGTGCGCGGCTACCTGTCCCAGCTGGGCGAGATCACCCCGCGTGCTTTCGACTGGTCTGCGGTGGAAGACAATCCGTTCTTCTGGCCCGACGCCGCGCAGGTGCCGGAACTGGAGTCCTACATGGATGCGCTGCGCAAGTCCGGCGATTCGGTCGGTGCGCGCGTGGACGTGGTGGCCGACAACGTACCGCCGGGCTGGGGTGAACCGATCTACGGCAAGCTGGATGGCGAGCTGGCGTCGGCGCTGATGAGCATCAATGCGGTGAAGGGCGTGGAGATCGGGGATGGCTTCGCCAGCGCCGCGCAGAAGGGCACCGAGCACCGTGACCTGCTGACCCCGCAGGGATTTGCCAGCAACCATGCCGGCGGCATCCTCGGCGGCATTTCCACCGGGCAGCCGGTGACGGCATCGGTCGTGCTCAAGCCCACCTCCAGCCTGCGCCTTCCGGGCGCCTCGCTGGACAGCGAAGGCAAGGTCATCGAAGTAGTCACCACCGGTCGCCATGACCCGTGCGTGGGCATCCGCGCCGCACCGATCGCCGAGGCGATGATGGCGCTGGTGCTGATGGACCAGGCGCTGCGCCACCGTGCGCAGTGCGGCGATGTCGGCAGCATCACCCCGCGCATCCCGGGCCACATGGATGGCTGATGCGCGCCCCGTCGTCTGGGTCAGCCAGCCGCTCATCGATGCGGTGATCGAGCCGCTGCGTGCGCAGGTGGAGCTGATCACCACCGACGAGGTGACCGTGTGGACGCCGGAACAGCTGGCAGAGCGGCTGGCAGGCGTCGACGGTGCCATCATCACCCTCAACGAGCGTATCGGCGCGGCCCAGCTGGTCGATGCCGATCGCCTGCAGGTGATCGCCAATGTCGGCGTGGGCTACAACAACCTGGATGTCGATGCGCTGAGTGCGGCCGGCATCCTGGCCAGCAACACCCCGGACGTGCTGACCGAAACCACCGCGGACATGGGCTTTGCCCTGTTGATGGCCGCCGCGCGCCGGATCACCGAATCCGAACGCTGGCTGCGCGACGGCCAGTGGGGCCAGTGGTCGTTCCAGACCATGCTGGGCGCGGACATCCATGGCAGCACGCTGGGCATCCTGGGCATGGGCCGCATCGGCCAGGGCATCGCCCGCCGCGGTGCGCACGGCTTCGGCATGCGCGTGCTGTACCACAACCGCTCGCGGCTTCCAGCTGCGACCGAAGCGGACGTGGGCGCGCAGTACGCCGAGTTGGATGACCTGCTGGCGCAGAGTGACCACCTGGTGCTGGTGCTGCCGTACACGGCAGCCTCGCATCACCTGATCGACGCGACCGCGCTGGCGAAGATGAAGCCCAGCGCGACGCTGGTGAACATCGCCCGCGGCGGAATCGTCGACGAGCTGGCGCTGGCCGATGCACTGGCCCACGGCCGGCTGGCAGCGGCCGGGCTGGACGTCTACGAAGGCGAGCCGCAGGTGCGCCCGGAGCTGCTGGCGCTGCGCAACGTGGTGCTGACCCCGCATATCGGCAGCGCCTCGCTGGGCACCCGCAAGGCGATGGTGCAGCTGGCGGCGGACAACCTGCTGGCCGCACTGTGCGTGGCCGGTGAAGCGACGCGCATGCCAAGCGCGATCAATGCCGATGCGGCGCTGGCCGCGCGCGCTGCTTCGGGCGATAAAAGCAAAAAACGATAGGGAGCCTCCGCGCCTGCACGAGGAGGTTCCCCGAACCCGGCCGCATTGCGTGAATCCCCTACTTTTTTTGAGAATTTCCACATGAGTACCGAACAACGTTCCTTCCATGTCGCCGTCGTCGGCGCCACCGGTGCGGTCGGCGAAACCATGCTGTCGATCCTGGCCGAGCGCGACTTCCCGGTCGGCACGCTGACCCTGCTCGCCTCCTCGCGCTCGGCCGGTGGTGAAGTCGAGTTCAACGGCCAGAAGCACATCATCAAGGACCTGGCCGACTTCGATCCGACCGGCGTGGACATCGCGTTGTTCTCCGCCGGTGGCAGCGTGTCCAAGGAGTACGCGCCGAAGTTCGCCGCCGCCGGTGCGGTGGTGATCGACAATTCGTCGGCCTTCCGCTACGACGACGACGTGCCACTGGTGGTATCGGAAGTCAATCCAGACCAGGTCGCCAACCGTCCGCGCGGCATCATCGCCAACCCCAACTGCTCCACCATGCAGATGCTGGTGGCACTGGCGCCGCTGCATCGCCGTTACGGCATCGAGCGGATCAACGTGGCCACTTACCAGTCGGTGTCCGGCGGCGGGCGTTCGGCGCTGGAAGAGCTGGGCAAGCAGACCGGCCAGCTGCTCAGCTTTCAGGAGATCGACCCGCAGCGTTTCCCGGTGCAGATCGCCTTCAACCTGATCCCGCACATCGACGACTTCCTGGACAACGGCTTCACCAAGGAAGAAATGAAGCTGGTCTGGGAAACCCAGAAGATCCTCGGCGACAGCAGCATCCTGGTGAATCCCACGGCGGTGCGCGTGCCGGTGTTCTATGGCCACTCCGAAGCGGTGGCGATCGAAACCCGCGACAAGGTCACCGCCGCCGAGGCGCGTGAACTGCTTTCGCAGTCGCCGGGCGTGGAAGTGGTGGATCGCCACGAGGCGGGCGGCTACCCGACCCCGGTCACCCATGCATCCGGTACCGATGCGGTATACGTCGGCCGCATCCGCGAAGACCTTTCGCACCCGCGCGGCCTGAACCTGTGGATCGTCTCGGACAACATCCGCAAGGGCGCTGCACTCAATGCGGTGCAGTTGGCCGAACTGGTCGCCGCCGAACCGCGTTGAGCAGGGCGGGGGGGCGTGCCGGTCACGACCCCCCACTTTGTGGCGGCCAGCCGTTATATTGGCCGCCATGAACAACGGGGCCCGCGGCGTCATGCGACCGCTCAAGTATCTTTCCACCCTCCTGCTGGCGCTCGCCAGCAGCTCGGCGATGGCGCTGGGGCTGGGTGACATCCGTGTGCTGTCCCGTCCCGGGCAGCCGCTGGTAGCTGAAATTCCGATCATTTCCGCTGATCCGTCCGAACTGCAGAACCTGCGGGTCGGGCTGGCTTCGCCGGTGACGTTCGAACGGGTGGGCCTGCAGCGCCCGACCGGCCTGGTCAGTGAACTTCAGTTCGAACTCACCCGTACCGCACAGGGACGGGCGGTGGTGCGCGTCACCTCGGCTTCGCCAGTGGAAACCCCCGCGCTGGCGTTCCTGATCGAGGCCGACTGGGGCCAGGGCAGGCTGGTGCGCGAATACTCGGCGCTCATGGATGCACCGACAAGCGCGGTTGCACTGAGCGAGCCGGAGATCGAGGCGCCAGCCGGCGCGATGTCCAATGCGATCATCCGTGAGCCGCAGGCCGTACCGGCGCAGTTGCCGCCCGAAACGTCGACTGCAGCCGCTGCCCCTGCGCCTGCACCTGCGGCGCGCACCGCCAGCACGGCTTCACCACGCGCGCCGGTGCCCGAGGCCACCCGCGCTGCCGGTGATATCGCGGTGCGGCAGGGGCAGACCCTTTCGCAGATTGCTCAGTCGCTGGCCGTCGGCCAGCAGATCAGCCGCGAGCGAGCGATGATCGCCCTGCTGCGGGCCAATCCAGAGGCTTTCATCCGCGGCAACATCAACCTGCTCAAGCAGGGTGCGGTACTGCGCGTGCCCGATGCGGCCTCTCTGGCCGCCGTTGATGGCAGCGAGGCGGCAGCGATGGTGAGGGAGCACGCTGCGCAATGGCGGCAGTCGCGCACCCTTCCGCAGCCTGCAGCAGCCGATTCCAGCGTTGCGGCCGCCACGCCGGCTCCCGCCGCAGCGGCGGCCCGCAGCAGCGGCGCGCGTCTTGAAATCGCTCCGGCGGTGGCGGCTGCCGCTGCCACGGCTGGCTCAACCACCGGCACCGGTGATGGCAACGAGGGTGACATGCTCGGCAACGAACAACTGCGTCAGGCAAGGGAAGACGTCGCCACGCGCGATGCCGAAATCGATGAACTCAAGCAACGCGTCGCGGATCTGGAAAAGCTGAAAGCGCAGCAGCAGGCGCTGGTCAGCCTGAAGGACACCGAGATCGCGGCCGCACAGGCGCGCTTGGCAGAGACCCCGCAGCAGGCGTCCAGTGGCCCTTGGTTCTGGCTGGCGCTGCCGTTGCTGCTGCTGGTGGCCGTGGGCTGGTGGCTGTCGCGTCGCCGCAAACCCTCGCCCCTGCCGCCGCTGCGCCGTGACGACCACGACGACAGTGCGCTGTCGGCGGCCGTCCCGGCCGGTGCCGGGCTGGACGTGCTGGCCGAGCGCGCGGGTTGGGAGCAGGATCCTCGGGAGCAGGCCGACGCCGACGCCGACACCGACACCGGCACCGGCACCGGCACCGGCACCGGGATTGCCGGCCAAGCGCCGGTGCATTTCGATCTGGAAACACCGGTAAGCGTCTCGGCCGCGGCGCCGGCTGCCACGGAACCTTTCCTGGAGCCCGAACCGGTGGTTGACCCGGTGCCCGCCTACGCCCGCCATGCCGAGCAGCAGGACGCCTTCCGCGGCGTCTTCGAGCTTCCCGCCGGCGATGCGCCGGCCGCGCCGGAGATATCGGACGATGCAGCGGCGCACGCCCCCGACGCGGCCGCCGCCACGCCAGCGCATGCCGGTGGCCATGACCGCCTCGAACTGGCCATCGCCTATCTGGACCTGGGCGATGCGCAGACTGCGCGCTCACTGCTGGAAGAGGTGGCCCGCAGCGATGATCCACATCTGCAGGCGCAGGCGCGCGAGCTGTTGGCGCGCCTCGGCTGACCCCAGGGCTGTACGGAGTATCGACCATGCAACGCGACCATCGCATCGACTACATCGAATTCGCTTCGCAGGATCCGGCGGCGAGTCGCGCGTTCTTCCAGGCCGTGTTCGGTTGGCAGTTCCAGGATTACGGCCCGGACTACACCGCCTTCGACGACGGGCGGCTGCAGGGCGGCTTCTATCGTGCCGCACCGGTGTCCACCGACACCGCAGGCGCGCCCCTGGTGGTGCTGTATGCCGACCAGCTGCAGCCGGTGATCGAGGCGATCCTCGCTGCGGGCGGTGAGCTGCTAAAGCCGGTCTTCTCGTTTCCGGGAGGCAGCCGGTTCCACTTCCGCGAGCCCGGCGGCAACGCGCTGGCGGTATGGTCCGAGCGCGATCCAGCCGGCTGACGCCGGCAGCGGCGGCCGGCTTGGCGTCTTTTCACAGATTCAGAGGAAGCAGCATGCGTTACGCCTTGGGCGTGGAGTACGACGGCAGCGATTACAAGGGCTGGCAGAACCTCGGCGAAGCCGGCCCGAGCGTGCAGGCCAGCCTGGAAAAGGCGCTGTCTTCGGTCGCCGATTCGCCGGTGCGCGTGGTCTGCGCCGGCCGTACCGATGCAGGCGTGCATGGTCAGTGCCAGGTCGTGCATTTCGATACCGATGCCGTACGCGATCCGCGCGGCTGGACCCTGGGTACTACCGCGCGGCTGCCCAGGTCGATCGCGGTGCGCTGGTGCACGCCGGTCGCCGATGACTTCCATGCGCGCTTTTCCGCGCGCGCACGACGCTATCGCTACCGTCTGTTGAACCGTTCGATACGACCGGCGCTGCAGCGGCAGACGCTCAGCTGGGAACGGCGCCCGCTGGATGCCGGCCTGATGCACCAGGCCGGGCAGGCGCTGCTCGGCGAGAACGACTTCAGCGCGTTCCGCAGCATCCAGTGCGAAGCGTTGCACGCGCGTCGCCAGATGCAGTCGGTCAGCGTGCTGCGCAATGAGGAGGTGATCGAAGTGTCGGTGCAGGCCAATGCATTCCTTCATCACATGGTTCGCAATATCGTGGGTTCGCTGATCCTGGTGGGCAGCGGGGAGCGTCCGGTCGAGTGGATCGGTGAGCTGCTGGCCGGCCAGGACCGTACTGTTGCCGGGCCCACTGCACCCCCTCAGGGCCTGGTGTTCCTGGGCCCGTTGTACCCCGACAACTGGCAACTGCCTGCCGAGGTCACCCTATGAGCCGCTCCTACTACCGTACCCGCATCAAGTTCTGTGGCATGACCCGCGCCGGCGATGTCCGACTGGCCGGCGAGCTCGGCGTGGATGCGGTGGGCTTCATCTTCGCCCGAGAGAGCAAGCGCCGCGTGGCACCCGCCGAAGCACGTGCGATGCGCCAGGCGATCGCGCCGATGGTCGATGTGGTGGCCCTGTTCCGTGACAACACGCGCGAGGAAGTGCGCGAAGTGCTGCGCACCGTGCGCCCTACGCTGCTGCAGTTCCATGGCGATGAAGACGAGGGTTTCTGCCGCGGCTTCAACATGCCCTACCTGAAGGCCATCGCGATGGGTGGCCGCGAAGAGGTCAACGCGCGCACCCTGCAGCTGCGCTACCCCAGTGCGGCCGGCTTCCTGTTCGACAGCCATGCGCCGGGTGGCGGCGGCGGGACCGGCGTTGCCTTCGACTGGACGCGCATCCCCAGCGGCCTGCACCGACCCTTCCTGCTCGCCGGCGGGCTGACCCCGGAAAACGTCTTCGACGCGGCCTTGGCGACCCTGCCGTGGGGCGTGGATGTGTCCAGCGGGATCGAATCCGAGCCGGGCATCAAGGACGGTTACCTGATGCGCAAGTTCGTTGAAGAAGTCCGTCGCGCGGACTGCGCTAGTCTCGATTGAGCGCACCCTGCTGCCGGTTCACCGATCAGCAAGTTCGGCCTTCAGCCAGGCCACCAATGCATCCACACGCGGATCCGCACGCGCGGCGTGCCGCGCCAGCACCCAGGCGCCGGCGGTGGCGGTGAATCCCCACGGCGCGATCAGTCGCCCGCCCGCTACGTCATCGGCAACCAGGGGCTCCGGCGCGATCGCCACGCCCAGTCCCGCCACGGCCGCTTCCAGCAGGTAGTACAGGTGTTCGAAGCCCTGTCCCGGCCTTAGTGCGCGCGCGTCCAGTGCATGCGCAGCGGCCCAGGCCGGCCATGCCTGTGGCCGCGAGGTGGTGTGCAGCAGTTCCTCTGGCAGCAATGCGGACGCCGGCCGACCCTGCAGTCGGGCCGCCGCCGGATGCTGTGGGGAGAGCACCGCGCCGACCCGTTCCGGTGCCAGCTCGATCACCTGCCAGCCGTTCGGCCACGGCGGTTCAGCCAGCAGCAGCACCGCATCCAGCCGTGCCTGGGCTTCGCTGAAGCTGCCATCCAGCGCCGACCAGTGCACGTTGAGCGCGGGCAGGGCGGCCTGCAGCCGCGGCAAGCGCGGGATCATCCAGCGCGCCAGCACGCTGCTGCTGCAGCCCAGCACCAGGGCGTCGTGCAGGGCCGGGCGATGCAGCTGGTCCACTGCGGCGTGCAAGCGTCCAAACGCATCCTTGCAGGCGGCCTGCAGGGTCTGGCCGCTGGCGGTCAAGCGCAGGCCGCGGCCGTCGCGCTCGAACAACGCCAGGCCGAGATCGGCCTCGAGCAGCTTGATCTGACGGCTGATCGCGCCGTGGGTGACATGCAGGGCCTGCGCTGCGCGTCCCACGCCACCCAGCCGGGCCGTCGCTTCAAAGGCGCGCAGGGCGTTGAGGGCGGGCAGCGGGCGCGTTGTCATGTGAGAAATACTGACATGATGTGGCTGAAATATCGATATTCCCCGTACAACCCGTGCGCTAGAGTGGCGGTCCACCTGCTCGACCCGGTTGCCCTCATGTCGCTCCCCCCGATTCCTGACTTCCATGCCTATCCCGATGCCAACGGGCACTTCGGGCGTTACGGTGGCAGCTTCGTCGCCGAGACCCTGGTCGGACCGCTGCAGGAGCTTGCCGCAGCCTACGACCAGGCGCGCAAAGATCCCGCCTTCATCGCCGAATACGACCACGACCTGGCCCATTACGTGGGCCGTCCCAGCCCGATCTACCATGCGCGGCGGCTCAGCGACCACGTTGGTGGTGCGCAGATCCTGCTCAAGCGCGAGGACCTGAACCACACCGGCGCGCACAAGATCAACAACACCATCGGCCAGGCGCTGCTGGCCTCGCGGATGGGCAAGAAGCGCATCATCGCCGAGACCGGCGCCGGCCAGCACGGCGTGGCCAGCGCGACGGTTGCCGCACGCCTGGGCCTGGAATGCGTGGTGTACATGGGCGCCACCGACATCGAACGGCAGAAGATCAACGTCTATCGGATGAAGCTGCTGGGCGCGACCGTGGTGCCGGTGACGTCGGGTTCGGCGACGCTGAAGGATGCCCTCAACGAAGCGATGCGCGACTGGGTCACCAACGTGCAGGACACCTTCTACATCATCGGCACCGTGGCAGGCCCGGATCCGTATCCGCGCATGGTGCGTGATTTCAATGCCATCGTCGGCCGTGAAGCACGTGAACAGATGCTGCTGGAATACGGCCGCCTGCCCGATGCGATCACCGCCTGCGTGGGGGGCGGCAGCAATGCCATCGGCCTGTTCCATGCGTTCCTGAATGATCGTGAGGTGCAGATATTCGGCGCCGAAGCGGCCGGTGACGGCATCGAGACCGGTCGCCATGCCGCCTCCATCGCGGCAGGCCGGCCCGGCGTGCTGCACGGCAACCGCACCTATGTGCTGTGCGATGACGATGGCCAGATCATCGAGACCCATTCGGTGTCCGCTGGCCTGGATTACCCGGGTGTCGGGCCGGAGCACGCGTTCCTGGCCGACAGTGGCCGCGCCACGTACCTGGGCATCACCGATGAGGAGGCCCTGCAGGCCTTCCACCTGCTGTCGCGCACCGAGGGCATCCTGGCGGCGCTGGAGTCCAGCCATGCGCTGGCGCAGGCGATCAAGCTGGCCGGTGAGCGCCCGCGCGACCAGCTGGTGCTGTGCAACCTGTCCGGCCGCGGTGACAAGGACGTGCACACCATCGCCGCGCGCGAAGGCCTGATCCTGTGATGTCTGCCATCCCTGTATTGATTGAAGGACGTGCCTGAAATGCCTGTATCCCGACTTGATGCCCGTTTCCAGCGGCTGCGTGATGCGCAGCGCAAGGCGCTGATTCCCTTCATCACCGCCGGCGATCCATCGCTGGAGGCCACCGTCCCGGTGATGCACGCGCTGGTCCAGGCCGGCGCCGACGTGCTGGAACTGGGCGTGCCGTTTTCCGATCCGATGGCCGATGGCCCGACCATCCAGCGCAGTTCCGAGCGCGCGCTGGCGCGGGGTGCCGGGCTGCGCTACGTGCTGCAGGCGGTCGCTGGATTCCGCAACCGCGACACTGAAACGCCGGTGGTGCTGATGGGCTACCTGAATCCGGTGGAGATCCACGGTTATGTCCGCTTCGCCACCGAGGCGGTTGCCGCTGGCGTGGACGGGATCCTGCTGGTGGACCTGCCGCCGGAAGAAGCGGCGGAGGCCAATGAAGCGTTCGACGCGGCGGGCCTGGCGCTGGTGCTGCTGGCTTCGCCGACCACCAGCGATGCACGTGCCGATACGCTGCTGGGCCTGGCACGCGGTTATCTGTATTACGTGAGTTTCGCCGGTGTTACCGGGGCATCGGACCTGCTCGACCATGATGCGGCGGGTGCCCGCCTGCAGGCGCTGCGCAACCGGGCCAGCGTGCCGGTGGTGGCCGGGTTCGGGATCAAGGATGCGCCCAGTGCGGCGTCGATGGCGCGCCAGGCCGATGGCGTGGTGGTGGGCAGTGCGTTGGTGTCGGTGTTGGCGCAGGCGACCACGGTGGATGAAGCGGTGCAGGCGGCGGGGGCGTTCCTGGCGCCGCTGCGGCAGGCGCTGGACGCTTGACGCTTCTGCAGGGCTGGCGGGGGGCGGGGCGGGGCGGCTGTGCAGGACACGCCGTAAACCCGTCCTTGGGGGCTCGCTGTTGCCATCCATGGCAACAGACGGTCCTGCACAGCCACCCCGCCCCACCTTCGACAGGTTGCTGGTGGCCTTGGTAGCGCCGACCCATGGTCGGCGGATCATGGCGGCGGGGTGGTGGATGGCGTGGTTTTGCTGCAAACGTACGCTGGGGAACGGTTTTGTGGGAGGTGAAGGGGGGTGCACGGGTGGGGAAGGGCTGAGCTAGACTGTCGGCCTTTGCGGCCTTCGGGCCGCCCTGAACGGAAGTAGCAACCCGCATGAGTTGGCTCAGCAAGTTGATGCCGTCGGGCATCCGCACCGACAACGTCCCCAACAAGAAGCGCAGCGTCCCCGAAGGCCTGTGGGAGAAGTGCAGCAGCTGCGGCAGCGCGCTCTATGGCCCGGAGCTGGAAAAGAACCTGGAGGTCTGCCCCAACTGCGGGCACCACATGGCGATCCGCGCGCGCGCGCGGCTGGCTTCGCTGTTCGACGCCGACAGCATGACCGAGATCGCCGCCCGGCTGGGCCCGAACGATCTGTTGAAGTTCAAGGACCAGAAAAAGTACGCCGAGCGCATCAAGATCGCGCAGAAGAATACCGGTGAGTACGATGCGCTGATCGCCATGCGCGGCCTGCTCAAAGGCCGTCCGCTGGTCGCCTCCTCGTTCGATTTCGCCTTCATGGGTGGCTCGATGGGTTCGGTGGTCGGCGAGCGTTTCGCGCTGGCCGCGGAAACCGCGCTGGAGATCGGTGCACCCTACATCTGCTTCTCCGCCAGCGGCGGCGCGCGCATGCAGGAAGGTCTGTTCTCGTTGATGCAGATGGCCAAGACCTCTGCGGCGCTGGGCAAGCTGCGCGCTGCTGGCCTGCCGTATATTTCGGTGCTGACCCATCCCACCACCGGGGGCGTGTCGGCATCGTTCGCGATGCTCGGCGACATCAACATCGCCGAGCCGCAGGCGCTGATCGGCTTCGCCGGCCCGCGCGTGATCGAGCAGACCGTGCGCGAGAAACTGCCGGAAGGCTTCCAGCGCTCGGAGTTCCTGCTCGAACACGGTGCCATCGACCAGATCTGTGATCGTCGCGAGCTGCGCGACCGGCTCTCCGAGCTTCTGGCGATGATGCGCCGCGAACCTGCGCCGACGGAGGCCTGATGGGAACGCGCAGGTATTTCGGCACCGACGGTATCCGTGGCCGGGTCGGCCAGGGCGTGATCTCGGCTGATTTCGTACTGCGGCTGGGCAATGCGTTCGGTCGCGTGCTGCTGGCCCAGCAGGCGGCGGGCAACCGTCGCCCGATCGTCGTCATCGGCAAGGACACGCGCATTTCCGGCTACATGTTCGAAGCGGCGCTGGAAGCGGGATTGGTTGCTGCGGGCGTGGACGTGCAGTTGCTGGGGCCGATGCCCACGCCGGCTGTTGCCTTCCTGACCCGAACGCTGGGGGCTGACGCCGGCATCGTGATCAGCGCCTCGCACAACCCACACCATGACAACGGCATCAAGTTCTTTTCCGCCCAGGGCGAGAAGCTGGACGACGCCACCGAAATGGCGCTGGAAGCGGGCATCGATGAGCCGTTCACCACCGCCGAATCGGAAAAGCTGGGCAAGGCGATGCGTGCGCGCGAGGCGATCGGCCGCTACATCGAATTCTGCAAGGCCAGCGTGCCGCGCGACTTCGACCTGCGCGGGGTCCGGCTGGTGCTGGACTGCGCGCATGGCGCGACGTACCACATCGCACCGCTGCTGTTCCGCGAGCTGGGGGCGGAGGTGATCGCCATCGGCGCGGCGCCGGACGGGGTCAACATCAATGACGGCGTCGGCTCGACGCACATCGACAACCTGGCTGCCAAGGTTCGCCAAACCGGTGCCGACCTGGGCATTGCCTTCGACGGTGACGGTGACCGGGTGCTGATGGCCGACGACCAGGGCAACCCGGTCGATGGCGATGACCTGCTGTTCATCCTGGCCCGCGCCTGGCAGGCCGATGGTCGCCTGCGCGGTCCCGTGGTGGGCACGCTGATGACCAACTTCGGGCTGGAACAGGCACTGGAAAAGCTGCAGATTCCGTTCGTGCGCAGCAACGTCGGCGACCGCTACGTGCACCAGGCGCTGGTGGAAGGCGGCGGCGTGCTCGGCGGTGAAGCGTCGGGGCATCTTCTGTGCCTGGATCGCGCCACCACCGGCGATGCCATCGTCAGTGCGCTGCAGGTGCTGGTTGAACTGCGCCGCAGCGGGCAGAGCCTGCGGGAAGCCCTGCAGCCGCTGTCCCGGGTGCCGCAGAAAACAGTCAATGTGCGGCTCGGCAACGTGTCGGCCAAGGCCACCGTACAGGCTGCAAGCGTGCAGCAGGCGCTCCTGCAGGCGCAGCAGGCGGTGGCCGGCCGCGGCCGCGCGTTCCTGCGCCCGTCCGGCACTGAACCGGTGGTGCGGGTGACCGTAGAGGCCGACGAGGCCACGCTGATGCAGGAAACGCTGGATCGTTTGTCCGATGCAGTGAAGGCCGCTGCTGCGGCCTGACCCCGTTCCGCGGCGCCGCCGGGCATCGGCGGCGCGCGGAGTGTGCAGGGGATGCCTCAGCGCCGGCGGAACCGGGTCAGTTCGTCCCAGGCCTCGCGCAGGCCGCTGCTGTCCGGCTGCTGCACGGGCAACGGCAGGTAGTCAGGCCCCAGTGCCGTGCTGTTGCCGAATTTATCGAACACATAGGTATCCGGACCCTGGCGGATGCCACGCTGCGACCAGCTTTCCACCAGCAGCGAACGCGGTGCCATCGGTGCCGGTGCAAGCAGGTCCTGGCCGGTGCTGAAGTCTTCCAGCGGATTTTCGCAGCCCAGTGCATGCCGCATCAGCGTGGGCACCCAGTCCTCATGCGAACTGATGCGCGCCTGCCGCGATGCCGTCATTCCCGGCCAATGCAGCACGAACGGCACCTGCAGTTGGAAGTCGGAGAAATTGCCGTTGTGGCCCCAGTAGTTCAGGCCGAGGTCGTTGAATTCTTCGGCGTGGTCGCCGGTGACCAGCACGATGGTGTTGTCCTCCACGCCGGCTTCGCGCAGTGACTGCAGCAACTGGCTGACCATACTGTCCGCATAGTGGACGGCGGTGCGGTAGCGATTGCGCTCCGGGGTGGCATCGTGGTCCTGGTCCAGCGCCAGGAAGTTGATGTCCTTTGCCATCGGCGTGTCCAGCGCGGGGTAGCCTTTGGGCAGGTGGTACGGCGCATGCGTGGCGTCGAGGAAGGCGAAGCCGAACCACGGCGTGCCGGAGGGGGTCGCGCTGATTTCCGCACGCAGCGTGTCGACCACGTGGCGGTCACGTTCGGCGACGCTGAGTGCCGCCGGTGCGGTCTGCAGCAGCTCCCGCACGTCGGCGAAGGCGGTGCGGTCGAACTCCGGGCTGTACAGCGGCGCGCTGCCATGCAGGTACATCGCATAGCCCTGTTGCTTGAGCACGTCGAACAAAACCGAGCCCCGCTGCTCGGCCAGCATCGGCTGCCAGTAGCCGCCGGGCAGGCCGTACAGCAGACCGAACAGGCCGAAACGGGTGGCGTTGCCAGTGCTGTAATGGCGCTCGAACACCTGCGATTGCCGGGCCAGCGCCCAGGTGCCGGGCATCGCCTGCGGATCCAGTGCGTCGACGCGCAGCGATTCCAGCACTACCACCAGCACGTTCGGTCGCCGGTGGCTCTGGCAACGCAGCGGGGCGGTCGGGTAGGCCAGTTCACTGAGCTTCGGATCGGTCAGCGTGGCGGCGCGATCGACCACCGGCACGCCCATCGCACGCATCTGCCGCTTGGCGGTGATCGGCTGCGCCCACGGCAGGTAGGCCCACTGGCTGACCACCGCGCGTTCGCCGCGCGCGTCGTAGTAGGCCGTGGCGATCTGGCCCGCAGTCATCAGCACGGCCGCTGCCGTCCATCCGCCCAGCACCCAGGCGCGACGCGGACGCGGCGGCAGCAGCCGCCAGCAGCCCCAGGCCAGCAGCGCCTGGGCAGCGAACACCGCCATGACCACGCTGGCGATCTGCAGCCAGTTGCTCCAGGACAGGCTGACCTGGTCCTGCATTGCGCCGCCGAACACCATGTTCAGCACCATCGCATTGAGGTGGAAGCGGTACAGCGCAAAGACCTTCGCATCCACCATCAGCAGGCACAGCCACAGGCCCTGCATGACCACCGCCGTGATCGTGAGCGGCCGCGCGCTGCGCGTCCACAGGCCGACCAGCAGCGCCGGCAGCATCACCAGCGCGCCGAAGGCAAGGAAATGACCGGGTACGGCCAGGGCCAGGTACAGCCTGCCGAGCATTCCGCCGGGATTGGCCGTCCACGGGATGTTGGTCGCGCTGATGCCGATCGCCAGCACAGCGCCTACGGCGGTCATCAAGCTCGCCCATGCGAGGCGCTGCCACCGCAGGGAGGGGGTGGCGGAAGAGGGGCGTGCAGACATCGAGGGGTTCATCGTGCAGGGGAGGACGGCACGCAGGCGTCTGTCGTGGCGGGGGCGCATTGTATCGGCTTGTATCGCTGCGCCGATGCCCGCTGCCGGTAGGCGGCGCTCAGGGGCCGGCGGGCAGGCCCTTGCGACGGGCCTTGAAGCCGTTGAACAGGGGGGCCAGTGCGGGCAGGTAGCTGCAGGCAATGCGCCTGCGCAGCCACCCGGCCGGGCGGTCGCGCACGGCGAAGCGATAGATGTGGCCGGCGTCGCCCCCGATGCGGTTGCGGCCGAACGGGTGCGTTGTATGCAGGTAACGGAATCCGTGCGCGCGGGCGATCTCCACGTGGTCCGCGTCGAAGTCGCCGTAGGGCCAGCACAGTGTGTCCGAGGCGCTGCCCAGTTCCTGCTGCAGCACCTGGCGTGCTTTGGCCAGATCGGCATCCAGCCCGCTTCTACGCTGGCTGCGGTCCAGGTCCTGCCGCTGCAGCCAGCGCGTGTGCGAGTGCGTGTGGCAATGCACTTCGAAGGTGCCGGCGGCGATGGCCGCGCGTGCCTCGTCCCAGCGCATCATCACCTGGTCGGCCTGCCCTTGGCGGAATATCGCGTCTTCGCATCCACGATGGTCCGGCGTGGCGGGCAGCAATGAGCCGGAATGGCCCGCGTGCGGACGTGCCGGTCCCTGGCCCATCCAGCCGGTAACGACGAAGACCACGGCGTGCATGCCATGTGCCTGCAGGATCGGGTGGGCGTACACCCAGTTGTCCAGATAACCGTCGTCGAAGGTGATGACGATGGACTTGCGCGGGACCGGCTTGCCGGCCAGGAAGCCGGCGTACTGATCCAGTGTCAACGACGTCCAGCCGGTGTCGGCGAGCCATGCGATCTGGCTTTCGAAGTTCGCCGGGGACACGGTGATCATCCCCGGTGAAGGGCTGACATGATGGTGCATCAACACCGGCACGCTGCGGGCCCTACGCATGTCCAAGTTCCTCCAACCATTGGTAGTAGCAGGCTTCCGTCGCGCGGCAGTGCCCGACGGGGCTGAATCGGTCGTCGCTGCGCATCCAGTCCCAGCCGGCACGGCCCATCCGCCTGCGCAGCCCCGGCTGCTCGACCAGGCATTGCAGGGCCGTGGTCAATGCGGTTGGATCGCCCGGCTCGACCAGCAGTGCGTTGTCACCTTCGCGCACCATCTCCGGCACGCCGCCAACGCGCGTGGCCACGATGGGCACGCCGACGAAGGCGGCCTCCAGGAATACGGTGCCGGCCGCCTCTTTGTGCGTGGCCAAGGCGAACACGTCCAGTCCTGCCATGAGACGCTGCGCATCGGAACGGTGGCCCAGCAGATGCACCTGCCGCTGCAGCCCCAGCCGCTGGCTGGCGGTGCGCAGTTCGGTCATGACCGGCTCGCCATCTCCGATCACCGCCAGGTGAAGCCAGGGATGGGCGTGGCAGAGCGGCGCGATGGCGCGCAGCAGGTCCATGTGGCCCTTCGGGCGACGAAGCACCGCGACGCAGCCGACCACCACATCACCGGTGTGGAATCCAAGCTCGGCCCGCACCCGGGCGCGGGTATCCTGCAGGCACTGCCAAGGATCCGGTCCGCGCACGCCATGCCATTGCGGCGGCATCGCGATGGGCGGTACCACGCCGATGTGCCCCTCCTGGATGCCCCGCGCCACCAGCTGCTGCTTCACGAAACGGCTGACGGTCAGCACCCGATGGGGCAGGCCGGTGTAGGTCAACAGCGAGTTCACCGGGCTCATCAGGTGGCGTGAGCGCACCACCAGCGGCGCGCGCGCCAGACGCGCACCGGCCGCGGCGATAAGGGCGTCACGGCGGCTGGTCGTGTTCACTACGTCGAAGCGATGCGACCTTACCAGCGCGGCTACCTGGTCGATTCCCCGCAGCAGCCGGACCAATCCGCCCATCCGCAGCCGGTGCACCATGAATCCATTGGCTTGCGCCAATGCGCCCAGCCGAGCGCCTGGCTGGCATAGCAGCGAGACATCATGGCCGCGCGCCCGCATGGCGATCATGTGGCGGAAGATGTAGATCTCCTGGCCACCCAGGCCCATCGCCGCTTCGGTATGCAGAATGCGCAGGGGACGTTGCATGTGGAGCCAGTGCACGCGATGGGGCAGGGAGGCCAGCGTGACGCGGAAGATGCGGGTGCTCGAGCGGCGGAACGTGCGCTGGAGATCAACGATGTTCACTGCGACATACAGGGACGATATCGGCCGGGTCGGAGGGGTGCCCGGCGTGGGCCGTCGGGCCTGATGCGACATGGTGGCGGCGCGCCTGAGGCCGCCTGGGAGGCAACGTGCCGCAGCCTGATCTGTCACAATGCAGGCGCGGAACGCGGCCCGTAGGCAGCGTTTGCCGCTGTCCAGACCCATGACCAACCAGGTACCGTTGTGAGCCAGATCCCCACCCTCGATATCACCCGCTTCGACAGCGACCGCGAGGCCTTCGTGGCCGAGCTGGGCGCCGCCTACCGCCAGTGGGGCTTCGCCGGCATCCGCAACCATGGCATTCCGCAGGCCGACATCGACGCGGCCTACGACGTCTTCAAGGCCTTTTTCGCGCTTCCGGAAGAGGTCAAGCGCCGTTACCACGTCGCCGGCAGCGGCGGCGCGCGTGGCTATACCCAGTTCGGCGTGGAAACAGCGAAGGGCTCCAGCCACTTCGACCTGAAGGAGTTCTGGCACATCGGGCGCGAGATTCCCGATGATTCCAAATACCGCGAGGTGATGGCGCCGAACCTGTGGCCGAGCGAAGTGCCGGAGTTCCGTGAGCGGGGCTATGCGTTGTACCAGGCGTTGGACCACCTGGGTTCGCGGGTGCTGTCTGCCTTGGCGCTGCACATCGGGCTGCCGCAGGATTTCTTCGCCGACAAGACCAACAACGGCAATTCGATCCTGCGTCCGATCCACTACCCGCCGATCACCACCGACGACATTCCCAACGTGCGCGCGGGCGCGCATGGCGACATCAACTTCATCACGCTGCTGGTCGGCGCCAGTGCCGCCGGCCTGGAAGTGCAGTCGCATGATGGCAAGTGGGTGCCGTTCACTTCGGATGCGGACACCATCGTGGTCAACATCGGCGACATGCTGCAGCGGCTGACCAATCATGTGTATCCCTCGACCATCCACCGCGTGGTCAATCCGCCGGGCGAGCTGGCGCGCCAGCCGCGTTATTCGGTGCCGTTCTTCCTGCATCCGAACCCGGATTACCTGATCGACGTGCTGCCCTCGTGCATCACCCCGGAAAATCCGAGCCGGTATCCGGAGCCGATCACCGCCCACGGCTTCCTCGAAGAGCGCCTGCGCGAAATCAAACTGAAGTAGTACTGGCCGCTGGCCGGCAATCAGCTAACGTCACGGCAGCGTCAAAGGCTGCAGGGCTGTGTGTTGGCGGGGCGGGGTGGCTGTGCAGGACACGCCGCCCCGCCCCGCCTTCGACAGGTCCACGGCGGCCTTGGTAGCGCCGACCCATGGTCGGCGGAATGTTTCCGCCAAAGGCCCGCTGCGCTCGCCGACCATGGGTCGGCGCTACCGCTTTTCTTTCTTTTATTACGCGGCTGGCGGCCCGGCCCACCCGCAGCTCCAGCTCTCAAGCCAGCCGCGAGGGGGTCTCACCCGTTCGACTACCCGCAGACACGATGTAACCGGTTACGGCCCAACGGCGGGTAATTTCATTCGTTATCATGTCCGGCTGATACGAAACGGAGCCATCGCCCATGCGCCGCAAGATCGTCGCCGGAAACTGGAAACTGCACGGAACCCGTGAGTTCGCCACCACCCTGGTCACCGACATCGCCAACGGGGCGCCGGAGCAGGGGGTCGAGCTGGTGATCCTGCCGCCGCTGCCGTACCTCGGCGAGCTCGCCGATGATTTCGCCGATACCGCCGTTGCCTTTGGTGCCCAGGACGTCAGCAGCAACGAGAAGGGCGCCTACACCGGCGAAGTCTCGGCCAGCATGCTGCACGAAGTGGGGGCCCGTTATGGCCTGGTCGGGCATTCCGAGCGCCGCCAGTACCATCACGAGAGCAGTGAGCTGGTCGCGCGCAAGTTCGCCGCCGCGCTGCATGCCGGCCTGGTGCCGGTGCTGTGCGTGGGCGAGACCCTGGAGCAGCGCGAAGCCGGCCAGACCGAAGTGGTGATCGCCAGCCAGCTGGCTCCGGTGCTGGCGCTGGTCGGCGGGCAGGGCTTCGAAAACGCCGTGGTGGCCTACGAGCCGGTCTGGGCGATCGGCACCGGGCGCACCGCCAGCAAGGAGCAGGCCCAGCAGGTGCATGCCTTCATCCGTGGCGAAGTGGCCAAGGTGGATGCTAGAATCGCCGATTCCCTGACCATCCTTTACGGTGGCAGCGTGAAGCCTGACAATGCCGCCGAGCTGTTCGCACAGCCCGACGTCGATGGCGGGCTGGTGGGTGGCGCCTCGTTGGTGGCCGCCGATTTTCTGGCCATCGCCCAGGCGGCGGCTGCAACCTGATTAGAAGTAGTCCGAGGACGGATTCCAGATGCTGATGTTGATCCTCAATGTCGTTTACGTGCTGGTCGCAGTGGCCATGATCGCGCTGATCCTGATGCAGCGTGGTTCCGGTGCCGCCGCTGGCTCGGGCTTTGGTGCCGGCGCCTCGGGCACGGTGTTCGGCGCGCGTGGTGCGTCCAACTTCATGTCCAAGTCCACCAAGTGGCTGGCCGTGGTGTTTTTTGGCATCAGCCTGTTCATGGCGTGGTATGCCGGCCATGGCAGCCGCCCGGCCGAGCAGCAGGGCCTCGGCCTGATGGCCGCGCCGGCCGCCAGCGTCCCGGCTGCACCAGCGGGTGAGCGTCCGGCCAGCGTGCCGGCGGCCGATCCGGTGCCGGTGCAGCAGCCTACCCAGCAGCCGGTTCCGGCCGCGACTGTGCCGGCTCAGGCGGAATCTTCAAATTCTGGCGAAGAAAAGCAGCCGGAAGGCTCCCAGAAAGACTGAAGACGGTTACAATACGCCGCGCACTGGATGGATAGTCCAGCGTGATCGTAAGCCCAGGTGGCGGAATTGGTAGACGCACTACCTTGAGGTGGTAGCGACTTAGGTCGTAGGGGTTCGAGTCCCCTCTTGGGCACCATTTAGTAAGTAAAGCGGGTACGTCCGGCGCGCTCTGCGCCGGGTAGCGTTGTCCCCGTCCACTCCCCCATGCCAAAGCGCCTGCAGGCGCGGCGGCAGAGGCAAGAGAGAATCGCTGTGCTGGCCGAATATTTGCCGTCTCTGCTGTTTCTGATCGTCGCTACCGGTATCGGCATCACGCTGATGCTGATTGGACGATTCCTCGGCCCACGCCGTCCCGATCTGCAGAAGCTCTCGCCGTACGAATGCGGCTTCGAGGCTTTTGAAGACGCACGCATGAAGTTCGACGTGCGTTATTACCTGATCGCGATCCAGTTCATCGTCTTCGATCTGGAAATCATCTTCATCGTGCCCTGGACCCAGGTCTTCATGGAGCTCGGCGCGCGTTCGCTGGTCACCATGGGCCTGTTCGTGGGCATGCTGTTCCTCGGCTTCATTTACGTCTGGAAGAAGGGAGCGCTGGAATGGGAGTGATCCAAACTCTCGACGGCCTGATGAACAACCCCACCCCGGAAGGGCGGGTTGACGACATCCTGCGACCGGCTGGCGATAATCCGCTGCTGGAAAAGGGCTATGTCACCACCAGCGTCGATGCCCTGTTGAACTGGGCCCGTACCGGTTCGATGTGGCCGATGACCTTCGGCCTGGCCTGCTGCGCCGTTGAAATGATGCACGCCGGTGCCGCGCGCCTGGACCTGGACCGTTACGGCGTGGTGTTCCGCCCGTCGCCGCGCCAGTCCGACGTGATGATCGTGGCCGGTACGCTGGTCAACAAGATGGCCCCGGCGCTGCGCAAGGTCTACGACCAGATGCCGGACCCGAAGTGGGTCATCTCGATGGGGAGCTGCGCCAACGGTGGCGGCTACTACCATTACTCCTATTCGGTTGTTCGCGGTTGCGATCGCGTGGTGCCGGTGGACATCTACGTCCCGGGCTGCCCGCCAACCGCCGAAGCGCTGGTGTACGGGATCCTGCAGCTGCAGAAGAAGATCTGGCGTACGCAGACCATCGCCCGCTGACCCTTCCACACTACAAGAGCGCGCCAAGCCCCCATGGCAGAGCAAGCATCCTTCATCGACCGACTTTCCGCCCGCTTCACCGGCGGCAAGGTCATCGTGGTCGAACCCCGCGGCGAAGTGACGCTGGAAGTGCCTGCCTCGGATTGGCACGCCACCGCGCTCGCGTTGCGTGACGAATTTGGTTTCGAGCAGTCCGTCGACCTGTGCGGCGTGGATTACCTCGGTTACGGCTCTGACGAATGGGACACCGCTGACGTGTCCTCGCAGGGCTTCAGCCGCGGTGTCGAAGGCAAGGGCGCGGGCCGCTTTGCCTGGGGTGAATTCCCCAGCGAAGAAGATGCCGGCGGCGCACAGCCGCAGCACATGCCGACCCAGCGCTTTGCCGTGGTCGCGCAGCTGCGTTCGTACCAGCACAACCTGATGCTGCACCTGCGCTGCTTCGCTCCGAACGAGGGCCTGCCGGTCGTGCGTTCGCTGACCGACGTGTGGCCGGGCCTGAACTGGTTCGAGCGCGAAGCGTTCGATCTGTTCGGTGTCATCTTCGAAGGCCACCCGGACCTGCGCCGCATCCTGACCGACTACGGATTCGTCGGCCATCCGTTCCGCAAGGACTTCCCGCTGATCGGCAACGTCGAAGTGCGTTACGACGAAGAGAAGAAGCGCGTGGTCTATGAGCCGGTCACCTCGGTGGAGCCGCGCGTCGGCGTGCCGCGCGTGATCCGTGACGACGCCCGCCTGCAGACCGCAGCCGGCGAGCGTTCGCAGGAGGCAATGAAGTGAGTGCACAGGTCATCAAGCCGGTCGAACAGGCGCACGGCGCCTTCGCCAGCAACGCTGCCGAGAACCGGCAGGAAATCCGCAATTACACAATGAATTTCGGCCCCCAGCATCCGGCCGCGCACGGTGTGCTGCGCCTGATCCTGGAAATGGACGGCGAAACCATCATGCGTGCCGACCCGCACGTCGGCCTGCTGCACCGTGGCACCGAAAAGCTGGCCGAATCCAAGCCGTTCAACCAGTCCATCGGTTACATGGACCGCCTGGATTACGTGTCGATGATGTGCAACGAGCACGCTTACGTGCGTGCCATCGAGACCCTGATGGGGATCGAAGCGCCGGAGCGTGCGCAGTACATCCGCACCATGTTCGACGAGATCACCCGCATCCTGAACCACCTAATGTGGCTGGGCTCCAACGCGCTCGACCTGGGTGCGATGGCGGTGATGCTGTACGCCTTCCGTGAGCGCGAAGAGCTGATGGACTGCTACGAAGCAGTGTCCGGCGCCCGCATGCACGCGGCGTACTACCGTCCGGGCGGCGTCTACCGCGACCTGCCGGACCACATGCCGAAGTACAAGGAATCGCGCTGGCACAAGGGCAACGCCCTGAAGCAGCTGAACGCATCGCGCGAAGGCTCGCTGCTCGATTTCATCGAGAACTTCACCAACGAATTCCCGGGCCGCGTCGACGAGTACGAAACCCTGCTCACCGACAACCGCATCTGGAAGCAGCGTACCGTCGGCATCGGAGTGGTCACCCCGGAGCTGGCCCACCAGTGGGGCATGACCGGCGTGATGCTGCGGGGTTCGGGCGTTGCCTGGGACCTGCGCAAGAAGCGTCCGTACGCCAAGTACGATGCCGTCGATTTCGACATCCCGCTGGGCAAGGAAGGCGACTGCTACGACCGCTACCTGTGCCGCGTGGCCGAAATGCGCGAGTCCAACCGCATCATCAAGCAGTGCGTAGCGTGGCTGAAGGCCAATCCGGGCCCGGTGATCGTCAACAACTTCAAGGTCGCGCCGCCGTCCCGCGAGGCGATGAAGGACGACATGGAAGCGCTGATCCACCACTTCAAGCTGTTCAGTGAAGGCTACTGCGTGCCGGCCGGCGAAACCTATGCCGCCGTCGAAGCGCCGAAGGGTGAGTTCGGCTGCTACCTGATGTCCGACGGCGCCAACAAGCCGTTCCGCGTGCACCTGCGTGCGCCGGGCTTCGCCCACCTGTCCTCGATCGATTCGATCGTGCGCGGCCACATGCTGGCCGACGTGGTGGCGATGATCGGTACCTACGACCTGGTGTTCGGCGAGGTCGACCGGTGAACCCGGCCGATCTGACCCTCTTTCCTGCAGGCAGCCGGCGCAAGCCGGCGCCGCAGCATATGGAATTCCAAGACATGCATTTCGCTGAGGTCGGCCGATGAAGGCGACAGGTAATTTCGAGGCGGCGCGCGACGTCGATCCGATGGTGGTGCTGAGCGACAAGACCCGTGCTCACATCGATCACTGGCTGTCCAAGTTCCCGCCGGACCGCAAGCGCTCGGCCGTGCTGCAGGGCCTGCACGCCGCGCAGGAGCAGAATGCCGGCTGGCTGACCGACGAGCTGATCGCCGGGGTGGCCAAGTACCTGGACCTGCCGCCGGTGTGGGCCTACGAGGTCGCCAGCTTCTACTCGATGTTCGAGCTGGAGAAGGTCGGTCGCCACAACGTGGCGTTCTGCACCAACATCAGCTGCTGGTTGAACGGTGCCGAAGACCTGGTCGCGCATGCCGAGAAGAAACTCGGTTGCCGCACCGGTCAGTCCACCGCTGACGGACGTATCTATCTCAAGCGCGAAGAAGAGTGCCTGGCCGGTTGTGCCGGTGCACCGATGATGGTCATCAACGGCCATTACCACGAGCGCCTGACCGTCGAGAAAGTCGACGAGCTGCTGGACGGGTTGGAGTAAGCCATGGCACATCATCACGCACCCAGTGGTCCGGTCGGTCCCGCACCGTTGCCGCACCAGGTGGTCTACACCACCCTGCATTACGACACCCCGTGGTCGTACGAAAGCTACCTCAAGACCGGTGGTTATGCCGCCCTGCGCAAGATCCTCGAAGAGAAGATCCCGCCGGAGCAGGTCATCGAGATGGTCAAGCAGTCCAACCTGCGCGGCCGTGGCGGCGCCGGTTTCCCGACCGGACTGAAGTGGTCCTTCATGCCCAAGGGCACGATGCAGAAGTACATCCTGTGCAATTCGGATGAATCCGAGCCGGGTACCTGCAAGGACCGCGACATCCTGCGTTACAACCCGCATTCGGTGGTGGAAGGCATGGCGATCGCCTGCTACGCCACCGGCAGCACCGTGGGCTACAACTACCTGCGTGGCGAGTTCCACCACGAGCCGTTCGAGAACTTCGAACAGGCCCTGGCCGACGCGTACGCCAACGGCTGGCTGGGCAAGGACATCCTCGGCAGCGGCGTGGACATCGACATCTACGGTGCGCTGGGCGCCGGCGCCTACATCTGCGGCGAAGAGACCGCGCTGATGGAATCGCTGGAAGGCAAGAAGGGCCAGCCGCGCTACAAGCCGCCGTTCCCGGCGAACTTCGGCCTGTACGGCAAGCCCAGCACCATCAACAACACCGAGACCTATGCCTCGGTGCCGGCGATCATCCGCAATGGACCGGAATGGTTCCAGGGCCTGTCGCTGACCAAGAACGGCGGGCCGAAGATCTTCTCGGTGTCCGGCTGCGTGCAGAAGGGGGGCAACTTCGAGGTGCCGCTGGGCACCACCTTCGACGAGCTGCTGGAAATGGCCGGCGGCCTGAAGCCGGGCCGCACGCTGAAGGGCGCGGTCCCGGGCGGCGTGTCGATGCCGGTGCTGAAGGCCGACGAGCTGAAGGGCCTGCAGATGGACTACGACACCCTGCGTGCACTCGGCACCGGCCTGGGGTCGGGCGCCATCGTGGTGCTGGATGACAGCGTGTGCTGCGTCAAGTTCGCCTGCCGCATCAGCCAGTTCTTCCACAAGGAATCCTGTGGCCAGTGCACCCCGTGCCGTGAAGGCACCGGCTGGATGCACCGGGTGCTGGAGCGCATCGTCGCCGGCAAGGCCACGATGGAAGACCTGCACCAGTTGAAGGCCGTGGCCGGCCAGATCGAAGGCCACACCATCTGTGCGTTCGGTGAAGCGGCGGCATGGCCCATCCAGGGTTTCCTGCGCCAGTTCTGGGACGAATTCGAGTACTACATCGTCAACGGTCATTCGATGGTTGACGGCAAGAAGGTGGAGGCTGCTGCCGCATGAGCGCGCAACCCGTAACGCCCAACGTGCCACCGGACCACGTGACCGTCGAAATCGACGGCCAGTCGCTGGTGGTGCCCAAGGGTTCGATGATCATCCAGGCCGCCGACAAGGCAGGCATCCCGATCCCGCGCTTCTGCTACCACGAGAAGCTGCCGATCGCCGCCAACTGCCGGATGTGCCTGGTGGACGTGGAGAAGTCGCCGAAGCCGGCGCCTGCCTGCGCCACGCCGGTGATGGATGGCATGAAGGTTGCCACCCGCAGCGAGAAAGCGCTGAAGTTCCAGCGTTCGGTGATGGAGTTCCTGCTCATCAACCATCCGCTGGACTGCCCGGTCTGCGACCAGGGCGGTGAGTGCGAGCTGCAGGACGTATCGCTGGGCTATGGCCGTTCGGTCAGCCGCTTCAACGAGCGCAAGCGCGTGGTGGTGGACGAGGACATGGGGCCGCTGGTGGCCACCGAGATGACCCGCTGCATCCAGTGCACCCGCTGCGTCCGCTTCACCGCCGACGTGGCCGGCACCTATGAACTGGGCGGCATGTACCGCGGTGAGAACCTGCAGATCGGCACCTACGACGGCAAGCCGTTGACCACCGAGCTGTCCGGCAACGTGGTGGATGTGTGCCCGGTGGGCGCGCTGACCAACAAGGTGTTCCAGTTCCGTGCGCGTCCGTGGGAACTGACCGCGCGCGAATCGCTGGGCTACCACGATGCGATGGGCTCCAACCTGTTCCTGCACGTGCGTCGCGGCGAAGTGCTGCGCACCGTGCCGCGCGACAACGAGCTGGTCAACGAATGCTGGCTGTCCGATCGTGACCGCTACTCGCACCAGGGCCTGTACAGCGAAGACCGTGCGGTCAAGCCGCTGCGCAAGGTCAATGGTGAGTGGAAGGAAGTGAGCTGGGCCGAAGGCCTGGCTGCCGCCGCCGACATCCTGAAGGCCCACCAGGGCGACGCCCTGGGCGTGCTGGTACACCCGTCCACCTCGAACGAGGAGGGCGCGCTGCTGGCCCGCCTGGCATCGGGCCTGGGTTCGACCAACATCGACCACCGCATCAACAACCGCGACTTCTCCGACGCCTCCACCGCCGAAGTGTTCGGGCTGCCGCTGGCCGAAATCGAAGGCGCCGACCAGATCGTGGTGCTGGGCAGCAACATCCGTCACGAACTTCCGCTGCTGCATGCCCGCCTGCGCAAGGCGCAGACCAGCAATGGCGCGAAGATCCACGTGGTCAACCCGGTCGATTTCGACTTCGCTTTCGGCATCGCCAGCAAGCAGATCGTCGCCCCGTCGACCTTCGCCGGCGCGCTGGAAAACGCAGACCTGCGTTCGGCGGTGCAGGGCGGTCGCAACACCGTGCTCATCGTCGGTGGCATCGCCGAAAACCACCCGCAGGCCGCTGCGATCCGCGCCGCTGCGCGTGATTTCGCCGCTGCAACCGGTGCCAGGCTGTGCCGTATCCCGCAGGGCGCCAACGCCATCGGCCTGACCCGCGCCGGCGTGCTGCCGGCCGGCAAGGATGTGGCGGGCATGCTGGCGCAGCCGCGCCAGGCCTACGTCGTCTACGGCCTGGAGCCGGGCCTGGATTTCGCCGACGCCCCCGCCGCCCGCAAGGCGCTGGCCGGTGCCCAGGTAGTGGCCTTCAGCCAGTTCGCCTGCGCCTCCACCCGCGATGTCGCCGACGTGATCCTGCCGATCGGCGCACTGCCGGAAATCGACGCTACGCTGACCAATCTCGATGGTCGCTCGCAGTCGGCACGCGCCGGCGGCAAGCTGCCGGGTGAGGCCCGCGAGGGCTGGCGCGTGCTGCGCGCCCTGGGTGGCGAAATGGCACTGGCCGGTTTCGAGTTCATCGACCTGGCCGGCCTGCGCGCCAGCCTGGCACCGGTGAGCGTGACCGTCGCCGCTTCGTCGGCCGCTCCCGTGGCCGGCGAAGGCCTGGAAGTCGCTTCGACTGCGGCGATCTACCGCACCGACGCGGTGGTCCGTCGTGCACCGGCCCTGCAGTCGCATCCGCTCAACACCGCCCCGCGCATCGTGCTCAATGCCACCGATGCCGCCCGCCTGCAGCTGCAGGAAGGCCAGATGGCCAAGGTCGGCACCGAGGCCGGCCGCGCCACGCTGCCGGTGGTGGTCGACGCCCGCGTCGCCGCGGGTTCGGTCTGGATTGAATCGGGCCACGGTGCAACCGCACCGCTGGGCGCCGCACGCGTAACGGTGGTGGCTGCATGAACGAATTGCTGTTGAACGCAGTGGACCCGCTGCACCAGTGGCTGCTTGGCCTTGGTGAGATCGGCGCCCTGCTGTGGATCATCCTGAAGATCCTGGTGATCACCATGCCGGTGATCATTTCGGTGGCCTTCTACGTGGTCTGGGAACGCAAGCTGATCGGCTGGATGCACGTTCGCCACGGCCCGATGTACGTGGGCATGGGCATCTTCCAGGCCTTCGCCGACGTCTTCAAGCTGCTGTTCAAGGAAGTGCTGCAGCCGGCCAACGCGCACAAGGTGTTGTTCCTGCTGGCGCCGTTGATCACCCTGGCACCGGCCTTCGCGGCCTGGTCGGTGGTGCCCTTCGATGCGCAGCTGGTGCTGTCCAACGCCAACGCCGGCCTGCTGTACCTGCTGGCGATGACCTCGCTGGGCGTGTACGGCATCATCCTGGCCGGTTGGGCATCCAACTCGAAGTACGCCTTCCTCGGTGCGATGCGCGCCTCGGCGCAGATGATCAGCTACGAAATCGCCATGGGCTTTGCCCTGGTCGGCGTGATGATCGCCTCGGGCAGCCTCAACCTGACCGGCATCGTGATGGCGCAGGCCGGCAACTCCGGCTTCCTGGACTGGTTCCTGCTGCCGCTGTTCCCGCTTTTCGTCGTGTACTGGGTGTCCGGCGTGGCCGAAACCAACCGCGCGCCGTTCGACGTGGTGGAGGGCGAATCGGAAATCGTCGCCGGCCACATGGTGGAATACTCCGGCGGTGCCTTCGCGCTGTTCTTCCTGGCCGAATACGCGAACATGATCCTGATCAGCTTCCTGATCGCGATCTTCTTCCTCGGTGGCTGGTTGAGCCCGATCCAGGGCTGGGTGAACCCGGGCGCGATCTCGCCGTTCATCGACTGGATCTGGACCGGTGGCTGGCCGTGGCTGTTCATCAAGGTGTTCTTCTTCGCCAGCGCCTACATCTGGTTCCGTGCCAGCTTCCCGCGCTTCCGCTATGACCAGATCATGCGGCTGGGCTGGAAGGTCTTCATCCCGCTGACCATTTTCTGGATCGCGGTCACCGCCTTGATGGTGTTCTTCGGCGTGATTCAAAAGGGTGTCTAACGTAATGAACAGGATTACCCATTACTTCAAGAGCCTGCTGCTGCTGGAGCTGTTGGCCGGGCTGTGGCTGACGCTGAAGTACAGCTTCAAGCCGAAGTACACCATGATGTACCCGATGGAGAAGTTCCCGCAGTCCCCGCGCTTCCGCGGCCTGCACGCCCTGCGCCGTTATCCCAACGGTGAAGAGCGCTGCATCGCCTGCAAGCTGTGCGAAGCGGTCTGCCCGGCACTGGCCATCACCATCGATTCGGCCAAGCGCGAGGACGGCACCCGCCGCACCACGCGTTACGACATCGATCTGTTCAAGTGCATCTTCTGTGGCTTCTGCGAAGAAAGCTGCCCGGTGGACTCGATCGTGGAGACCCACATCCTCGAGTACCACTTCGAGAATCGTGGCGAAAACATCGTTACCAAGCCGCAGCTGCTGGCCCTGGGTGATCGGCTTGAAACCGAAATCGCCGAGCGCCGTGCCGCCGACGCCGCTTACCGCTGAGGTCGAGACATGGATTGGGTAAATATCGCTTTCTGGGTTTTCGCCATCGCAGCCGGTGTTTCGGCCGCGGCGGTGATCAGTGCGCGCAGCCCGGTCAACGCCGTGCTCTGCCTGGTGCTGACCTTCTTCTCCGTGGCCTGCATCTGGATCCTGGTCGGCGCTGAGTTCCTCGGCGTGGCCCTGGTGCTGGTGTATGTCGGCGCGGTGATGGTGCTGTTCCTGTTCGTGGTGATGATGCTGGACATCGACACCGACAACCTGCGTGAAGGCTGGGTACGTTACCTGCCGGTCGGGCTGGTGGTCGCGGTGGTGATGCTGGTGCAGATCGTCACCCTGATCGGCGTGCGGGGCAGGGCGGTCAACCCGTTCCCGGCCGACAACGCCGCTGCGCTGGCCGCAGACACGTCCAACATCACCTGGCTGGCCCGCAGCCTGTTCACCGAGTACCTGCTGCCGTTCGAGTTCGCCGCGGTCATCCTGACCGTCGCGGTGGTCGCCGCCGTGATGCTGACCCTGCGTCATCGCACCGGCATCAAGACGCAGAACCCCGGCGAGCAGACCATGGTCAAGTCGCGTGACCGCCTCACCGTGGTCAAGATGGACGTCGACCAGCCGTTCGTGCACAGCAACACCAAGGCCGCCGTCGATATGCCGGCAGCCGGCGAGGAGACCAAGCCATGATCACGTTGGGCCATATCCTGGCGCTGGGTGCGGTGCTGTTCTGCATCAGCCTGGCCGGCATTTTCCTCAACCGGAAGAACGTCATCGTCCTGCTGATGTCCATCGAACTGATGCTGCTGTCGGTGAACATCAATTTCGTCGGGTTCTCGCGCGAACTGGGTGACACGGCCGGCCAGCTGTTCGTGTTCTTCATCCTCACCGTCGCAGCCGCCGAGGCCGCCATCGGCCTGGCAATCCTGGTGACCCTGTTCCGTACACGTCGAACGATCAATGTCGGCGAAGTCGATTCGTTGAAGGGCTGATTAACAGATGGAAATCACACTCGCCAAGAGTCTGTTGATCGCAGTGGTGCTTGCACCGCTGTTCGGCAGCATCATCGCCGGCCTGTTCGGTCGTCAGGTCGGGCGCCTCGGCGCGCAGACCATCACCATCCTCGGCGTGGCGGTCAGCTGCGCCCTGTCGATGTACGTGTTCTACCAGCTGTTGTGGGGCGGCGCGCAGCCGTTCAACGAGAACCTGTACACCTTCTTCGAAGTGGGCCAGTACTCGGCGCACGTTGGTTTCATGGTCGACAAGCTCACCGCCATGATGATGGTGGTGGTCACCTTCGTGTCGCTGCTGGTGCACATCTACACCATCGGCTACATGGAAGAAGACCCGGGTTACCAGCGTTTCTTCAGCTACATCTCGTTGTTCACCTTCTCCATGCTGACGCTGGTGATGAGCAACAACTTCCTGCAGCTGTTCTTCGGCTGGGAAGCGGTGGGCCTGGTGTCCTACCTGCTGATCGGTTTCTGGTTCAAGCGCCCGACCGCGATCTTCGCCAACATGAAGGCCTTCCTGGTCAACCGTGTCGGTGACTTCGGCTTCCTGCTCGGCATCGGCGGCGTGTTGTGGGTGTTCGGCACCCTCGACTACGCCACTGTGTTCGCCAAGATCATGGATCCGGAGCTGGCCAACGGTGCCATCCAGGTGTGGTCCGGTTCCATCGATCTGTTCGGCCTGCACACCATCCAGGTACTGGAACAGCCGGTCGTCTGGGCCAGCGCCACGGTGATCTGCATCTGCCTGTTCATCGGCGCGATGGGCAAGTCGGCACAGGTGCCGCTGCACGTCTGGCTGCCGGACTCGATGGAAGGCCCGACCCCGATCTCGGCCCTGATCCACGCCGCGACCATGGTCACCGCCGGCATCTTCATGGTGACCCGCATGTCGCCGTTGTTCGAGCTGTCGCCGACCGCGCTGAACTTCGTGCTGTTCATCGGTGCCACCACTGCGTTCTTCACCGGCCTGATCGGCATCGTGCAGAACGACATCAAGCGCGTCGTCGCGTACTCCACGCTGTCCCAGCTGGGCTACATGACCGTGGCGCTGGGCGTATCGGCGTACTCGGCCGCGGTGTTCCACCTGATGACCCACGCCTTCTTCAAGGCGCTGCTGTTCCTCGGTGCGGGTTCGGTGATCATCGCCATGCACCACGAGCAGGACATGCGCAGGATGGGCGGCCTGCGCAAGTACATGCCGATCACCTTCATCACCATGTGGATCGGTACGCTGGCCCTGGTCGGCACCCCGTTCTTCTCCGGCTTCTACTCGAAGGACACCATCATCGAGGCGGCCGAGATCCACGCGCACATGTCCAGCAGCTGGGTGGCGACCTATGCCTACTGGGCGGTGCTGGGCGGCGTGCTGGTGACCAGCTTCTACAGCTTCCGCCTGCTGTTCCTGACCTTCCATGGCAAGGAACGCTTCCGCGACGTGGCCCACGACGACCACGGCCATGGCCACGATGCGCATGCGCACGATGACCATGCCCATGCCGCCGATGCGCACCACGCCGATGCGCATGCCGACCACGGCCACGATGACCATGGTCACGGCCATGGCCCGCATGAGCCGCATGAAACCCCGTGGGTGGTGACGCTGCCGCTGATCCTGCTGGCGATCCCGTCGATCATCATCGGCTTCTTCAGCATCGGTCCGATGCTGCATGGCACCGACTGGGCCGGGCACCACGCCCATGAAGGCATCAAGGGTCAGGCCACCAACTTCTTCACCGGCATCGTGGACTTCTACGACCCGGCCAAGAACACCGTGGGCTTCCTCGGCGAGCACTTCCATGGCCCGGTGGCGTTCGCGCTGCATGGCATGACGGCCTGGCCGTTCTTCCTGACCGTGGCAGGCTTCCTGCTCGCCGTGATCTTCTACCTGTGGAAGCCGGACCTGTCGGGCCGGGCGCGCAGGACCTTCGCGCCGATCGTGTCGGTGCTGGAAAACAAGTACGGCATGGACACGCTGTGGATCGACGGCTTTGCCGGCGGCAGCGTCAAGCTGGGCAGGGTGGCACGCTGGCTCGACACGAACATCGTCGACGGCACCGTCAACCTGGTCGCACGTGGGGCGGACGTGGCAGCCAATGTGCTGCGTCGTACCCAATCCGGTTTCCTCTATCACTACGCCTTCGCGATGATCATCGGCCTGATTGCCCTCCTGGGCCTGCTGATGCATTACCTGCGTTGATGACCTGTACGGAATAAGAAAACGTGTCGAACTGGCCCCTACTTAGTGTCCTCATCTGGCTGCCGATCATCGGTGGCGCCCTGGTCCTTGCCATCCGTGATGCGCAGACCGCCCGCTGGGCGTCGCTGGGTGTCGCGCTGCTGACCTTCGCCCTGAGCATCCCGCTGCTCACCGGTTACGACCCGGGCATCGACGCGCTGCAGTTCGTCGAGTCCCGCGCCTGGATCCCGGCCTACGACATCGGCTACAACCTGGGCGTGGACGGCATCGCCATCGCGCTGATCGCACTGACCACGCTGGTCAGCGTGCTCGCGCTGATCGGCGCCTGGAGTGCCATCGACAAGCGCGTGAACCAGTACGTGGCGGCCTTCCTGATCCTGGAAGGCGTCACCGTCGGCATCTTCGCTGCCACCGACGCGATGCTGTTCTACGTGTTCTTCGAAGCGATGCTGATCCCGATGTTCCTGATCATCGGCGTCTG